>DWVR01000038.1 GCA_019120125.1 Candidatus Phocaeicola excrementigallinarum | reverse complement strand
GCGGCTTTCTGTACTAAGGGTATGACCCGTTGCAGGTCGTCGGCAAAGGTGCCTTTTAGTCCTGCTTCTTCGGGCCAGGCGATGAGTGGATTGGAGATGCTGCGGGCATAGGACATGATATTTTCTCCCATTAGCAGTTGCTCGTCGGCAATAGGGAAGAGTTTGCACAATGCGGCGCGGTTTTCGGCCGTCAGCGAGTCAATCTTCAGGTCCAGCGGTTTGTTGCGGTCCCACTGGTTGTGTATCATCCGGTAATTATAGGTACGGATGGCGTCGCCTTGCGCCATGGCTTCCACTGCTTCCTGTTTCAATTTCAGCAGGGCCAGTTCTTTGCCCACCGGTGGCAGGCTGCTTTGTGCGATACTGTCGGAGAGTGACTGGTAAAGTTGGATGACATGCTGGGTATATTCGGCGGCCGTCATCTTGTAGTCGGCAAATTCCCTTGAATAAAGCTCCATGCTATAAGGTGTATCCGGATACAGTGCGGGAGAGGTCAGTCCAGCGTATGTGCCTGTGGCGTAGCATGCCGGCGTACTCTTGAAGGGAGGAAGTTGCTTCTCCTGCGTCCGGCGGTCCATGAGCATCTGTCCGCTTTGGTGCATGTCGATATACAAGTCAATTTCTTCGCCTGGAGCCAGCCAGAACTTGTTTACTCCTATTCCTGCAAGAGCAAAAGCCTGTGCGGAACCGTACTGCCAGAACTTGAATTCAGCCTCTCTCGTGTCTGCATTGATGGGGGCGGTGTAAGACTGCTGGCCGTTCAGCAGGGTATTGACATAGAGATTCACTTCCTTTGCCAGTCCCTTCCGATAACCTGAAAGATGGACATGTACTGCGGTTTCACCCATTTTGAATAAGGGAGCAGGAAGGGAAGAAGGTACGGCCTCGTTCGCACGGATGACTTCGGCCGGGATGTCAGACGGCACGGTGGCTTCCGTTTTTCCCGTCAGGTCGATACCGAATAGTTTGAAACAGTCGTCGCAGTCAGATTCGATGAAGTCGAACGAGCGTGTATCGCGGGGGAGGGGCTCAAAGCTCAGCCGGAAGGAGGCTTCTCCCGTTTCGGGCATCCAGAAAAGAGAATCGGCCTCAATGTCTTGTGTGCCTTTCAAGGCATATTTTTTGCCGTCGGCTTGCAGGTAAGATTCGGAACTGATCTTTATCCAGTAATGCGGGCGGAAATAGGCGTCCGTATAGAGCACCGTGGCCGTGTCGCTCAGTTCCACTTTCGCAATGTCGAGCGTCATGGTGTTGGCCGACTCGATGAAGGGGTTTTCTACGCTTCTGGGGACAGGTGTGTTTGCGGTGGTGCCCAGCCATGCTGTGGCGGCCAATGCCAGTAGGGCAATTTTATTTTTCATGTGGATTCAGGTTTAATTGTTTACGTGAATATAAGGAAAGGCGGATGAAAGACAAAATATGTGTCTGTTTTTTATGTTTTTTAGGAATCGTTTCCGCAGCCGTCTTGAAATGCGGCAGCCCTGTTTGCGTGGAACTGTATTCTTTTGAAGAGCGGCTCATACTGTACGGCAAAATCTCTCAAAAAGAAGAATGGAAAATTCAGTGCAGATTTGCTGAAAATCGAATAACTCTCTATCTTTAGAGGAAAGCATTAAATGCTTGTCGATAACATATAAAATAAAAATGATGGAAGCAGAGATAAAAATATACCAAAGTTGCTGGAAAAACCTGTGGCTGATACTAGGCTGCATGCTTTTTACGGTAGGTGGAATCTATATGATAACTGACGAGTCTTGCCGATTGGTGAATAAAATCATAGGGGGCTGGTTGGGTGTGATATTTTTTGGAGGAGGCGGATTGTGGTTGGCTGTCACCACTCTTTACAATGCCGTCAAGCGCATACCGTATTTAGTCGTTTATGAAGACAGGGTGGAGCAATATGTGCAATGGAAAGCAGCGCGTTACACCATTTATTTTGCAGATGTACAGAGGTTCCGGCTGATAAAAATAAGTAGTTCCAAGCAAATAGCCATTGACTACAAACGCACACATTTTTTGAAGAAGATGAAATCCAAAACCACTTCCGGCATAGTCAAAAAACTGATGACCTTTAATTTCCTGGTCTCAGGAGCCATTGAAAGTATTTATGTCTCTAATCTGAGCATGAAGGGAGAGGACATTTGTCGCCTGTTGAATGAGTGACTGAAAAGACAGGACGAATCCGAAGAGAAACCATCCTGAATATACAGTGTGGAAATAGGCTGTCGGTCATAAAAAAATAGATGCGCAGCTTGCTGCGCATCTACTGTCATTCCAATCTTCAATTTTCTTCATAGACTCCTTCCCGCGGCAGAGGCTTGTCGAGGTTGGCTACACCTAAGGCGGTGATGGCAGTGACGGTTGCCGTATGCTCCAGGTATTCCGGGATGTTCTTGGTAAACAGATCACGTTCCGTATGCCAGATTTCCCCATAATTGAAATTATATCCTTTGACATCTTTTGTGGTAAATTCGTATGTCGGGACACCATACGTGGCAAATACTTCCGAGTCGGTACCACCCGCCACCTTCGGTTGTTTACGGGGCGGACGCACGGTCACTTTAAACGGAATGTCTGCCCGAATCTTCTGGATGGGTTGGGTTATCTTGACGAAATCATCATACATCGCCTGCGAGACAGCTATTCCGACGGGAGGTTCCGGCCCGCCGTCACGGTTGAATACGTTGACAATCTTCGGCAACTCCTGCTGATGTTTCTTGCAATAAGCTTTCGAGCCTAACAGTCCGAACTCTTCTCCGGCAAAGGCGATGAAGAGGATGGTTCTCTTGGGTTTGGCTCCCGACAATGCCAGCATACGGGCAGCTTCCATCATGGGTGCAATCCCTGTGCCACAGTCGATGCCGCCTGTACCGGTATCAAAGGCATCTAAGTGTCCGCAGATGATGACTTGCTCGTCCGGGTACTTGCTACCCCGTATCGATGCCACCACGTTGTGATATTTAATTGGTCCGAGTTTGAAATGATTGCGGATATCGAACTCCAGCAGGAAGTCTTCCCGCCGTTCTTTTACCATCTGAGCAATGATGTCGAACTGATGCCGGTCGAGCTTGATGTCAGGAACTTCCGGCAGGTTGTCGAACGTCATGCTGTCAATCATCTTCCGGTCATAGAGCGCACGGATAGGCACCTCTGATGACTGAATGAATCCTAAGGCACCGGCTTCAACCATCTCATGGTAGTAAAGTGCCGGGAATTCCTTATAAGGAATCATCTTGTTGTTTTCACCTTTCTCTCTGTTTCTTTTTCGGAGTTCGGCATTCTTCTGGTCGATTTCCTTATTTTCCTGTTTGATAGCCTGACGAATAGAATCAGCCTGTGCCGTCCGGTCGATGGGCCAGCCGTTGTTTGTGCCGGAAATCAGTACCCAGGCTCCTTTTAACTTGAGTTTGATGCGTTCGAATTCCTGGTCGGTACGAGGCTCCATCAAAACATGGCCGCGCTGTACCCCTTTCGTTCCGGAAGTATACGAAGGAGTCGCGAAATGGAGGGTCATTCCATGGTCGTGGCTCAACAATTTTCCAAACCA
>DWVR01000037.1 GCA_019120125.1 Candidatus Phocaeicola excrementigallinarum | reverse complement strand
GCCGTATTCAAGAAGCTGGAGGAGATAGTGGACATCGCCTCCATGAGCAAGGAAGAACGCATGAAGTATGACGAAAGCATAAAGGTGTATCGTGACCAGCTTGCCGTTATGGAATTCGAGCGGAACAAAGGACTGGTTGAAGGAAGAGCTGAGGGAAGAGCAGAAGGCCTGGCTGAAGGAAAAGAAAGTGTGGCCCGTAATCTTAAACGGATGGGGATGGATGTAGAAACCATCGTCAAGGCTACGGGGCTTGATCCTGATGTCATTGAAGGATTATGATTTGCTGAAAATATAATTTCCCCTATTTTTTTGATAATCGGCCGGGAGCAAGATGCGGCGGCATATCCCGGCATATATTGATGTGTTCTCTTAAACATCATATTCTAAAATCATGAGAATCTTATTAGCCAATAAATTTTATTACCGTCGTGGCGGTGATTGCATTTATATGCTCAATTTGGAGCAATTGCTGAATGCTCACGGACATGAAACGGCTGTGTTTGCCATGCAATACCCGGACAACCTGCCTACTCCATGGAGCAAGTATTTCCCCAGTGAAATCCGTTTTTCTCCGGGACCCGGAATGGTTGAAGCGTTTCTACGGCCGTTCGGAACACGTGAAGTGAAACGGAAATTCAATGCGCTGTTGGATGACTTTAAACCTGATGTGGTGCATCTGAACAATATTCATTCACAACTCTCACCCATTATTGCGGAACTGGCGCACAAACGGGGGATTAAAGTGGTGTGGACTATACATGACTATAAATTACTCTGCCCACGTTATGACTGTCTGCGCAACGGAACAAGCATTTGTGAAGAATGTTTTACAGACAAACATAAGGTGTTGGAATATAAGTGTATGAGAAATTCAAGTACAGCCAGTTTTCTTGCCTATAGAGAGGCCTTGAAATGGAACCGTCGGCGACTGGAGGATTGTTCGGACTTATTTGTTTGTCCCAGTCAGTTTATGGCAGATAAGATGGCTCAAGGAGGCTTCTGCAAAAAGAAACTGCATACGCTCTGCAATTTCATTGATGTGGAAAAATGTAAGAAAAGCTCCTATACGGAAAAAGAAGATTACTACTGCTTCATCGGACGCATCTCGCATGAGAAAGGTGTACAGACGTTAATCGAAGCCGCCAACCAATTACCTTACAGACTAAAAATAATTGGCGGCGGTCCATTGGAAGGAAAAATAAAATCTTTAGCAAACCCCAACATTGAATTTATGGGATTCAGGCAATGGGAGGAAATCAAGGAGATAGCAGGAAGGGCACGGTTCAGTGTGATTCCTTCTGAGTGGTATGAAAATAACCCGCTTTCGGTCATTGAGGCTCAATGCCTCGGTACCCCTGTATTGGGCGCACGTATCGGAGGAATTCCGGAGCTGATTGAAGAAGGGGTTTCGGGATTATGCTTCGAAAGCAAGAATGTGGAGGATTTGAAGGACAAAATCAAGGATATGTTTGCCGCTTCTTTTGACTACAACACGATTGCCCGTACGGCACAGACACGATACAATTCGGAAACCTACTACCAAAAACTTATCGGACTTTATAAATAACCAAATACATATATGGCTAACAACAACATTCCGCGTCCTACCGACGCAAGCATCATTCTGACGTATCGCTGTCCGATGCGTTGCCAGATGTGTAATATCTGGAAAAATCCTACCGACAGGAAAGAGGAAATAAAGGCGGCGGATTTGAAGTCTCTTCCGCAGCTCAAGTTCATCAACCTTACAGGAGGCGAACCGTTTATCCGTGAGGACCTGGAAGAAATTGTGGAGGAATGCTACAGACATACTCCCAGAATCGTGATTTCCACTTCGGGATGGTTTGAGGACCGGGTTGTCGCACTGGCGAAGAAATTCCCGGACATCGGCATCCGTATCTCCATAGAGGGACTGAGCCAGAAGAACGACGAGCTGCGCGGACATGCCGGAGGATTCGACAAGGGCCTGCGCACACTGCTCACCCTGAAGCACATGGGGCTGAAGGATATCGGTTTCGGATGTACGGTATCGAACCATAACTCAAAAGATATGCTCTCACTCTATCAGCTTTCATTGGCAATGGGCATGGAATTTGCCACGGCAGCTTTCCATAATTCCTACTATTTCCACAAGAGTGACAATGTAATCACGAACAAAGACGAAGTGTGCGACAATTTCAAACAGCTGATAGAATGGCAGCTGAAGGAGAAGCATCCGAAAAGCTGGTTCCGGGCATGGTTCAACATGGGACTCATCAATTATATTGAGGGTGGCAGGCGTATGCTGCCATGCGAGGCCGGTACGGTGAATTTCTTCATCGACCCGTGGGGCGAGGTGATGCCCTGCAACGGTCTGGAAGAAAAATACTGGAAAGAAAGTATGGGCAACATCCACGATGCGCCGTTCATGGAAATCTGGCAAAGCGAACAGGCCCGGAAAGTACGCGCAATGGTGCGGAAATGTCCGAAAAACTGCTGGATGGTGGGCACGGCAAGTCCGGTGATGCACAAATACATCAAATACCCATTGAAATGGGCACTCACGAACAAGCTTCGTAGCCTGCAAGGCAAACCGGCCTGCATCAGTCCGGAATGGTGCGATGTGGGACAGGACCCCTGTCAGGGAGACTTGAGGGAAAAGTTCTGAATCATTTTATCCTCCGTCCCCTTATCAGAAGCCATAATGCGGACAATCCGGAAAGGATGAGTATCCCGACATATTGCAGGGCTTCCATTATGCTATGATAAAAATCTTTCATCTTGAATGGCATTGCGGGTTCTCCGCAAAAATAATCAATTATTCCTTATGAAAATAGTAGTTACCGGCACCCGTGGTATCCCGGATATCATGGGTGGGGTGGAAACACATTGCGAGGAGCTGTTTCCCAGAATTGCGGAGAAGGGTTTCGACGTGACCGTGATACGCCGGACAAATTACGTGAAGGATGATCTGACGGAATGGAAGGGCGTGAAACTGCTCGACATTGAAAGTCCGAAGAAGAAATCATTCGAGGCGATTGTCCATACTTTCCGGGCCATCAACCGGGCGAAAAAGATGGGGACGGACATCCTGCATATCCATGCCGTCGGTCCGGCCCTGCTTGTCCCGTACGCAAAGGCGTTGGGCATGAAAGTAGTGTTCACACACCATGGTCCGGACTACGACCGCGACAAGTGGGGACTGGCGGCGAAAACGGTGCTGAGACTCGGAGAAAGGCTGGGATGCATGTTCGCCGACGAGGTCATCGTGATCTCCGACGTGATACGCAACCTCATAAAAGAAAAGTATGGAAGGACCCGGCACGTGCGTCTGATATATAACGGAGTGTCGCAGCCTGAGATTTGTGATTTCCCGGAGTATTTCAATGAACTGGGTATCGAAAAGGGAAAGTACATATTGGGAATGTGCCGTTTTGTGCCGGAAAAGAACCTGCACCACCTCATAGCCGCTTACGCCAAGATAAAGGAAACCAGTCCCGGCATCAGGCTGGTGCTGGCTGGCGATACGGACTTTGAGGATGACTATTCGCGTGGACTGAAAGAGACGGCAAGGAAAAACGGAGTGGTGCTGACAGGCTTCATCAAGGGAAAGAGGCTGCATTCACTCCTCACCCATTGCCGCTGCTATTGCCTGCCTTCAAGTCATGAGGGCCTGCCCATCGCGCTTCTGGAGGCCATGAGCTACGGGGTGAAGGTGGTGGTCAGCGATATTCCGGCGAATCTGGAAGTGGGACTGCCCGGGAACGATTACTTTCCGACGGGCGATGTGGACACGTTGGCGGAAAAGCTGAAAGGGATCGTTGATGGACCGTTGGAGCATGTTGCCTATGATATGAGTAAATATGACTGGGACAAGATAGCCGGTCAGGTGTCGGAGATTTATAGAAACCTGCAATAATATTATGTTGAAGATAATCATTGTCGCGGTTCTGCTGATAGTCCTTGTTTTTGCCGCTCTTCTGATTTGTCTGGCCAGGCTGGACATGAAGGACAGGGCGGACGACCTCAGGCGGATGGACGACATGGACAGGCGGACGGGCAGTGAATGACCCGTCCGCCTGTATCATGGAATGACGTGTCTGTCTTTTATTTTTCGGCCAGATAGACACCTCCGATGATGCAGGCGGCTCCGAGTAGTGAACAGACGGTGACTGCCTCTCCCAAGACGATGTGGGCGGTGATGATGGTGGCTAACGGGTTTATGTATAGATAGTTGGATGCTTTCGATGCACCGATGACCCGTACTGTGGCGTTCCATGAGATATAGCAGAGCAGGGAGGCTATCACGGCAAGGAACAGCAGGTTGGTGTAGACAGTGGGAAGCGCAAGCAGGGAAATGTGCAGTTGGGGAGGCTGGATGAGAAAAAAGGCCAGCAGGGAGAGGATGCCGTAGAAAAACACTTTCCGGGTGATGAAGAGGGTAGGGTAGCGGTTCCCTATTTTCCGGAGGGTGACACCGTAGAATGCCCATGAGCATGCGGCTGTGAGGGTCAGTAGGTCTCCCATAGGATTGATGCCCAGTGACAGGTCTCCGTTGGTCACGACAAGGGCCACACCGGACAACGCGATGGCGGTTCCGATAAGGAAATGTCGCTTGACTTTTTCCTTGAAGAACAGGCTGGTGAGCAGTTGGGTGAGTACAGGGGAGGTGCATACCAGCAGTGACACGTTGGATGCTTGGGTGAGTTGTAGCGCTGTGTTTTCGGTGATGAAGTAGAGGGAGCCTCCGAACATTCCGGCCAGAAGCAGAATGGATTCGTCTCTCAGGCTGTTTGCCATGAGTTTTCTGTGTGAGACGGCCAGCAGGCATAGGTATGCCACGGAGAAACGGTAAAGGAAGATTTCTGTAGGGGTCAGACCGGAATGGATGAGGATTTTTGAGGAGACGAAGGTGGTTCCCCAGATGCTGACGGTCAGGATGGCTGTCAGGTGGTAGAGTGCGTTTGATTTCATTGTAGGTTGTTCGGATTGTCATAAAGGCCACAGGCACACCGGAGGGTTTTCTTCCGTGTGGCGCTGTGGCCTTTGCGTATGTATTGGGATGGCAGGTCCTTATTTCAGACGTGCCAATGTCTCTTTGATACGGCGTATCGCTTCGGCGATATTCTCATCGGAGGTGGCGTAGCTCATGCGGATGCATTCAGGGGCACCGAAGGATGTTCCTCCCACGCAGGCCACATGGCCCACTTCGAGCAGGTACATGGCCAGATCTTCCGCGTTGTTGATGACGCGGTCGCCATCTTTTTTTCCGAAGTATGAGTCGCATTTCGGGAACAGGTAGAAAGCTCCTTCAGGAACGTTCACTTCAAATCCCGGAACCTCTTTCGCCAGTTTCACAATCAGGTTGCGGCGGCGTTCAAAAGCCTTGCGCATTTCTTCCACTGGTGCCTGGGTGCCTGTATAGGCGGCTTCGGCCGCTTTTTGAGATACGGAGCTTGGGCCGGATGTGTATTGTCCCTGCAGCTTGTTCACACCTTTTACAATCCATTCCGGAGCGGCGATGAAGCCGATTCGCCAGCCTGTCATGGCGTATGCCTTTGACACGCCGTTGACAAGAACCACGCGGTCTTTGATGTCTGTGAACTGTGCGATGCTTTCGTGCTTCCCGATATAGTTGATGTGTTCATAGATTTCATCGGCGATGACAATGACGCGTTCATGTCTGGCGATCACTTCCGCAAGTCCGGCCAGTTCTTCTTTGCTGTAGACGGATCCGGTCGGGTTTGACGGGGAGCAGAGAATCAGTGCGCGGGTCTTGGGAGTGATGGCGGCCTCCAGTTGGGCGGGGGTGATCTTGAAGTCCTGTTCGATTCCGGCACGGATAATTACGGGCACTCCTTCCGCCAGTTTCACCATTTCCGGATAGCTTACCCAATAGGGGGCGGGGACAATCACCTCGTCGCCTTTGTTTATCAAAGCCAATATGGTGTTGCAGACGGACTGTTTGGCTCCGTTTGCGCAGCTGATCTGTGCGGCGGTATATTCCAGACCGTTCTCTTTTTTCAGCTTCTCGACGATAGCGTTCCGCAGAGACGGGTATCCGGCGACAGGGGAATAGCGTGAGTAGTTTTCATCGATGGCCTTTTTGGCGGCTTCTTTAATATGGTCCGGAGTATTGAAGTCCGGTTCACCTACGCTCAGGTTGATCACATCGATGCCCTGGGCTTTCAATTCACTGCTTTTTTGTGACATAGCCAGTGTGGCCGAAGGCGACAGGCTATTCAAGCGATCAGAAAGTTGGTTCATGTCTTTATGCTATTTGAATTTTTAATCTGATTACAAAATAAGCTAATTTCTTTGATATATGAAAGAAATTAGCTTGTAAAAACCTTTATTTCCTGTCTCCGAGTATCCTTAGCAGATAGATGAACAGGTTGATGAAATCAAGATATAAGGTCAATGAGCCCATAAGCGCTATTTTCTGGCTTGTCTCGTTGACCTCTATATCGTCTCCCGATAGCAGCCGCTTGATTTTCTGTGAATCGTAGGCGGTCAGTCCCACAAAGAGCAGAACCCCGATGTATGAGATGATGAGGTCCATCATTGAATTGTGGAGGAAAAGGTTGACCAGTGAGGCGATGATCAGGCCAATGACTCCCATGATGCAGAGGCTGCCTATGCGTGTCAGGTCCTTTTTGGTCACATACCCGTAGAGGGCGGTCGCCCCGAAAGTGCCGGCTGTCACGAAGAAGGTCGTGGCGATGGAACTCATGGTATAGACCATGAAAAGGATGGACATGGTGACTCCGTTCAGAATGGAGTAGGCGATGAAAAGGACGGTGGCTGTGGTGAAGCTGATGCGGTGGATGCGTGCGGAAAGGTACATGACAAGTGCCACTTCGGCGATGAGCAGTCCCCAAAACAGGATGTTGTTCTGGACCATGACGTTGAGCAGTGTGTAGGACTTTGCCACATAAAGGGCTACGAAGCCCGTAATGGCCAGCGCCAATGTCATCCAGACATATACGCTGCGGAATAAGGTGACCTGTGCGGTCTTGTTGGCTATGCTTCTTACCAGATTGTTTGTTTCCATATTATTCTTTAATTGGTTTATTTGTTGAAATGCAATGTATGTCCCATACGGTCTTTCTTGGTGTGCAGATAACGCTCGTTGTACGGATTGGGTGTCACCTCGATGGGAACGTTTTCCACTATTTCCAGTCCGTAGGCTTCCAGTCCTACACGCTTGACCGGATTGTTGGTGAGCAGCCGCATTTTGCGGATGCCTATCTCGCGCAGAATCTGGGCGCCGACGCCATAGTCACGTTCGTCAGCCTGGTGTCCGAGGCAGATGTTGGCGTCTACGGTATCCATGCCCTCTTCCTGCAGTTTGTAGGCTTTCATCTTTTCCATCAGTCCGATTCCCCGTCCTTCCTGGTTCAGGTATATCACGGCTCCTTTTCCTTCTTTCTCAATCAGTTGCATGGCTTTATGAAGCTGTTCGCCGCAGTCGCAGCGCATGGAGCCGAATATGTCTCCTGTCGCGCAGGAGGAATGTACGCGCACCAGTACTGGTTCGTCAGGATTGAAGTCTCCTTTGATCAGCGCCATGTGTTCCAGTCCGTTGCTTTTCTGTCTGAATGGGATCATGTGGAAATGTCCGTAGGCGGTGGGCATGTCTACTTCCACTCCCTTTTCTACCAATGATTCCTGTCTCAGTCTGTAAGCGATGAGGTCGGCGATGGAGATCAGTTTGAATCCGTATTCGTCCGCCATTTTCTTGAGTTCCGGAAGGCGCGCCATTGTTCCGTCCTCGTTCATGACTTCCATCAGGGCCGCTGCCGGATAAAGTCCTGCCAGACGTGCCATATCCACGCAGGCTTCGGTGTGTCCCGCCCGGCGAAGCACTCCTTTTTCCTGCGCGTATAGCGGGTTGACGTGTCCTGGTCTCCCGAATGTTTCCGGAGTGGATTCCGGATCGGCAAGTGCCTTGATGGTGGCGGCACGGTCGGCGGCGGAGACTCCTGTCGTACATCCTTCCAGCTTGTCGATGGTGACAGTGAAGGGGGTTCCCAATACGGAAGTGTTGTTCATCACCTGATGAGGCAGGTCCAATTCTTCGCATCGTGATATGGTAATCGGAGCGCACAGCACTCCTCTGGCATGCTTCAACATGAAGTTTACTTTCTCCGGAGTGATTTTCTCGGCCGCTATCACCAGATCCCCTTCATTCTCGCGGTCTTCATCGTCTACAATGATGATGAACTCTCCTTTCCGGAAATCCTCGATGGCTTCTTCAATGGTGTTAAGTTTCACTTTTTCCATGGTTGAATTGATGAGTTTTTTATAATAGATTCTGTCTTATTCTTTCTTGCATGTCATTTACGGTCGTAATGATTGTCCTCAGGTCTTTGTCGAGCCGTACCCGGTAGCGCCAGATGTTGAGCCACAGCAGGAGTCCCACCGGAACAATCAGTCCGCAGACCAGATTGAGCCATCGGTTGTCAAACAGGCTCTTATGGGCTTTAACGGAGAGGAACGGCAGATTGTTCATCATGTTCAGCAGCACTCCGTCGCTTGAGTTGGACAATTCTTCCACAATGTTCTCTATCTGCAGGCTGATGCTGGAAATGGCATTGTCAGGAGTGTTGTTGGTGAAGATCCGGTAATAGTTTGGGGGCCCCAGCAGCTTGTGGGTTGCCGCATAGTCACCGCATTCCGTGCGGACGGTTTCCAGTCTGGCGGTGATGGACTGATAGTCAGGAGTATGTATGATGACTTCTTTCTTGAAGATATGCCGTGAAACCCGGATACCAAACAGCTTCCGGAAAAAGGCAATGTAGACGTCAATATTGAACACGACGGAGTCCTTGTTCGACTTATAAGTCAGGAATCCTCCCAGAGGTGCCAGGATAATGGTACTCATCCATGTTCCCAAGACTATGTTCATTTCTCCGCTCTTCGCAACACGGGTGGCTCCCGAGTCGATGATGTAGTAGAGCACGAATATCAGGACGGAAATAACGACTGGCATTCCGAGTCCTCCTTTACGGATAATCGCACCTAGAGGAGCGCCGATGAAGAAGAAAATGATACACGCCAGTGAAAGTGTGATCTTTTTGTGCCAGTCCGACCGGTGCCCGCGTATCCTTCCGTCGGCATCCTTGGTGGTGAAGCTTTTCAGCGACCAGTCGGACGCGAGTGATTTTACCCGTCTGCTGGTGGTGTTCAGTGTGGACAGCTTCTGTGACGATGTAAGGCTGTTGAAAATACTGTCGGTGTTGATTACGGTTAAATGCTGCCGTTCTATCTTGGCGGAGTCAGATGCGGTAAGCGCAGGTTTTTTGTACGTCCTTTCCATCGCATCCGTGTATAGGGCCTTTCCCACGCTGTCGGCATACATGTTCAATGAGTCGATGGTCAGTGAGATCTCTCTCATGTTCTTGATGTCTGAACGTTGGTTCAGGAAGTTTCCGTCTACCATCTCAAAGTTGGTGTCGAATGCGATGAGCGTATGTTTTTCCTTGAATGATTCCCTTCGGTAAGGCACATTTTTTGAGATGACAGATTGTGATTTGAGGTTCTCGAACTGTTCCCCGTTGAACAAGTGCAGGAAAAGATGTTTTTTGTCGGCTGTCAGTTCCAGTTTGCCTTCTTCTGCCCAAATGATGTGGGCGTTTTCGAATCCGTCCGAGAAGTTGTAGATCAGTACGTCCTGCAACATGCCGGTTTCTCTGTCTTTGTGTTTCACATAAATGTTGTATCCTTCAATGTCGCTGTAGAATACACCTTCAGGAATGTCTACTTCCGGAGATTTCTGCTTCATGGATACGAGCAGGGTCCATAGTTCTTTTTGTGCTTTCGGTCCGACTACATTCTGGAAGAAGAATGACAGGATTCCCAAAAATACACAAAACAACACGACAGGCCGTATGATGCGCAGCAAGGGAATGCCTGCCGCTTTCATGGAAAGCAACTCATAGCGCTCACCGAAATTTCCGAATGTCATCAGTGCGGCCAGCAGGATGGACAATGGCAGCGAGAGGGGGATGAGCGTCAATGCCGACAGGAAGAAAAACTGTGCAAGTACGCTCATTTCCAATCCTTTTCCGACCAGTTCATCCACGTATCTCCATAAAAACTGCATCATGAAAATGAAGAGACAGATGAAAAAAGTGCCGGAAAAGAGCAGTAAAAAGCTTTTCAGTACAAATATGTCGAGTTTTTTTATGCGTGGCATTCTCCGTTTCGTGTATTATCAGGATGCAAAAGTAGCATAAAAACGGACACAAAAATAAAGTTTTGTGAAATTTTAGATTTATAGTCCGAAAACTCTCCTCAAAGTATCAATTTGGGAGTCCCACAATTCACGGGCATCTTCTTCTTCGCCAGGGTCTGCAAAGTCGGTTACTTCAAGTACATGATCAGTGGTCAGTTCGTTGAATTGTATCTTGAGTTCAAAATAGGTCTTGCTTTTAGTCTCGTCGGTCCAGTGGAAGCGGATAAAGTATTCTGTACGCATATTGATGATTTCGGCTGTCCGTATTTCCGTCTTTCCCCATTGGAATGTGAATGTCTTATCTGTACGCGTTACCTTGTCGGCAAACCAGCGTTCCAGTCCGGCCGGTGTGCTGATGGCGTTCCATATGACGGTGCCGGAAGAGGGGTTGAGGGGGTATTCTATGTGGATTTTCCGTTTCATGGTGTTTTTCTTGTTTCTTGTATCGGCGGCAAATTAAAGTATTTTTTTCCGTATGGCATAATAAAAAGCTTTATTTTTTATGAGGTGTTTGTCTGGATGGCAGGTTGGATGGCACGGAAAAAAGTGCCGGACAGTGTTTCTGACAGTGCTTGTGGAAGAAAAATAAGCAAAAAAAGGTTGTGAAATTTGCGTAACTCGAAAAGTTGATTTACCTTTGCACCCGCAAACGAGAAACATGGCGGGATAGCTCAGCTGGTTAGAGCGCATGATTCATAATCATGAGGTCCCCGGTTCAATCCCGGGTCCCGCTACTGCAATTGTTTGAGTCTCATGCCGTGTATGGCATGTTTTTATGATGGCGGGATAGCTCAGCTGGTTAGAGCGCATGATTCATAATCATGAGGTCCCCGGTTCAATCCCGGGTCCCGCTACTG
>DWVR01000036.1 GCA_019120125.1 Candidatus Phocaeicola excrementigallinarum | reverse complement strand
AGTTTTTTAAAAGAAAGCTCTTCAGGTTGGACTTGAACCAACGACCCTCTGATTAACAGTCAGATGCTCTAACCGACTGAGCTACTGAAGAAAGTTATGAAACAAGTTTTTTAAAAGAAAGCTCTTCAGGTTGGACTTGAACCAACGACCCTCTGATTAACAGTCAGATGCTCTAACCGACTGAGCTACTGAAGAAGGTTTTTCTTAAATGCGTGGCAAAGGTAGCAGGTTATTTTGAATTATGCAACATTTTTGAAAAAAAATGATGATTTTTTTGATTCCAGCCTCCATTACATGCCCTCGCATCGGGACAAGACCAGAAACTGTCCGGCATCGTCATCAGGACGGGCAGAAACAAATTAAGTTAAATATTGAAGCCGTTCTGCCAAGATAAGACGAATAATGTGTTTATTTGCGGTCTGTAATTTCAGAAAACCATTTAAAGATATGAACGCAAGGAAACTGTTGGCGGGATTTTTCATCGTAATGCTGGGCATGGGACTTTTCAGCTTCAAGGGAGACGACAGAAACTTCCAGATAGCCAAGAACCTGGACTTGATCAATGCCATATTCAAGGAACTGGACATGTTTTATGTAGATACCATCAATCCGGAAGAGATGATCCAGAACGGCGTGGAAGGTATGCTGGCACTTACCGACCCTTACACGGAATACTATCCGGAGGAGGAGGTGAGCAGCCTGAAGGAAATGACCACCGGAAAATACGGAGGCATCGGCGCGGCCATCCGCTATTATGAGGCAAAAGACCGCATCGCCATCATCGAGCCTACGGAAGGAATGCCGGCCGCCGAAGCCGGAGTGAAGGCAGGCGACATCATCCTTTCGGTTGGAGGAAAGGAAATGGTACGAGGCGACATGAAGCCTCAGGACTTCTCATCGAAAGTGAGCGAGGCATTGAGAGGCGAGCCGGGCACCTCGTTCGTACTGAAAGTGCTCCGTCCCCTGAAAAACGACAGCACCGTACTCGAATTCCAGATAACCCGCAAGAATATCCGCACGAATCCGATACCTTATTCCGGCATGGTGCGCGACAGCATCGGCTACCTGGCCCTGTCAAGTTTCACGGAAAACAGCGCGAAAGACTTCAAGAAAGCCTTCATCGAACTGAAGCGGAAAGGAGCCACGTCCATCATCATTGACCTGCGCGACAACGGAGGAGGCTCCTTGTCGGAGGCCGTGGACATCGTCAATCTGTTCGTACCGAAAGGCCAGGAAATCGTGGTGACGAAAGGAAAGCTGAAACAGGGACAAGGCTCGTTCAAGACACAGTCGGAACCGGTGGACACACAGATTCCCATCGCCGTACTGGTCAACGGAGGGACAGCCTCAGCCTCGGAGATTGTCAGCGGTTCCATGCAGGACCTTGACCGGGCGGTCGTCATCGGGACACGGACTTTCGGAAAGGGACTCGTACAGACCATCCGTCCCCTGCCCTACAACGGCTCACTGAAAGTGACCACCTCCAAATACTACATTCCCAGCGGACGCTGCATCCAGGCCATCGACTATGCCAAGAAGAACGCCGACGGTTCAGTGGCACGCATTCCGGACAGTCTGACCCATGTGTTCCACACCGCGGCAGGCCGTGAGGTACGCGACGGGGGAGGCATCCGTCCGGATATCGAGGTGAAAGGCGACCGGATACCGAACATCGTGTTCTACCTGATGAACGATGACCTGATTTTCGACTATGCGACACAATACTGCTGGGACCATCCCACACTGGCCTCGGTAGATGATTTCAAGCTGACAGACGCGGATTATGAGAATTTCAAGGAACTGGTGAAATCACGCGACTTCACTTATGACAGGCAGAGCGAGAAGCTCCTGAAAAACCTGAAGGAAGTGGCCGAGTTTGAAGGATATATGGACGAGGCGTCCGAAGAGTTCAAGGCATTGGAAAAGAAGCTGAACCATAATCTGGACAGAGACCTGGACGTATTCGCCAAACCCATCAAGGAATACATCTCGCAAGAAATAGTGACCCGCTATTTCTACCAGCGCGGAGCCGTGATGGAACGGCTGAAAGATGACGATGACCTGAAAAAGGCCATCGAAGTGCTTGACGACAAAGAACAATACAGGAAAATCCTAAGAAAATAAAGAATGAAAAATGAAGAATGAAGAGTGCGGTGGGGGACTGTTCTCTGCATGAGACTTTCAAGAAAACAGATACTCCTGCGTTTAACGCTACTCTTCATTCTTCATTATAAATCAGAGTCCCGGCTCGTTCGCCTTGATCAGGGCGATGAGTTTTTCCACCGCCTGTTCTTCCGGAATGTTCTTCTCGATACATTCCTTCTTCTTGTATAGGCTGATCTTTCCCCTGCCGGCACCTACATAGCCATAATCCGCGTCAGCCATCTCTCCGGGGCCGTTCACGATACAACCCATGATACCGATTTTCAGTCCCTTCATGTGTGAGGTAGCCGCCTTGATACGTGCGATGGTATCTTCAAGGTCATACATCGTGCGTCCGCAGCCCGGACAAGAAATATACTCCGTCTTTGACGTACGGACACGTCCCGCCTGCAGGATACCGAACGCTGTCTCGTCCACTTTCATGTCGGGGATGCAGTTCCCGTGATTGTAGAGAAGGATCCCGTCACAGAATCCGTCGAATATCAGCGCGCCCATGTCGGCTGCCGACTTGATCTGCAGATCCTCCGTCTCCTGCTCCTGATAGAACTGGAAGAACACGACCGGATTGTGAAGGCCCTCGTTCATCAGCTGGTGGACGATTCCACGGAACTCGCCCAACCTGTTCGGATGGTTGCTCTGGGCCACCAGCACCACTTCCGGATGCATCTCCAGACAGGCCAGTGTCTCATCGTTCAGTCCCATATAGGTGACAAACAGGAACTTCAGACCGGCATTGCAATGATGAAGGCCGATCAGCTGCTCGGTATTGAATGCCGGCCAAGTGTTCTCGGTCCCGTCCCATACAGGCGCATCCACAATATAACCGATGTCGCTCCTACGCTCCGCAGGCATCGACAATCCAGTATAGATATAATCAGGCTTGAACTGCCCGTTCACTTCCAGATTCCCGTTCAGACGGGCCGAGATGACCACCGGCACCTGGTCGCCGCCGATGTTCCGCACCGCTACAGAAGAACGGCGCACAGGATTCGTGTATGAGAATTCCTGCGCCTCCATTCCCGGTATATAAGGATGGTTCTCACGCTTACAGATATAATCCACCAGTTTGCGGGCTACGGGAATCTCCGCCTCGGGCGCCTCGCTCAACGACACACGGACCGTATCTCCCAGTCCGTCGGCCAGCAACGCACCGATGCCCAATGCTGACTTGATACGCCCATCCTCTCCGTCGCCGGCCTCAGTCACTCCCAGGTGCAGGGGAAAAGCCATTCCTTCCTTGTCCATCTGTTCCACAAGCAGACGGACGGTCTTCACCATCACCACGGTGTTCGAGGCCTTGATGGAGACCACCACATTCATAAAGTCCTCCTCCACACAAATGCGCAGGAACTCCATGCACGACTCCACCATTCCTTCCGGAGTGTCCCCATAACGCGACATGATGCGGTCGGACAGGGAACCATGGTTCACCCCGATACGGACAGCCGTGTGGTTCTCCTTGCAGATGTTCAGGAACGGCACCAGACGCTCGCGGATCTTCCCGATCTCCTGCGCATACTCCTCGTCCGTATATTCAAGCTTCTTGAACATACGGGGAGAGTCCACGTAGTTCCCCGGATTGATACGCACCTTTTCCGCATACAGCGCAGCCACATCCGCCACTTTCGGATTGAAATGCACATCGGCGACCAACGGCGCGGTATATCCCCGCGAACGGAGACCGATGTTGATGTTCCTCAGATTCTCCGCCTCGCGCACCCCCTGGGTGGTCAGGCGCACATATTCCCCGCCTGCCTCAATGATGCGCTCCGCCTGCTCCACACACGCTTCCGTGTCCATGGTCGGAGTGTTGGTCATACTCTGCACACGGATAGGATTGGCGCCACCCATAGGAGTGGCGCCGATATATACTTCATTCGCCTGCCGGCGAAAATAGTTGAAATAATCCATCAATTCGTCTTATAAGTATATTTCACTTCCTTCAGTTCCTCGTTGGCCTTCACGATCTTGTTCTTCAACCCCTCCTTATAGTCCGCGAACTTTCTGGCAAGTTCCCCGTCGGACAAGGCGAGCATCTGTACAGCCAGAATGGCGGCGTTCATCGCGCCGTTGATGGCCACCGTTGCCACAGGTATTCCGGGAGGCATCTGGATGATGGAATACAGGGCATCCACCCCGTCGAGCACGGATCCTTTTACCGGGACACCGATCACCGGCAAGGTGGTGTTGGCGGCGATGACACCCGGAAGGGCTGCAGCCATACCCGCAGCGGCGATAATGACCTTAATGCCACGTCCGGCAGCCTCTTTCGCGAACTTCTCCACCTCAGCGGGAGTACGATGGGCTGAAAGGGCGTTCATCTCAAACGGTACCTGCATCTCATCGAGCAGCTTGGCGGCCTTCTCCATTACCGGAAGGTCTGACGTACTGCCCATAATGATACTTACGATTGCTTTCATTCAAAATCTGTTTAATTGGTTATTCATTGATTATCTGCTTATAGGCCTCGGCATCCAGCAGTCCGTCCATTTCCGAGACATCGTTCGGACGGATTCTGACCAGCCAGCCTTTTCCGTACGGATCCTCGTTCACCAGTTCCGGATGCTCCTCCAGTTCCGGATTGACCTCCAGTATCTCTCCTCCTACAGGAAGGAACAGGTCGGAAACGGTCTTCACCACCTCGATGGTGCCGAACACCTCACCTTGTGCCAGGTTCTCCCCCTCGGTCGTGATGTCCACGAAAACGATGTCGCCCAGCTGATCCTGCGCGTAATCCGTGATTCCTACGTATGCTTCCTCACCTTCCAAACGAATCCATTCGTGTTCGTTCGTGTACTTAATGTTAGCCGGAAATTCCATGATATATAAATTTAATGTGGTTACTGTATTCAAATAAACAAAATTCCGATGACTCCGCAAAACAATCCGACAAAAAATCCGCCGCACACCTCACCCAACGTATGCTGACGGACAATGATACGCGCGGAACCGAGCATCCCCGCCAGCAGGATGAAAAAGCACAGCCACCCCACCGGATTGAAGCGGAAAATGAAACTGTAGGAGAGAAGTCCTCCCACCATCATGCCGCTACTGGCCATGTGCGCGCTGATCTTCCACCGGAAGTTGACAATCGCGCAGATGACCATGCATATCAGTGTGGCCACAATCACGCCGCTCATGTAACGGGGCAGATGAATGCGGTACATCATAATCAGACAGGCCACATAGCAGATGATTGTCAGGAGATACGGCACAAAACGCCGCTCCCGGACTCCCAGCTCATGCAGCGTCCATCCGTTGAGTTTCCGAAACAGGAAAATGCCCAGCATCGGCATGAGAATGGTGAAGCAATACACCAGCCCCAATACGGTCAGCTTATACATCAACGGCATGATGCTCAGATAGGTGAAGAAGAAAAGCAGGAAAAAGGCCAGAAACGGGACCATGAACGGGGTAAACACCGCCGAGATGACACGCGCCGCGACAAACAGCCTGTCCTTCCGCACGTCCGCCACATCCGGCTGCCGCTCATGATATGACAGCTCGTCCGGAATGTTTGTCGTATTTCCTTCCATACCCTACCGTCTTAATCGTGCCACAGGGATGTTCAGCTGCTGGCGGTATTTCGCCACCGTACGCCGTGCGATGGGATAGCCTTTTTCTTTCAGCATGTCCGCCAGCTCGTCGTCGGTGTAAGGCTTTCCCTTGTCCTCTCCGGCCACGCACTCTTTCAGGATGCGCTTGATCTCACGCACGGAAAGCTCTTCACCGCTCTCCGTGGTATACCCGTCACTGAAAAAGAACTTCAAGGGATAGATTCCGAAATTGGTCTGCACGTACTTGCTGCTGCTCACCCTCGATACGGTGGAGATGTCGAGCCTGGCTTTCTCGGCCACATCCTTCAGGATCATCGGCTTGAGCAGCGACTCATCGCCCTCTTCGAAGAACGGACGCTGCAGGTCGATGATGGCCTGCATGGTGCTCATCAGCGTCTGCTGGCGCTGTTTCACCGCATTGATGAATCCCTGTGCGGCATCCACCTTCTGCTTCAGGAACATGAACGCGTCTTTCGACTCCTTGCTCTGATTCGCCCTGTTGCGCGTGTGCTCGTCGAGCATCTCCGTAAACTCACGGCTCAGCCGCAGCTCGGGCACGTTCCGGTTGTTCAGACTGAGCGTCACGGTACCGTCATCGTCCGTCTCCACGATAAAATCAGGCACAATCTGCTGCAGGTTCTTGCCGATGGTCTCCCCCATCGAGCTTCCCGGTCTCGGATTCAGCTTGGTCAGTTCTGCCAGCGCCGCATTATACTGATCCTCCGTGATATTCAACCGCTGCATGATCTTCTCCCTGTTCTTCTTCGTGAAGTCGTCACAACATTTGCTGATAATGTCATATTCTATCTGCTTCAGCGGAGAATCCTCCTTACGCCTGATCTGCAAAAGCAGACATTCCTGCAGGCTGCGGGCCCCGATGCCGGCGGGGTCGAAATCCTGGATCACCGACAACACATGCTCCAGCTGCGCGGGAGTGGCATAGATTCCCTGATAAATGGCCAGCTCGTCAATCAGCGCCTCGGCCGACTTCCGCAGAAGTCCGTCGTCGTCGAGCGATCCGATGATGTACTCGCCCAGCTGTTTCTCCTCGGGCGAGAGATGCTGCATGTCGAGCTGCTCCTTCAGCGTCTCATAGAAAGACACGCTGTCGGAAAACGGAATGTCCTCCGCCTTGTCCTCTCTCGAACGGTTGTTCTCCTGAAGCTTATAGTCCGGAATGTCGTCCTCCGTGCGGTAGTCACCCAGAGAAATGTCCTCGCCGGTATCCGTGTTAGGCTCACCGTCCT
Organism: Candidatus Phocaeicola excrementigallinarum; assembly: GCA_019120125.1. GTDB lineage: Bacteria > Bacteroidota > Bacteroidia > Bacteroidales > Bacteroidaceae > Phocaeicola > Phocaeicola excrementigallinarum. The sequence continues at coordinate 6,485 of DWVR01000036.1, read as the reverse complement.
CATCCCTCGTGTTATAGTCATCACCAAAATCTTCCTCCGCCTCCGAAGGCTCTTTCCCTTCCTCCAGGGCAGGATTGTCCAGCAGCTCGGCATGTACGCGCTCCTCCAGCTCCACGGTGGGAAGTTCCAGCAGCTTCACCGCAAGGATCTGCTGGGGAGAAAGAGTCTGCACCTGTTGCTGTGCCTGAGTCTGGACCTGACGTGAACTTTGTGCCATTTAATCGTACTGAAATTTAGTTAGTCGTATGCAAAAATAATAAATTCCGCTCAGTAAATGAAACTGCTGCCACCCAAAAATTCGCGCAACAAGGAAGTCGGCGGAAGCTCGCTGTCCTGCACCGACACGAAATGGTCGAGGAAACGGAGCAGGCGGTAGGCTTCAGAATACTCCGGACTACGTTTGGGCACTTTCCGGAGCACGGGCTCCACATGGTCCTTCAATACGGGAAGTTCGAACAGCAAGGCGGAGTTGAACATCGCGTCGGCGTTCTCCTGATACGGGAATATCCATTTCCGCTCGCCGGCACGCACGCTCGGCCAGCGTGCGATGGTGGACTCGGCCGAATTGTTGCGGTACTTGTAGTCGCGGATAATACGGCGCAGCAGCCGGTTGTCGGTGGTGGGTATGTAGTTGTGGTTGTCCAGCAGGATGGTGGTCAGCGCCGACACGTAGACCTTATATTTGTTCTCCGCCGGAATATGTGGGGTCAGGTCGGGGTTCAGCGCATGTATCCCTTCGAGAATCAGGATCATGTTGTCGTCCACACGGAGTTTTTTCCCGCTCTTCACCCGTTTTCCGGTGGGAAAGTCAAAGCGCGGAAGCTCGATCTCCTTTCCTTCCATCAGTTCCCTCATTTGCCGCTCGAAGAAAGGCAGGTCGAGGGCGTAGAACGACTCGAAGTCGTGCTGCCCGTTCTCGTCAAGGGGCGTGTCATCGCGGTCCACGAAATAATCGTCGAGCGAGATCGGATAAGGCCGCATCCCGTTCGTGATAAGCTGTACACTGAGCCGCTTGCTGAAGGTGGTTTTCCCGGACGAGGAGGGACCGGAGATGAGCACCAGCTTCACCCGCTCACCGTTAAGCGTGCGGTTGGTGATCTCGTCGGCGATGCGCGCGATCTTCTTTTCCTGCAAGGCCTCCGACACGTTGATCAGCTCCGTGGCCCGTCCTTCCCTGCACACCATGTTCAAGTCGCCCACCGTACTGATGCCCAGAATCTGGTTCCAGTGATGGTATTCCTGAAACACCTCAAGCATCTTCTCCTGCTTCACCACCTCCTCCAGCTTTTCCGGATCTTTCTTGTCGGGAATGCGCAGCAGAAGTCCGTCGTAGTACTTCACAATGTCGAAACGGCTGATGAAGCCCGTGCTCGGCACCAGACTGCTGTAGAAACAGTCGATGGTGTCTCCCAGACGGTAGTAATAGGAATAAAGCTGTCCGGAAGTAGCCAGCAGCTTGGCCTTGTCGAACATCCCCCTTTCGGCGAACAGGCGCACGATGTCGTCGGTGTGGCACTCCGTACGGACAAGCGGGATGTCGGCCTCGACAATCTCCTGCATCTTCCGCTTGATGCGGATGGCATCGTCCAGCCCGATGGGACGGTCGATGTGGAGCTTGCAGAAATATCCCCGCGAGATGGGGTGCTCCAGCGTGACGCTTCCCGAGGGATAAAGCTCGTCCACCGCTTTGGCCAGGATAAACACAAGCGAACGGACATACGTGCGCATGCCCGAGTCGCTGGTAAAGTCAAGAAACTCCACATCCTTATTATAATAGACACGGAAAGTGAGGCTTTCCACCTTGTTGTTCACTTTCGCGCTCACCGGCCCGTAAGGCATCCGGAGCCCGAAACCATGGTAAATGTCCAGCAGGGAGCTTCCTTCGGGGAAATCCTTGGTCTGGTTATTGTTCTTGCAATAAATCTGTAGCATATCGTCAGGGTTTATCGTGCCGACGTTCCGGCAGCATATCGGCAGTTAAGTTACGCCTTTTAAGCCACAATCGGGAGGGTTCGTCCGCTTTTAAACGGACCTTTATGATTTTTTAGCTATCCTGCAGGCCCGTCGTGACGGGAATGTCCGCAACTGGCCGCACTGCCGGAGCCGCAAATTCACTTTCATTAAATCATCCCTCCCTATCAATTAATAATATATAATAGTCCCCCAAAAAAGATCAGGATTTTGTGAATCCAACAAATTATGTCTATCTTGCAGATATATCAGAATGAACCGTTCCCACATCGCCCGCTCAAGGGCAATGTCATCTTCGTGAATGCAATATGCTTCTTGTTTGTTTTCTTTTTATATTTTAATCCATTCAGATTATGAAAAAACAGATTCCACTGACATTTTCCATTCTTGCATTGTTCTCATGCTCGCAAGAAATGGTTACAGAGACAAACGAGTCTCCTGAAATGCGCCTTCTTCCGCAGAAAGAATCCTTTCTTATTGACAGGAAGCAATGATTCTGGAGGTGGTCATGCATGGGTATGCGAAGGCTACCATGACATAAGCTACGACGGCTCTATTTCCATGGTAATTGACCCACGTTATGGTCCGACTAGTCCCAACAATCCATATTACGATTACCCCGTAAAGGTGTACCCGCCTTCTTCATCTCTTATGTACACAGGCGACTATTTTTACATGAACATGGGATGGGAAGGACAGAATGACGGTTGGTTCAGAGCAAATTCATACAACCCCAACTCTACTGATCCTAGCAATCTGAATTTTTTAAATGACCAAAAAATAATAACCATAAAAAGATGAACGCCATGAAGAGAATCTTATTTTTTATTTTTGCCTTACTTCCACTGCTGTATTCGTGTAAAGATGAGATTTCTATGAAAGCAATAGACCCGAAATTAAACATTTCCGAGTATACATTCAGCAAAGACGGAGGGCATCTGGAGGTGTACAGCACCACAAAAACCGGTATATACTTTTCCCTTCCAGGCGGTACTGACACTACCGCAATAGAAACAAGAGAAGAATACGGAGTACCCATAATCGAAGGAGAATGGTTCAAAGTGAGCTACATGACAGGAGACTATGAGGAATATGGCTGGAATGAGATCATCTCCATCGATGTGAAACCCAACGACACCGGAAAGGAAAGGACCATACCGATCGACATTAGAACTGTAAATTTCCAGTGTCACACAAGCTACAAGCAAGCCGCGGAATAAGGTCTGAGACCTGACAAAAGGAGTCAAAAAAGAAATCCGCTATAGAGATTTGTCTTGTCAAAAACAGGCGGAAAGGCTGTGTGCCGGTTTTGATAAACCGATGTCACACAGCCTTTCTGCTTGTATGATGAACAATTATAAATCTTCAGGCAAAGGAACGACAAGGATAGACTCACTGCACCGGATTCCGTAGAATACGTCACGAACCCGCCCCTGCTGGGGTATCAGAATACCTTTCTCTATCAGGTCTTTTATATCGTGAGGATTCGGTCGGATTCTGCAGTTGCACTCCGAGTTTGCGGGCCACAGATGAGCGTACCTGCTCATTGTTCAATTCCACTCCTTCAATTTCTGATGACGCAATAATGTCATGGGAGATGGATTCAACTACGGCAGACATTTTGTCGTTAAAACCGATTACACTAAGGCGTCCCATCAAATAACCGACAGCCTTGTTTACCTTGTTCAGTTTCTCACCGACAAGTTCCTTGTTCCACGAAAAGGAAGGCCATTCTTTATGTTCATGTATATACATAGGCATCACTGTTTTCTGCAAATATACGGTTTTGCGGATAATTAACCGCACAATTTGCGGCTTATTATCCGCATGAAACAGTGAAATCAATATTTATCAGCATATGACATAAACTACCACCCGACCTTCAGACAAACGGAACGCTTCCGGATTATGCCCTTTGCCGATAAAGTTTTGAATGCGGAACGGACCAGACAAACAGTCACTCACAGATGGAAGACCGTCGATTTTGACCAGAACATGTGGCCTCTGGGCGAACGTTCGGGCCATCCGCAGACATACAAATGGTATTTACCGTCATGGGGCTGTAAAATGTTTCCACCCCCAAAAGAATACGTCGGGTAATTCGATGCCGTTATCCACATAGCGATTCTGCACGTTATCCGTCCCCCAAACATGCGTACCTTTCACGCCGTCGGGCATAGGAAGGAAACGGTCCATGAAACGAGCGCCTGGAACCAACTGTTTCCATTCCTCGGGACGAGGGCGTTCCATAACCTGTACCCCCAACGAAGCACATAGAACAGAAAACCAAAAACATAAAACAAATTTCTTCATATATCTTTATCTTTTAATGAATTGCTGGAACTAATCAAAATTGAACAAGAACGCGGAACACCTTTCCAGGAGCAGCGGCCCAGCGTTCCATGGCCTGTTGCGCTTCTTCGGGAGAAACAATGGCGGAAACGAACTTCTCTACCGGACATTGGCTGCTTTTCATGTAATGGATAACAGCTCGAAAATCGGCAGGCAGGGCATTACGTGAACCCCTGATATCCAATTCTTTCTGAACAAAGAGTTTCGTTTGGAAGGCAACTTCACTCTTGGCATATCCGATGCAAATCACACGACCTGTAAAGCCTACAATATCTACGGCCATGACATATGTGGCCGGGCTACCTACAGCCTCGATTACCACATCGGCTCCCAATCCGTCCGTAAGTTCCCGAATGCGTTCGGGCACATTCTCGGTAGATGAATTGATGACGTAAGAAGCCCCTACGGCCTTGGCCAAAGCCAGTTTCTCATCATCCAGGTCCACGGCCACAACCGTTGCTCCACGCAAGGAAGCACGGATAACGGCTCCCATACCTACCATACCGCAACCAATGACAACTACCCACTCATTATCAACTATCTGAGCTCTCGAAACAGCGTGAAAACCGACACTCATTGGCTCAATCAGAGCACAATCGCGCGAGGAAATTCCCTCGGCAGGAATAATTTTCGTCCAAGGAAGGATTGCATATTCGCACATCACACCATTGCGCTGGACACCCAACGTTTCGTTGTGCTCACAAGCATTGACACGACCATTGCGGCACGAAGCGCATTTGCCGCAATTGGTATAGGGATTCAACGTCACGTTCATTCCACGAACGATGTCAGCAGGCACCTCGGAACCTACTTCCTCAATCACTGCTCCTACTTCATGGCCAGGGATTACTGGAAGTTTCACCATAGGATTACGTCCGAGATACGTGTTCAAGTCCGAACCGCAAAAACCTACATACTCTATTTTAACCAAAACTTCACCGGTATGAAGTACAGGGCGTTCTACCTCCACCACCTTCATATCCGAAGGGGCTGTTATTTGAACTGCTTTCATTATTTTCTAATTTATTTATTCTGACATATTCTTGATATAAGGAAGCTTCGGCAAAGCACCGAAACCATAGAAAGTACGGGCATTCTCACCCAAGAAAATAGCCTTTTCTTCCTCCGTCAACTCGGACGATTTGAGCACAAAGTCATAAGACATGCGATAGGTGATGGCCGTGATGGTACGCGGATAGTCCGAACCCCACATCAGCTTGTCCATACCTACGTGATCAGCCGCCTCACGGATGGCACGAACCGCCCCACGAAACGGATAGAACTCGTCGTTGAAGAGCCAAGTGATGCCGCCCGACTCGATGCGTACGTTCGGATGGCGGGCCAGCTTCACCTGCTCAGTCCAACCCGGACGGGTCACCATAGCGAAATGGCCGATGGCCACCTTCAGCCGCGGACACTCCTGAATGACTTCCTCCATCTCGGCCACCTGCGTATCGCCGTCGGCCATATCGATGGAAAGCAACACACCGTTCTGCTCCATCAGCTTGAACATCTGCATCATCTCTTCACTGTTCAGCATCACGCGCCCTTCCTTCAGCAACAGACGCTGGGCAGGAATCTTGATGCCACGGAAGCCGCGGGTAATCAGTTGGCGTGCCTGCTCCAAGTAACCAGGCTTGCGAAATTCGCAAAGACCACACACAAAAAAACGGTCGGGATAGCGCGAAGCCACATCGGCCAGATAGTCATTCTGGATGCCGTCGATAAATTCCTGCGTAACGACGGCAGCCGACACCTGCGCATAGTCCATGTTCGACAGGAATACCTCGGCACTGTTCACACCGTCCACCATGAATGGCGGAACCATCTGCCTCACCTCGCTCATGAAAAGCGAACGTCCGTTTTTCAAGGTACGGATAGGCAGACCATCAACCACCGTGTCCTGCTTCAGCCACAAGTGGGAATGGGCGTCTATAATGGTATAGTCCATGTGTACTTTCCTTCCCTTATGAATTGGCCCAGCTTACGCGGAACTGATCACCGATAATCTCACGAACTTCACGCACCAGCGTTTCGTCCATCGGTTCTTCAATGAAGGCCACGTTCTTGCGCACATTCTGCGGATTAGCCGTACTGAACAGGGTCGTGGCGATGCGCGGATTACTTACAGCATATTGCATGGCCAGCTTCTCGATGGGATA
>DWVR01000035.1 GCA_019120125.1 Candidatus Phocaeicola excrementigallinarum | reverse complement strand
AGTCCGAGATTTATTTTTGCATTGGGGAATGTGATCATGATGATATGTTTTTTTTCGTTGTTTTTTCAAAAGTAGTGAAATTTTTTGAAAGCGTGCAAGAATTGGGGAGTTTTTGTTTTGCCGCATTGTTTGTTCCGCTTGGCACGACATTGTTTCTTTAGTAGTGCTTTTGATGATTCTGGGATGGCTTCTTGTTGCTGCAGGAAAAATCTTCATATGGTGGCGTCACTCAAACTCCAGCACGAAAGTGGTGTTCCAGCCGTTCGTGCCGGCTTTGAGCAGCGTGATGGTTCCTCCGGAGAGTTTCATGATCTGACGCGACAGGGACAGGCCGATGCCGCTACCGTCTTTCTTGGTGGTGAAGAAGGGCACGAATATCTCTTCGGCCTCGGTCTCGGGAATGGAGGGGCCGTTGTTGCTCACGTAAATGAACACATGCTCGTCGGCCGACGAATAGGCGCGGATATGGATGCGTCCGCTTTCCGGACCGATGGCCTGCACCGCGTTTTTTATCAGGTTGATCAGCACCTGACGTATCAGGTTCGGGTCGGCATAAAGCATCAGGTCCGAAGGCTCGATGAGCTGGGTGAAGGCGATGTGTGGTGGAATAAGGTGCAGATTTTCTATCTGTGCCGTCAGTTCCTTGACGTAGAAAGGCTCGGGCGAGGGTTTCTGGAGCGATGAGAATTTCCGGTAGCTGTCTACAAACGAGATCAGTCCCGCCGAGGTGTCGTGGATGGCACGGATGCCTTCGTAAAGCGACGACTGTCTTACATCGTCGCGGTGCATGAAGGTCTCGCTCAGTGACGAGATGGGGGCGATGGAGTTCATGATTTCGTGGGTCAGCACGCGGGTCAGCTTGATCCATGAGTCAAGTTCCTTGCTGTCCATCTCACTTCGGATGTCGTTCAGTGTCAGGATGCGTACCGGATGGTTGCCCAGCTGCATGACCGAGGCCCGTACGGCGAGCTGGATTTCTCCTTTTTGTGTGGACAGGTGGAGGTTGCACCGCTCGCCGGAATGCAGGTCGCGCAGACGCTGGGGCACTTCTTTCCCGTAACGTTCCAGCTGGTCGAGTGTGCCCAGTGCCGGAAGTCCCAGCAGCTTGGCCGCGGCAGGGTTGGTCTGCATGATCGAGAAATTTTCCTTCAACACGATGATGCCTGTGCTCACCCCCGCGAGTATCTGTCCGTAGAAATGTTCCTTTTGTTCCATCAGCTGTTTTTGTTCGGCCATCATGGTCCCGAACCGGTTGAGCGTATCCTGAAGCACCCGCTCGCCGCCGGCCAGTCCGCGCATGGGCAGGCGGAAGGAGTAGTCGCGGTTGCGGATGGCTTCAAGCATGAGCCAGCTTCTTTCCTTCAGCTGCCGTTGCATGACCCAGAAGATACAGGCTGCCAGTCCGCACAATATGGCTCCGGTGATGATGTATTGTACGGTCATTGTATGAAGTCCCAGAGTGAGTACGGCAATGCCACCTATCAGCAGGGCGGTGCGCGTGAGCGAAGTGCAGATGTATCTAAATGCCATAGCGTTTCATTTTGTTGTACAGGGTCTGCCGGGTCACGCCAAGCAGTGTGGCGGCTTGCGAGAGGTTGCCGTTGCATTTGGCGATGGCTTTCGTGATGAGCGTACGTTCCATTTCATCGATTGTCTTCATTTCCTCTTCTTCCTGTGGGTGGGGAGCGTTTTCTCCGGAGGGATGTGGGGAGTCTGAAATTTGCAGGGTGTCGGCTGTCAGTTCCTCTCCGTCGGAAAGGATCACCGCCTTTTCCACGGTGTGCTGCAGTTCGCGGATATTGCCGTACCAGGGACAGGCAAGGAGGCGTTTTTCGGCATCGGGGCTGAAGCGCTGCAGGTTGCGTCCGTATTGCGTGTTGTATTGTTCCAGAAACAGGCGGGCCAGGGGCAGGATGTCCTCACGACGTTCCCGTAGGGAGGGAATATGGAGGTGGATGGTGTTGATGCGGTAGAGCAGGTCTTCGCGGAACTCTCCCCGGCGCACCATTTCGTCGAGGTTGCGGTTGGTGGCACAGATCAGGCGGATGTCGGTGGGTTGGGGCTGGTTGCTTCCCACTCTCACGAAGCTCCGTTTCTGGATGGCGGTGAGCAGCTTGGCCTGCAGGTGGTAGGGCAGGTTGGCTATTTCATCGAGAAACAGGGTGCCTCCGTTGGCGGCTTCGAATCGCCCCTCCCGGTCGGTGTGCGCATCGGTGAACGACCCTTTCACGTGGCCGAACAGCTCGCTCTCGAAGAGCGATTCCGTGATGGCTCCCATGTCCACCGTCACCATCGGACCTCCGCTCCGGTTGGAGAGGCGGTGTATTTCGCGGGCCAGCATGTCCTTGCCCGTACCGTTCTCGCCGGTGATGAGGATGTTGGCATCGGTGGTGCTGACCTTTTTCACCAGAATCTTGAGCGGGCGGATGGCTTCGGAATTTCCCCAATACATGGGTCCCTGTTCCCGGACGGGAGTCGCGGCCGTTTTCTTCTTTTCCTTTCCTTTTCCTTTCTGATAAGCCTCCAGCAGGGTCTGCACCAGTCTCGTGTTGTCCCAGGGCTTCACCACAAAGTCTGTCGCCCCGTCTTTCAGTCCCGTTACGGCCAGATTGATGTCAGCGTATGCCGTGAACAGCACGACCGGCATCTGCGGACGCATGCGCTTGATCTCACGCAGCCAGTAAAGCCCCTCATTGCCGCTGTTGATACCCGACGAAAAGTTCATGTCGAGCAGGATGAGGTCGATCGGTTCTTTCTGGAGCAGGGTGGGGAGGGTGACCGGCGAGTGGAGTGTCAGTACCCGGTTGAAGTGTTCGCCCAACAGATAATGAAGAGAGGTCAGTATATTCTGGTTGTCATCCACAACCAGCAGGGTTCCTTGTTTTGCCATTCTGTGTGTCGTTTTTTTGTTTTGCCGTTGCAAATTTATGGAAAAAAGAGACCCTCTCAAACGGAAAGGGTGACAAATAATTTGACACCAGGTGTATAAATTTTTGACACTCTCCGGGCGTGACGTTTCTTAAATGCTTCTGGAAATGAATACGTTAGATGTTTGGCATGGATTTTGATTGTCGGTAGGCAAGAACAAAAATGAATTTGATGATGAACGCAACAAACCACATGAAAGTCTTTTGCATGGCGATAGCCGGTTGCATCGCGCTCCACGCTCCCGCTCAGGAGGTGTGGGGCATCGATCGGTGTATGGCGTATGCCGTCGACCATAACCATACGGTGAGACAACGTCAGCTGGAGAAGAAGAATTATGAACTCGACCGCCTGCAGGCCATCGGGAATTTTCTGCCGGGAATAAACGGAAGTACAGGGCTGCAGTATAACTACGGACGTTCGGTCGATCCTGAGACGAACACCTACAACAATGTGTCTACATTCAACAACTCGTATGCGTTGGAGGCCTCGGTCACCCTCTTCCGCGGAGGGAGTCTGGTCAACGAGCTGAGGCGTGCGAAAGCCGCCGTGCTTTTGGGAAAGGCCGCACTTCAGGAGGCGCGGGACAACACGGCTCTCGAGACCTTCCAGGCCTATATCGACGCGCTCTATTATTACGGCACCGAGCGTCTGGCGCGGAAAAAGCTGGCCGAGAGCGATTCACTGCTTTACAAGACCCGCCGGCAGGAGGAGCTGGGACTGAAGGGGATGGCCGATGTGGCTCAGATGGAGGCCCAGCAGGCTACCGATGCCTATAACCTGACCCACCAGCGTAACCTTTTCACTACGGCCATGCTGGTGCTGAAACAGAAGATGAACTTTCCGGCTGCGGATTCCCTGACGCTCGACACCTGTCTGCTCGATGCGGAGGCAATCTCACTGGCGGAACTTTCGGCGGAGCGTCCGGAGGAGGTGGTGAGCATCGCGTTGAGTGTCAATCCCACGCTGCGGCAGGCGGAGATGAACAAGCGTATCGCACTCATGCAGCGCAAGGGGTCGTGGGCCAACATCCTGCCCCAGATCTCTTTCTTCGCGGGAGTTTCCTCGTCCTATTATAAGGAACTTCATAAAAGCGGATACGATCGTTTCGGGCGGCAGTTCGACAACAATCTGGGACAGTATTTCGGCCTGAGTCTGAGCATTCCGCTCTTCAACCGCTTTTCGGGAGTGGTGAGCATGCGCCAGGCGCGCAACAACTACCGCATTGCGGGCGAGCAGTATGAGGAGCAGAAAACGGAACTCCAGAAACTGGTGCTCCAGGCGGTGCACGACCGGGAGGGCTATCTGAAAGAGACCCTGCAGATGGAGAAAAAGGTGGCGTCCGATTCGGTGGCCTACCGCGTGACCCGCCGCAAGTTCGAGGAGGGACTGATGTCCTCGCTCGATGTGCAGCACAACGCTTCCACACTGCTGGAAAGCGAGACCCTTCTTCTGCAGAGCAAGCTCACCTATCTGCTGAAATGCAGGCTTGTGGACTACTACAAGGGAAAACCGGTGATAAATAATGAACAATTAATAGTTAATAATTAATAATTCTGTTTTTGTGCCGTTGTTGCCACAAACATTAATCATCAACTATTAATTGTTAACTATCGACTATATAATTATTAACTGTTAACTATCAACTGACATCATGGATATTCAACTGGAAAAGAAAAAAGGAATCAAGAAGCAGCACATCCCCTATATCGTGGGAGGAGGCATCGTACTGGCACTGCTGCTTTGGATTGTGTTCGGCAACCACGCGTCTACGCTCAAGGTGGACGGACGCTCACTGAACATTGCCGATGTGACGTACGGAGAGTTCAACGACTATATCCGGGTAAACGGGCAGGTGCAGCCCATCTCTGTCGTGCAGCTCAGCCCCGAAGAGGGCGGTATCGTGCAGGAGAAGGTGGTGGAGGAAGGCGCGCACGTGAAGAAGGGCGACGTGATTCTCCGCCTGAGCAACTCGAACCTTGACCTGCAGATTCTGAACGCCGAGTCGGAACTGGCCGAGAAGCAGAACCTGCTCCGCAACACGCAGGTCACCATGCAGCAGGACAAGCTGAACAATGAGACCGAGAAGGTGCAGCTCGACATCGACACCCGGCGCAAGCAGCGCACTTACCGCCAGTATGAGCGTCTTTACAAGGAACGTCTCATCAGCCGCGAGGAGTATCTCCAGGCCAAGGAGGATTATGAGGTGTCGCTGAAAAAACACGGACTGGTTACGGAGCGGCTGGTGCAGGACTCCATCTACCGTACCATTCAGATGGACCAGATGGAGGAGAATCTTCAGAACATGCGCCAGAACGTGCTGCTGATCCGCGAGCGGAAGGACAAACTGGAAGTGCGCGCCCCGATTGACGGGGAACTGGGGCTGCTCGACGCGGAGCTGGGACAGAACATCACCGCGGGCCAGATGGTGGGCCAGATCAATGATCTCTCGGATTTCAAGATTGAAGCGATGATTGACGAGCATTATATCGACCGGGTGACCAACGGACTTCCCGCCACTTTCGAGCGTCAGGGGTCGCAGTTCAACCTGAAAGTGCGCAAGGTCTATCCTGAAGTGCGCGACGGACGTTTCCGCACCGACTTCATCTTCCAGGGCACACGCCCCGAGAACATCCGTAGCGGACAGACGTATTATATCGACCTACAGTTGGGCGAGCCTACCCAGAGCGTGCTCATCCCGAAGGGCACTTTCTTCCAGGTGACGGGCGGAAACTGGATCTTCGTGGTCGACAAGGACGGGAAGAAGGCCTATCGCCGCAAGATACGCATCGGCCGCCAGAACCCCCAATTTTATGAGGTGGTCGAGGGGCTGGAGAAAGGCGAGCGCGTCATCGTGTCGGGCTATGAGAGTTATAAGGACAATGAGGTCTTGATATTGAGATAAGTTGTTGGTTTCCAGAGACAGGATCCGGAATGAAAAAACGCCTTGACGTTTTACCGAAAACGCCCTTACGTTTTGATCAAAACGCCTTGACGTTTTAACTGAAACGCCTTGACGTTTTTCCGGAGCCTTCCGGAGAGAAAAAATAAGGATATAAAACATATAAATTCAATACGGTTATGAAAAGATTCATTTTAATGTCAATAGTACTTTTGGGAATGGGAAGCCTGGTGTCGTGCCTGGCCGGAAACAGAGTGACAGAAGAACGCCGGGTGGAAGGGTTCCGCTCGATCGATATCAACGGGGTGGCGTCGGTATGCTTCACGCAGGCTGATGCATATGCGTTCCGGATGGAAGGCGATGAGAATCTGGTGAAGGCCACTTCGGCCGAGGTGGAAAACGGTACGCTTGTGGTCAGCCAGCGTAAGGTCAGGAAATCGAACAAGGGACTGACCATCTACATTTCAGCTCCCGAACTGGAAGCGGTCTCGTTCAACGGAGTAGGCTCGTTCCGTTGCAAGGACCGTCTGGACGCGGACGACATCCGCTTTGATGTGGATGCCGTAGGGACTCTCAGCGTGGACGACCTGCATTGCCGCAACCTGACGCTGGATTTTGACGGAGTGGGAGACGCGTCCCTGCACGTGGATTGTGACATGCTGGAGGCTGAGGTGGACGGAGTGGGCAGCGTGACGCTGAGCGGCCGGGCCGGAAACAGCAAGATCAGCAGAAGCGGCGTAGGAAGCTGCAACGTGCGTAACCTGAAAGTGGGGGAATAGTCACTGTCCGTTATTCATTATCAATTATTGACTGTCAACATGAAAACTTATTTTACCTTTCTGGAGCGCAACAAGCTCTTTACACTGGTCAACGTGGCCGGCCTGAGCATCTCGCTGATGTTCGTGCTCCTTATCGCGAATATGGTGACGCGCCAGCTCACCGTGGACAAGGACCTGCCCGATGCCGACCGTATCTCGGTGATGGCCAACGAATACTGGGCGGGAGGACATTATAATCTGGGCGACCGCCTGCAGAGCCGCTATCCCGAGATAGAGGACTGGTGCGCCCTGAGCATCTCGAACCCTTATGTGCAGACCGGCGACAAGCCCGTGCAGCTGCTGGGGGCCTCGGTAAAGAAAAACTTCTTCGAGTTTTTACGCTTCCCTCTGCTGGAGGGCGACCGCAGAAACCTGTTGACCGACAACAACAGCATCGTGCTCACCCGTTCGTCCGCTATCCGCCTGTTCGGTACGGAGCACGCGTTGGGAAAGACGCTGACGGTGATTCCCTGCGACAAGGGGACATTCACCGTGACCGGAATCATCGAGGACATCGACAACTCCGTCGTCCCTTCCGACATCGAGGCGTTCATCCCTTTCGAGAACATGAAGTACATCAACTGGGGCTGCTCGATCGAGTGTACACAGATGAACAACGCCGCAGGCTCCGTGCTTTTCTTCCGTTCTGCTCCGGGCACCGACCTGAACCGGAAGGCGGACGATGTGATGAACTACCTGAGGGAGTTCTTCTGGATATACAAGAACAGCGACTCGTACAAGCAGCTGCAGTTCATTCCCTGGCACGACTTCTATTTCTCCGATATACCGGCTACGATGTCCTTGAACCAGTATGACTTCAAGCTGGTGGTGATCTTCATTACCGTGGGCGTGCTCATTCTCCTGATGGCCGTGCTGAACTATATCAGCATGAGCGTGGCGCAGACCAGCTACCGGGCCAAGGAGATGGCCACACGCCGCCTGCTCGGTTCGTCGCGCCAGAGCATTTTCTGGCGGCTGATCGTGGAGTCACTGCTGCTCACGTTCGTCTCGTTCGTCATCGGATTCATTCTGGCCAAGGCTGCCGAGCCTACCGCCATCGAGCTGCTCAATGCCAAGATCGACCTGGTGGGCGACCTTGATGCGGTGACCGCCGCCGTGTATATCGTGTTCATTCTGCTGCTGGCCTTCCTGTCGGGCTTCATTCCCGCCACGATACTTTCCAACTATAATCCGATGGATGTGGTGAAGGGAACGTTCCGGCGCAAGACGAAGGCCGTCTACCTCCGCACGCTCCACATCGTGCAGAGCGGACTGACCATCGCCCTGCTCACCTGCTCGGTCTATCTCTCCGTGCAGATCTACCGCATCGCGCACGCGCCGCTGGGCTATGAGTTCGGCAATGTGCTGACCTATCCGTCGGTAGGCGACCAGAAAGACCTGCAGCTTTTCCGCGATGAGGCCATGAAACTGCCTTTCGTGAAGAACGTATCGTTTTCGTGCGGACTGCCGCTGAACGGAGGAAACAACAACACGACCTACATCCCTTCGGCCGACAGCACGCTGGAGATGAGTTTCCAGACCTTTATCGTCGATTCGGCCTTCCTCGACATCTATCATATCCGGATTGTCGACGACCGCCATACGCCGATGGGAGGCAATAATTTCTTCATGAGCGAAGGCGCGATGAAGACGCTGGCCACCATCGGGGCCACGGATCATTTCACGAGCGGCAATTACGGGCAGATACAGATAGCGGGCGCATTCAAGGACTTCCGGATCCGGCGCGACCTGATAGACAACGACGTCCATCCGCTCCAGATACAGATCCAGCACCCTGACAGCATCTACCCGTGGGACGTGTCAGTGGAGGTGCAGGGCGGTGACCTGAAAGCCTACAAGAAGGAGCTGGACGACCTGTTCAGGATAGCCGCCAAGGATTTCTCTTTCGACTCGCAATGGTACGACGTGCAGTTGAGGGGCCTGTATTCCGACTTCTACCGCATGAACCGTCTGATGGGCATCTTCACCGGTGCCGCCTTACTCATCTCCCTGTTGGGTCTGACGGCGATGAGCATCTACTTCATCGCCCAGCGCAAGCGCGACATGGCCATCCGGAAGGTGTTCGGTTCGAGCTCGTCAGGCGAGCGCATGCGTCTGATGCGTTTCTCTCTGGTCTCCATTCTGGTGAGTCTGGTGCTTGCCGTGCCTTTGGCCGTGTTCGGTGTCGTCCAGATTGACCGCATCGTGACCTATGAGAGTGCGTTTCCGTGGTGGGTTCCGTTGGCGGCTTTCGTCGCCGTGACCCTGATTTCCCTCGGCTCGGTATGGCTCATCAGCCTGAAGGCCACCCGCGAGAATCCGGTGGAGAACCTGAAGACGGAATAATTTTTTAAATGAGGAATGAAGAATGAGGAATGAAGAATGAGGAATGAAGAATGAGGAATGAAGAATGAGGAATGAAGAATGAGGAATGAAGAAAGCCGTTATTAATTATTAACTATTAATTATTAATTGTTGTCGTGAAAACTTATTTTACTTTTCTGGAACGCAACAAGCTCTTTACGTTTGTCAATGTGGTGGGGCTGGGCATCTCGCTGATGTTCGTGTTGCTGATCGCCGACATGGTGACGCGCCAGCTCACCGTGGATAAGGACACGAAAGACGCGGACCGGACCTATCTCTTTGCCACGGAGGAGGCTTTCGGCGCACACTATCTGTTGGGCGAGCGTGTGGCAAGCCGCTATCCGGAGATAGAGGACTGGAGCGTGGCCACTAATGCTGCAGGGGTGGGCGACCAGTATGCCGAGGTGGAGGGGAGGAAGTATGACGTGAAGGTTCTGCTTGCGAAAAAGAATTTCTTCGGCTTCTTCGGCTTTCCCCTGCTGGAGGGTGATCCCGGACAGGTGTTGCAGGACGACTACAGCGTGGTGATTTCCCGTTCGGCGGCCAACCGTATTTTCGGCGGCGGGGAGGCGGTGGGCAAGACCATCCGCATGGACTTCACCGACAAGCATGTCTATACCGTGACGGGCGTGATGGAGGATATAGACAACTCCATCTTTCCTTCGGAGACGGAGATGGTGTTCCCATTCGAGGCGATGAAATACATCAACTGGGCGGCCGCCATCGAGAACACGGCCATGCAGAATTTCGGAGGGGTGAACGTGTTTGTCCGCACGCCCCGTGGAGTGGACCCGAACGCGAAGAACGCGGACATGCTGGCCTGGCTCAAGACTTTCTGCTGGATTTATCAGAACGACGTGTATGCCAAGGCGGAATGGGTGCCGATGCGTGAGGTTTATTTCTCCGACAGGGAGTGTATGAACATGAACCAGTACGATTTCAAGATGGTGGTCGTCATGATTGTCACAGGCCTGCTCATCCTGCTGATGGCGGTGGCGAACTATGTGAGCATGAGTGTGGCGCAGACCAGCTACCGGGCCAAGGAGATGGCCACGCGCCGCCTGCTCGGTTCCACGCCTGCCGACATATTCTGGCGGATGATGGCGGAATCGCTCGTGATGACCCTGCTGGCTTTTCTTCTGGCCTTTCTTCTGGCGGAATACGCGGAGCCGTATGCGGCGGACCTGTTGCAGACCAGACTGGACGTGACGGGCGACCTCACGCCGGGGATGGCGGCGGTTTATGCGGTGGGAATCCTGCTGCTCTCCGCGGTGTCGGGCTTCGCTCCGGCCACCATCCTTTCGCGCTACAATCCGATGGACGTGGTGAAAGGCACGTTCCGCCGCAAGACGAAGTCGTCTTATCTGCGTCTGCTCTATGTGGTGCAGTGTGGGTTTACGGTGGCACTCCTTACGTGCGCCCTGTTTCTTGGCGTGCGCGTCCGCACCATCCTGCACGAGCCTTTGGGATATACCTACGGGAATGTGCTGGTCTATCCTAGCGCAGGCGAAACGGAGGATCTGCAGCGTTTCCGTGATGAGGCACTCAGGCTTCCGTTCGTGAAGAATGTGTGCATGACGAGGGGAATCCCGGCTTACGGGGGAAACAACCTGACCTCCAACTTCAATGTGAACGGCAAGCCGATTTCGGTAGGCTTCCAGGTGTTCGAGGCCGATTCGGCTTTTCTCTCCATCTTCCATATCCCTGTGGAGAAAGACTTCCGTTTGGGTTCTGCCTCCGGCGCGTATTATCTGAATCATCAGGCCTGCAGGAAGCTGGCCTTGCCGGAGGACGCTTCCTCGTTCTCAAATACGGACGGGAGCTGGACATTGCACATAGCCGGGCTGATTCCCGATTTCCGGGTGTATTCCGTTTTGGAGGATATTCGTCCGGTGCTGCTTCAGGTGCTTCCGTCGGGCAAGATCGGCTATCCGTGGAGTATATTGGTGGAGGTGGACGACGGAGATCTGGCCGGATTCAGAAAGCAGGTGGACGCCTTGTATTCGGAGGCGATCGACGGTATTCCGTTTGAGTCGCGGTGGTACGACGGACTGGTGAACGAGTCCTATTCCGACTTTATCCGTCTGGGCAAGATTATCGTGGTGTTCACCGGGGCCGCCCTGCTCATTTCCCTGTTGGGTCTGACGGCGATGAGCATCTACTTCATCGCCCAGCGCAAGCGCGATATGGCCATCCGGAAGGTATTCGGTTCCAGCTCATCGGGCGAGCGTATGCGTCTGATGCGTTTCTCTCAGGTCTCCATTCTGGTGAGTCTGGTGCTTGCCGTGCCTTTGGCTGTGTTCGGTGTCGTCCAGATTGACCGCATCGTGACCTATGAGAGTGCGTTTCCGTGGTGGGTTCCGCTGGCGGCTTTCATCGCCGTGACCCTGATTTCCCTCGGCTCGGTATGGCTCATCAGCCTGAAGGCCACCCGCGAGAATCCGGTGGAGAACCTGAAGACGGAATAAATCTTTTAAATGAAGAATGAAGAACTTCTGGAAATAAAGAATGCCGTTATTAATTGTTAACTATTAACTATTAATTATTAATTAACTATTGATTGTCAACATGAAAACTCTGATACGCAACTTTACGCACACCTTCCGGCGGTTCTTCATCGCCAGTGTGCTGAACATCGTGGGTCTGGCCGTGGCCTTCGCCTCGTTCTTCGTCATCATGACGCAGGTGGACTACGATTTGAACTTCAACAAGGGATACAAGGATTACGACAGGATTTACCGACTGGAGTTCGATCAGGGGCAAGACAACGGATGGCAGTCGAACCTGCCACGTCCTTTCTGCGAACAGCTTGTCAGAAGCAGTTCTCCGTATATCGAGTCCATGTCGTTGCTGGACTGGGACATGGGAGCGGATTTCGAGGTGGACGGACACTTGTTCCATGAGATGGTGCAGAAAGGGTTCGGGAATTTTGTGGACGTGTTCAGTCCCGAAATGGTGTGCGGAAACGCGGACGCGCTCGAAGTGGAGGACCACATATTGATTTCGCAGTCGATGGCGTTGCGTTTTTTCGGCACGGCGGACGCGGTGGGGAAAACCGTGTTCTTCGGGAAAAAAGCGGACAACCAGCCGCTGGTGGTGGGAGGTGTCTACAAGGATTTTCCGGAGAACACCCAGCTGGGGAATCCCGTATTTATGCCATGCCATGACCGGGACAACAAGGATTACTGGAATGCGTGGAATTATCGCTGTTACGTGCGTCTGAGCGATCCGTCGCAGGCGGACGAGATTCAGCGGAGGGTCATGGAAAAAACGGCTGAGATGGATCCTTTCGGACCTACGGTCGTGGTGAAGGGGAGGACGGACTTTTTCCGCCTTGTGCCCTTGTCTGAGGTGCATTTCTCTACCGGGACGGGCGGCACGAGCCGCACCACGGTGTATCTTCTTCTGTGCGTGTCGTTCCTGATCGTGGTGGTCGCCGCGATCAATTTCCTCAACTTCATGCTTGCGGAGACTCCCACGCGCGTCAAAAGCATCAACACGCAGAAGGTGCTGGGCGCGTCTGTCCGTTCGCTCCGGGCAAGTCTTGTGGGAGAGTCGGTGCTTGTCAGCGTTTCCGCTTTCTTGCTCTCGTTGCTGCTTCTTCTGGCTTTGCACGATTCGGGGGTGCAGGATCTGGTGACCGCCGACCTGACGCTGGGGAAACATCCCGCCCTTCTGTCAGCCACGGCTGCGCTGAGCGTGCTCATGGGAGTGGCGGCCGGCGTGTATCCTTCGCGTTATGTCACGTCCTTTCCTCCGGCGCTGGTGCTGAAAGGCTCGTTCGGCCTGTCGCCCAAGGGGCGGCGTTTGCGCACGGTGTTGGTGTGCGTGCAGTTCTTCGTGTCGTTTGTGCTGGTTATCGCCATCGGCATCATGTATGCGCAGAGCCGGTACATCCGTGTGTCTGACTATGGTTACGCCCGCGACGCCATTGTGGTGGGCGAGATGACGCAGGACGCCATCATGCGGCAGGATGCTGTCGTCGACGAGCTTTCCCGTGTGTCGGGAGTGGAGGGCGTGGCCTTGTCGCAGTTCGTGCTCAGCTCCGGCGACAACTACATGTCGTGGGGATGGGGAGAAGGAGACAAGATGGTGAATGCGGACATTCTTCCGGTGGACCATCGTTATTTCGATGTGATGGGCATCCGCATCACCGAGGGGAGGGGGTTCAAGCCGACCGACTCCAACGCGTTCATTTTCAACGAGACCGCGCACAGGAAATATCCGTGGCTCACGTTTGGCGAGCCTCCGGCTGAACTGGACTTCGGTGACGGGCAGCTGCCGTGCGAGCTGGTGGGCTTCTGCGAGAATGTGAGGTACACCACGTTCCGTAGCGACAACGAGGAGCGTCCGATGGCTTTCATTCTATACGGGAAGGGACTCGAGCGTATGTGGTGGCCGATGACCGTCAACGTCCGCGTCTCCGCCGGCACGGACCGGGTGGAGGTGGTGCGTTCGCTCCAGAAGGCGATGGAGAAGTTCACTCCGGGCCATGACTTCAATTTCCGCTTCATGGACCGCGTGCTGGACGACGCCTACCGCAACGAGCTGCGCTTCACCCGCCAGATTCTGCTTTTCTCCCTTCTTGCCATCGTGATCAGCATGATCGGGGTGTTCGGCCTGACGATGTTCGAGAGCGAGTACCGTCGGAAGGAGATCGGCATCCGCAAGATATTCGGGAGCACCACTGGCGAGATACTCCGCATGTTCAACCGGCGTTACTTGTATATATTGCTGGGGTGCTTCGTGGCGGCGGCTCCCTTCGGGTGGTGGATCGGCCATCATTGGCTGGAAGGGTTTGCCGAGAAGACTCCCATACGCGCGTGGATCTTCCTTGCCTCATTTCTTGTTGTGACCTGCGTCACGCTGCTCACGGTGACGGTGCAGAGCTGGCGCACGGCAAGTGAGAACCCGGCCAGCTCGATAAAGACGGAATGAATTAAATGAAGAATGAGGAGTGAAGAATGAAGAATCTTTGCTTCCGTGCGGCTCCCACTATATTAATTATTAACTGTTAATTATTAATTGTTTAAAGTATGAATACGATTGTCAGAAACTTGTTTTATACGTTGGGGCGTTTCCGGCTCGCTTCGTCGCTCAATCTGCTGGGGATGTCGGGGGCTTTCGCCGCCTTCGTGGTCATCATGATGAAAGTGGGCTACGAGCGCAGCTTCGACACCTGCTATCCCGACGCCGGGAGGGTGGTGATGCTCGACACGCACATCGACGGCGGCCCTTCGTACTTCGGGGCCATCCTTCCCCGAGGGATGATCGACTATGTGATCGAGCACATCCCTGGGGTGGAGTGCGGAAGCATCTTCGCCAGGTCGTGGGGGGAGGTGGCTTTCTGCACCGATCCAGACAATCCCTCCTATTTCATGGAGGAGCCGTATGCCGTCTACAAGAGCTTCGCGCAGACGGTGGGGATGGAGTTTGTGGAAGGCAACGCCGAGGGGATGGACGCTCCCGACGGGATGCTGATGTCGGAAAGCATGGCGCGCAAGTTCTTCCCCGAAGGGAACGCCGTGGGGTCGTATGTGTACCGGAACGGCGACTGCTGGGTGTCTGACAAGGATGTCACCCGATACCGCGTGTGCGGAGTCTACAAGGACTTCCCGGAGAACTCCCAGTTTGCCGACAATCCGCTTCTTATCCGCATGAACGACATCCAGAAGGACCACTGGCTGAGCTACAACTTCTGCGGATTCCTCCGCCTGAAGCCGGGCGTGACCCCCGAGGACATCCGGATTCAGATGGACAAGGCGGGGGTGAACGAACGCCTGAAGGACGATTCGGAGTCCGTTTTCGAGGCGTACGTCCTTCCGCTGCCCGATGTCTATTATACGTATAAAGGCAACGACTTCCTGAAGACCGGAAGCCGTCAGAACCTGTATCTGCTGGTCAGCATCGCCCTGCTGATTATCCTGGTGGCGGCGGTCAACCTGATCAATTTCAGTACGGCGCTTACCCCGATGCGCATCCGGAGCATCAACACGCAGAAGGTGCTCGGAAGCCCTGTCGGCACGCTGCGCCTCGGTCTGGTGTGCGAGTCGGTGAGCATCGCGTTCCTTGCGTGGCTGCTTTCGCTGGCGTTGGTGGCCTGTCTGGGCCGCGCGGGTGCCCTCGGATTCCTTCATTTCACTCCCTCGCTCCTGCTTTATTGGAAGCCCGTGGTGCTGAGTGGCGTGATTTCATTGGCGGTGGGGGCGTTGGCCGGACTCTATCCCGCGTTCTACATGACTTCCTTCCCTCCCGCCATGATGCTGAAGGGCAACTTCGCGCTTTCGGGGAAGGGGAAGCGTCTGCGCACGTGCCTCATCGGATTCCAGTATGTCATCTCGCTCGTGCTGATCATCGTCACCGCGTTCATCTGGATGCAGAACAACTACATGCGTCGGTATGAGTTGGGCGTGGACCGTGACCAACTTCTGATAGCCGCCTTGCCGGGACTTCCTGTCACAAGCTCCATGTATCAGGGATTCGACCACCAGCTGAAAGGATGTGCCGAGATAGCCGATGTGGCTTATGCGAATGTGAAACTGGGAGGCATGAACGTGTACAGCACCTATCCGCTGGAATACAAGGACAAGGAGGCGGGGGCGTTCCTGATCAACGTGACACCCAACTTCCTTTCCACGATGGGCATTAAGGTGGAGGAGGGGCGCGGCTTCCTCCCGAACGACTCCATCCGGACCGGACGGCTGAACTTCGTTGCTACACGCAACGCGAAGGAGATGATGGGCATCCCCGTGGGCGAGACGTTCGACTTCAATCCGTGGGGGAAGCAGGCTTCGGTGGTGGGCTATGTGAACAACTTGCAGCTCACTTCCCTGCACAAGGCGGACGACGTGCCTTTCGTGTTCGTCACCAATCCGGTGTTCGACTCGCTGAAGCTGCCGTACGCCTATATCCGCGTGAAGGCGGGGAGCGACATGGACGCCGCGCTGGCGCATGTGCGTGAGGCGTTGGAGCGGAACTTCGAGGGCTATTCCATCGACGTGGAATTCTTCGACAGGGTCTACGCCTCGCTCTATCAGGAGGAGGCCGACCAGCAGCATATCGTGACGCTGTTCAGTGTGCTGGCTATCCTGATTTCGTTGGTGGGCGTGTTCGGACTGGTCATATTCGAGGCGGAATACCGTAGGAAGGAAATCGGAATCAGAAAGGTGTTCGGAGCTTCCACGGGTGAGATTCTCTGGATGTTCAACCGTATCTATCTGCGTATTGTGGTGATATGCTTTATCTTGTCTGTACCGGCAGCTTATTATGCGGTAAATGAGTGGCTGAAAAGTTTCAGCGTGCGCGTCAGTATGTCGTGGTGGGTGTTTGCGCTGGCTCTTGTGGTGGTGGCGCTCATCACGCAGACAACCGTTACCATACAGAACTTCCGGACCGCCCGTGCGAACCCGGCCGACTCGATAAAAACGGAATGAATTTAAATGAGGAACTTCTGGAAATGAAGAATTAAGAATGAGGAATGAAAAATGTCGTTATTCATTTAACTATTAATTATTAATTAACTATTGATTGCCAACATGAAAACTTTGATACGCAACTTTACGCACACCTTCCGGCGGTTCTTCACCGCCAGTGTGCTGAATATTGTGGGTCTGGCTGTCGCCTTCGCCTCGTTTTTTGTTATCATGACGCAGGTGGACTACGATCTGAATTTCAACAAGGGGTATAAGGATTATGATAAGATCTATCGGGTGGAAATCCTGTTGGATGAGGAGCAAGGCTGGCAGCGGTGGATGAACCGTCCTGTCGCCGAGATGATCGCTTCAAGCTCGCCTCATATCAGGGCAACTTCTGTCGTAACCTCTTTTCCGTATACCTCCGGTTATGAAATGGACGGACATTCGTTTAATGAGACAGCCCTTACAGGGTTCGGCAACTTCATGGAGGTTTTTCAGCCCCAGATCATCGCAGGGTCTGTCGGCGCGCTTGACCGGCCGGGACATGTGTTGGTTCCCCGTTCGATGGCCGTGCGGTTTTTCGGTACTGCCGATGCGGTAGGAAGAACCATCTTTCAAGGGAAACAGGCGGATAATTCTCCGTTGACCGTGGGCGGAGTCTATGAGGATTTTCCGGAGAACTCACAAATCGGGAATTTTATTTTCAAGCCGCTTCCTGCGGACGAGAACAAGGGGGACTGGAGAAACTGGAACTATACCTGCTACCTGCGTCTGGACGATGCGGCCAATGTTGCCGAAGTGAGGGAACAGATGTTCCGGAAATTCGTTTCTTCCGTTCCGGGCCTGGAGAATCAGACTGAGGAAAACATATTCCGGCTGACACCATTGGCCGAGCTGCATTTCTCAGGCGTGGATAATCCCAGTGCCGCCAACCGTACCACTGTATATCTGTTGTTGTGTGTCTCTTTCCTGATTGTCATTGTCGCCGCCATCAACTTTATGAATTTTTCGTTGGCCGAGACTCCGATGCGTGTGAAAAGTATCAATACGCAAAAAGTGCTGGGTGCCACGGCCGGCTCGCTCCGGGTGGCCTTGGTTCTGGAAACGGTCTTGGTCAGCGTCATCGCTTTTGCGCTGGCCATGCTTCTGATGTTGGCATTGCGTGATTCGGGTATACAGGATCTGGTGGCGGCCGACCTGGACCTTATGGAGCATCCGTTTCTGTTGGTGTCAACCTTCGGTATCAGTGTCCTGATGGGAGTGCTCGCCGGTCTTTATCCGGCCTATTATGTGACATCGTTTCCGCCTGCTTTGGTATTGAAAGGCTCGTTCGGTCTGTCGCCCAAAGGGAAGAAGCTGCGCGGCGCGTTGGTTTGCGTCCAGTTTTTCGTGGCGTTTATGCTTGTCATTTCTATTGGCATCATGTATTTGCAAAGCCGCTATATCCGCACTACTGACTATGGGTATGACAAGGATGCCATTGTCGTAGGTTCCATGAGTCCTGAGACTAGGGCACAGACGGATGCCGTTGTCGGAGAATTGTCGCGCATATCGGGTGTGGAAGGTGTGGCGTTCTCTCAGTTTGTCTTGAGCTCGGGCGATCTCTATATGGGGTGGGGACGTGGAAGTGAGGACAAGCATATTCAGTTTGACGCGCTTCCGGTGGATTACCGTTTTTTGGAGGTGATGGGTATCCGTGTCACTGAAGGGCGTGGTTTCAAGCCGGGCGACGGTGATGTGTACGTGTTCAATGAGGCCGCCCGCAAGAAGTATCCGTGGATGAAGGTGGGAGAGCTTGCCACTACGAATGATCTTCCGATAGTCGGTTTTTGTGAGAATGTGAAGTACAGCACTTTCCGTAATGATGCTGATGCGCAGCCTATGGCGTTCGTTATCTTCGGCGAGCGGTATAAGCATTGGAAGGGATGGAAGAATGTGGTCAATGTCCGCGTCTCCGCCGGCACGGACAAGGTGGAGGTGGTGCGCTCGCTCCAGAAGGCGATGGAGAAGTTCACTCCGGGCCACGACTTCAACTTCCGCTTCATGGACCGTGTGCTGGACGACGCCTACCGCAACGAGCTTCGCTTTACGTGTCAGATCCTGCTTTTCTCCCTTCTCGCCATCGTGATCAGCATGATCGGGGTGTTCGGCCTGACGATGTTCGAGAGCGAGTACCGTCGGAAGGAGATCGGCATCCGCAAGATATTCGGGAGCACCACTGGCGAGATACTCCGCATGTTCAACCGG
>DWVR01000034.1 GCA_019120125.1 Candidatus Phocaeicola excrementigallinarum | reverse complement strand
TTCAACGCTGCCAAGGCTAAGGTTGACAACTACAAGGAACTGGGTCTGAACTCTGAGACAGCTACTGTATTCAACCTGAAGACCAACGAACAGGTTATCCTGAACACTTGGTACGGCGGTGAAATGAAGAAGGGTATCTTCTCTATCATGAACTACCTGAATCCGTTGCGTGGCATCGCTTCCATGCACTGCTCTGCAAACACCAACATGGAAGGTACTGACACTGCCATCTTCTTCGGTCTGTCAGGTACAGGTAAGACCACTCTGTCAACTGACCCGAAACGTCTGTTGATCGGTGATGACGAACACGGATGGGATGACGAAGGTGTATTCAACTACGAAGGTGGTTGCTACGCTAAGGTTATCAACCTGGACAAGGAATCAGAACCGGATATCTACAACGCAATCAAGCGTGACGCTTTGCTGGAAAACGTAACAGTTGACGCAAACGGTAAGATTGACTTCGCTGACAAGAGTGTAACAGAAAACACTCGTGTTTCTTATCCTATCTACCACATCAACAACATCGTGAAGCCGGTATCTAAAGGTCCTCACGCTCATCAGGTAATCTTCCTGTCTGCCGATGCATTCGGTGTATTGCCTCCTGTATCTATTCTGGACGCAGAACAGGCTAAGTATTACTTCCTGTCTGGATTTACCGCTAAGTTGGCTGGTACAGAACGTGGTATCACTGAACCGACTCCGACATTCTCAGCTTGCTTCGGTGCTGCATTCTTGAGCTTGCATCCGACTAAATATGCTGAAGAGCTGGTTAAGAAGATGGAAAAGGTTGGCGCGAAGGCTTACTTGGTTAACACAGGTTGGAACGGTACTGGCAAGCGTATCTCTATCCGTGATACTCGTGGTATCATCGATGCTATCCTGGACGGTTCTATCGACAAGGCTCCGACCAAGACTATTCCGTTCTTCAACTTCGTGGTTCCGACAGAATTGCCGGGTGTTGATCCGAAGATCCTTGATCCTCGTGACACTTACGACTGCGCTTGCAAGTGGGAAGAAAAAGCAAAAGACTTGGCTTCTCGTTTCATCAAGAACTTCGCTAAGTTCGAAGGTAACGAAGCAGGCAAGGCTTTGGTTGCTGCTGGTCCGAAATTGTAATTATCAGTTTCTATCAGATAAGTGTGGGCGGCCCTCTTTTAAGGAGGGCCGCTTTTTTATTATATGCACAGGTAATCAGAGAAAAATCTGTATGTCAAAAATTGAGGAATTCGGGAAACTTGTTTATTTTTGTGGAAATCAATAAAGAATACAGCTTATGAAAACATGGAAATCGGTGGTGATGACCACCTTGCTCTTCCCTTTGATGGCATGTGGAGGCGGAAATACGCAGTCTCAGACTGCAAGTGAGACTCCGCAGGACAGTGAGACAAATCAAGTTATTGAAACGATTATGACGCGTCGCAGTATCCGCCAGTATAAACCGCAGGCGGTGAACCGTGATACAATGCAGATCATTCTGGATTGCGGCATCAATGCACCGAACGGACAGAACAAGCAGTCGTGGGCCATCCGTGTAGTGGATAATCCGGAGTATATCAACGGAATAACAGAAGTTTACAAGAAAAAGTACCCGAAAATGGCGGCTGACCCTGATTTCAAGAACATGTTCCGTAACGCGCCTACTGTAGTATTCATTGCAAACGACAAGTCGTATGACATGTCACCGATAGATTGCGGCCTGTTGGGTGAGAACATGGTGCTTTCCGCCTGGTCGATGGGAATCGGTTCATGCTGTTTGGGCTCTCCCATCCGTTTCATGCAGACAGAACCGGAAGCTGCAGAGTACTTGAAGCGTCTGGATATTCCTGAAGGTTATGAACTGCTGTATTGCATCGCCTTCGGCTATCCTGACGAGACTCCAGCCGCCAAACCCCGTGACGTCTCCAAAATCAAGTTTGTCGATTAAGGAAAAGAAACGACATAATCGGCAGTCCGGAGTAGAAGAGTCCGTCAAAATAAAAACAGCTTTCATTTTATCATCATTCACAACAAGATGACAAAATGAAAGCTGATGTATGGAATTTGGGATTGGCTTTGCCGAACGTGTTTTATGCGGCGACCTCTCCACCCGGATCACTTGCTCAGTTCACGTGAGCGCTCGCCCAAATATCCGCCATGATGGCGTTTGCTGTACTCCTCGATGGTAAAGCCGGTGCGGCGCATGGTCTCCACCACAAGGATGTCACCGATGAC
Organism: Candidatus Phocaeicola excrementigallinarum; assembly: GCA_019120125.1. Lineage (GTDB taxonomy): Bacteria > Bacteroidota > Bacteroidia > Bacteroidales > Bacteroidaceae > Phocaeicola > Phocaeicola excrementigallinarum. The sequence goes on along the minus strand of DWVR01000034.1, from coordinate 19,676 downwards.
CGTCATCACCGTAGTCGAAGTGGTAGGAGTCATTCCCAACAGACAAACCTCATCGGGATGACCTGTCGCCAGACAGATATCGGCAGCATGAGCCAACGGACTGTCAGGATTACCTGTAATCACTATTTTCTTCAATGCAGGATCCAGCTTGGCAGCCAGGTCGGTCAGCTCCACAATTTCCCGTGTCTTTCCCGAGTTGGAGATCAGCAGCAGGAGATCATTCTTCTGCAAGATACCCAAGTCACCATGCTGCGCCTCGCTCGGATGCAGGAATACTGAAGGAATTCCCGTAGAGCAGAATGTTGTGGCAATGTTCATGGCAATCTGTCCGGCCTTTCCCATGCCGCTGGTTACCAGTTTTCCTCCCTTTTCGTGCACCTGTTCCACAATCAGTGCCACAGCCTTCTCATAATTGTCTGTGACAGGGATGTCCAGCACAGCCTGTGCCTCACGTCGCAACAGGTCTTTGATTGTCGGTATAATCATATCCAAGGTATTTTTGGTTCTTTATTTCTCAAGCATTCCGATAAGTTCCTCAAAGGTGTCGGCCACCAGAATACAGTTCCTGATGGGGCGGTGTGCGAAATGTGTTTCTTCCAGTCTACCGAGAAACCGGATAATATCGTCCCAGAAGCCTTCCACGTTATAAAGTATCACCTTCCTGTCATGATAGCCTATGGAAGCCGATGCCGCCACGTGAAAGACCTCATCCAGTGTACCGATGCCTCCTGGCAACGCCACGGCCACCTCAGCTTCCTGCAGCATCATGTCCTTGCGGTCACTCAGGTTGACAGTCCGGAACTCCACGTCCAGCAGCCCGCTGACCCTTCCGGCCTCCTCCAGTTTGGTGGGAATGATGCCCATCAGCATCCCCCCATTCCCCTTGACCGCCTTTCCTACGACTTCCATCAGTCCGGAGTCCGATCCGCCGTACACCAGCCATTTGTGGTGCCGGCCCAGCCATGCGCCCAACTCTTCCGCCTTTTCCCTGTAGACAGGAGCAATATGGTCGGAACCGGAACAAAATACAGCAATCTTGTTCATTTCTTCTCAGTTTACCGAATGTCTCACCGGCAGGAAAGGCCTCCAATCCTCCTACGACGAGACAAAATTCATATTTTCTGCAAATATCCGCATTTTTTGAGGAAAGACAATGACTATTGTTGTAATTTTGCCCCGTCAAACAGATAATAAGTGAGAACGATGCCTTTTTCTACTTTTACATTCCCGAACGGACTGCGGATGATACACGCCACAAGTCCTACCAACGTGGCCTATTGCGGTTATGCCGTGAACGCCGGCACACGCGACGAGCTCCCACAAGAGCAGGGAATGGCCCATTTTGTGGAACATCTCATCTTCAAAGGGACACGCAAGCGTCATGCCTGGCATATCCTGAACAGGATGGAAAATGTGGGAGGGGACCTGAACGCCTACACCAACAAGGAAGAGACCGTCATCTACAGCTCGTTCCTGAAGGAAGACTTCGCTAGGGCGGCCGATCTGCTGACAGACATCGTGTTCAACAGCATTTTCCCGCCCCATGAGATAGCAAAGGAAGTGGAAGTCATCATCGATGAGATACAGAGTTATGAGGACAGTCCCTCGGAACTGATATACGATGATTTCGAGGAACTGCTTTTCCCCGACCATCCGCTGGGAAGGAACATTCTCGGGAAACCCGACCTGTTGCGCGGCTTCACCAGCGATGACGCGCTCCGGTTCGTACGGCGGCATTACCGCCCGGAACGGATGGTGTTTTTCGTGCTCGGACAGATTCCGTTTGAAAAGGCAGTGCACACCATAGAGAAAGTTCTTTCCCGGACAGAGATTCCCGCACCGGAAGCGGAAGCCTACAAGCGCACGGCCCCCTTGCCATATGTACCGGCACATCGGATTATCGACAAGGACACCCACCAGTCGCATGTGATGGTCGGAGGCAGGGGATATGACGCATTCGACGAGCGGCGCACCGCGCTTTATCTGCTCAACAACATTCTGGGAGGACCAGGCATGAACAGCCGCCTGAACGTGGCGTTGAGGGAACGCAGGGGACTGGTATATAATGTAGAGTCGAACCTGACATCCTATACCGACACCGGGGTGTTCTGCATCTACTTCGGATGTGACAGAGACGATGAGGAACATTGCCTGCGCCTGGTGCGTAACGAACTGCGGAAAATGTACGAGCATCCGCTTACCTCCACCCAACTGGCAGCGGCCAAAAAACAGATCATAGGCCAGATCGGAGTGGCAAGCGACAATTTCGAGAACAACGCGCTCGACATGGGGAAATGCTTCCTCCATTACGGCAGCTACCACGAAAAAGAAGAACTGTTCAAACGCATCGGAGACTTGACCTCCGAAAATCTGCAAGCCATTGCGGCCGAAATGTTTTCCGACGACTACCTGTCTGTCCTGATCTACCGGTAAGATTTGTCAATACGCACAAAGAAAAAATTTGTCTGAATAGCCACGATTTTTGACCACATAGGACACGATTCGGTTCTCATAGACGCATAACCTCTTTTTGACTTTTTCAAATGAGTCATGGAATTTGTATTTTAGTACAAAAGAAAACAGGGGTTATGATTATAAGCGCATCAACAACTAAAAGGATCGAGGAGAAACTGGCTGACTGGAAAAAGAACAAACATTTCCTGCGTCCTCGCATCACGATTATGGAACTGAGCAAGGAAATAGGCATCAACCGTACCTATGTCTCCAACTTCATCAACAAATCATACGGATTGAACTTCAACGCATGGGTCAACCACCTCCGCATAGAGGAGGCGAAACTCAAGATTACCGCCACCCGGCGCCGGAACCTGGCGGAAATCGCCGAACAGGTGGGATTTACGGACTTGGCCCATTTCAGCAAACTGTTCAAGTCGAAAGAAGGGGTCTCCCCTTCGGAATGGCGCAGAAACATATAAAGTCTCAAAGATGGGAGAAAAAAGAGGTGAAGATATACGAACTTTTTGTATATTTGCATTGCAAATCAGAATCTCACAATTTCTGAAAGGAGACTACATTACCTTGGCAATTCAATTTCCGCCTGACCGGACTTTGAAAGTAATGGGACGGCTCTTCTCCTTTGTTGTTTCAACCATACTCTGCGTCCCGTCTTGCAGAATGATTTTTGAATACGGTCATCATGTGACTGTAAGAGGAGATTGTTCATGCTGCAAGCAAACAGAAAGGGTCTCAACCTTTCAAAGAGGGATTTTATTTTTCCGCCCACTTTTTGTAGAATAAACAATCGTCCAAGTGTCAGACAGCACATTTTGACAAATTTTTCTTACGATTTGAAAAAATTGTACAAAACGACAAATAAAAGATTACTTAAAGGACTAATTTCGTTTTAACGACAGAAAAACACAGAACACTATGGAAAGAATATTCTATACAATGGAACTTATGGCAGGAGTAAGCAATCTGATCCTGGCCTTTTTCCTTCATTTCTCCCGATTGCCCAGACCGGTGAAAAACCACCGCAAGCTCCATGCGCGCACCTGTCTGGAAGCCGCGTATGTCATCATAGGCGGCCTGTCGCTGGCTGTCGCCTTTGCGGAAGGCCACGTAAACGGATCCTTGGGGGACTTGAAGGCGTTTTTCATCCAAGGCATCTCGCCGTTGCAGGTACTGCTGCTGTCATGGGCGTTCCTCTTACCTATCTATACCAACGAACGGATTGACCGCCTGATGGGTGGCCAGCTGACCGGCGCGCTTCTTCTGCTCATTGCGAATACGGTATACTATTTCGGTTTCCACGGACAACCGGGCACTGTAGTAGCCTACGTGCTTTTGGGAATCTATGTCATGCTGGCAGCCTTCTGCGTGGCGCTGTTCATAAAACTTGGCGGCGACTGGGAGAAGCTTCATCCGGAACGTGTCAGGATGATGAGGACCCGGGTCTATCCCTTGTGGATCGGACTGGGCGTGCTGACAGTACTGTCCGTAGCGGTCAGCCTGTTCCCGAACCTTATCTTCCAGTTTGTGTTTACCGGAATGTACACCCTGTTCTATTTCATTTTCGCCTTGAAATATCACAACTCCATGATGGCAGACGCCGAGTCAGAGACCAAAGAAAAGCCGTCGGAGACAACAGAAGCCGCACCGCAGCCGGCAATCATAGCCTGCGACGAGAAAGAGGATGAGCCTCAGGTAGTCAAGGTACACGTGGACGACTATATGGACAAGTCCATGAAAGTGAAGTATGTGGACATAGGCGAAAGACTGGGAGAATGGATCAGCGCGAAACATTATCTTCATGCAGGGGTCACCATTCAGGGACTCAGCAAATCAATCGGTGTGAACCGTACCTATCTCTCGAACTACATCAATGAGACCTATCACATGAATTTCAACACATGGATGAACCGGCTGCGCATCGACGAAGCGAAACGCCGCATTGTGGAGTCGCCCACAGGAAGCCTTGCGGAAATCGCCGAGGAAGTGGGATTCGCCGACCTGGCCCATTTCAGCAAGCAGTTCAAGTTGCTTGAAGGAATGTCTCCCTCCGTGTACCGCAAGAACATACGTGAGATGAACGAGATGAGTGAGATAAACGAAATGGTCATGTGAACACATCCATTCCGACTGCCATCTTGTCCGAAAAAAACGTCAGCCCGTTTGCCTTAAAACGCCCTGACGTTTTGAGTGAAACGCCTTGATGTTTTATCCGAAACGTCAAGGCGTTTTTTATACAGACGCAGATTCATGGAGACGGACTTTCCTGTACAAGACAAGTCATTGGATATAAGCATATTGCATTCACTGACATTCTGACAGCACCTTTCCTATGGACAGTACGGTGGCCCGCACCGCTCAAAGTTCACCGATAATCAGCCTGTTCGCCTTGTCCACCTGAGAATTGTCCAGAGAGACCAGGTAAATCTGAGTAGTCGCCTCGGAGTCATGTCCCATGCCTTTACTGATAACGGAAAGCGGCACATGCTTGCATTTCGCAATACTTGCCCAGGAATGGCGGGCCACATACATTGAAAGATTCATCCGAAGCCTTGCCATCCCTGAAATGACTTTCAGGCGTCTGTTCGCCAGATGAAGCGCGTTCTGATATTGCCGGCGGGCAGCTTCCGGACGCGTAATGATAGGGAGCAGATAATCCGTAGTGTTTCCGGAATAGCGCTCCACGATTTCCTGCATACATCTTTCCCAACGGATAACCAGCCGCTGGCCTGTCTTCCGCCGTTTGTACGACAGAATACCACCGTCCAAATCCGTCTTTTTCAGGTAAGCCATGTCGACGAACGACATTCCGCGGGTATAGAAACTGAACATGAACAGATCTCTTGCCCACTCTAGAGAAGGATCGAGCGACAGGTCAAGCCTCTTGATCCGCCTGATATCCTCCAAAGGAATGGCGCGTTTCACGGTCTTGTCGACACCCGTATACACATGACGAAACGGGTAACGCTGCAACGTGATCCCCGTCTCGACAGCACGGTTATAGGCCGCCCGAAGAATACGCATGTAAAACGATACCGTATTCTTACTCAACCCCTGTTCCATAAGAAAGCCCTCATACTGCCGCATCATGTCAGAATCAATCTTTCCCGCCGACACATCCTTATCATGGCGGAAACGCCTGAAACTTCTCAACGCGGCGGCATATGTCTCACCGGTCCTGACCCTCCCCTCCTGTTGCAGTTCTTGAATCTGACGCTGCATGAAACGGAAAAAGGAACGGCTTCCAGCGGAAACCGACGTGGATCCGCACGACGGACGGACAGGATGGCTTACCTTATTATATTGCAACAAAATCTCCAGTTGGGCCTCGATATGTCCCATCCTCTCCGAAAGTTTCTCTATGATTCTGAAATCCAATGTGTCTGTTTTGTCCATAACCAGTGTTAATATAAGATAATTTAGTGCATGCGCCCCCTGGCGGCAGGCCACAAGGGAACAAGGCAAAATAAATGTCTCAACATACTATCAGGCTACAAATGAGGAGAAAAAGTCTCGAAATGTTCTGTAAAAAGCGACTTTAACAATATAATTTTATATAAAACTTGCCACAAAAAGCCCGAATCGACAAAAAACTTTCTACTTTTGCAACTTGAAATCACAGAACTCATTGCAAATGAAAATAAGACTCTTGCCATACGTGGCGGCCGTACTTGCCGTAATCTCTATCATGACCTCCTGTCTGGACAGCGAGGTGGAACAGATCACATACGTTCCGGAAAGCAGTATCACCTCATTCTCGGTAGGTACACTCTACATTGACAGGACAGGTAAAGACCGCAACGGAAACGACAGCGCGTACGTGGATACCATCGACTGCTCAGACTATCCGTTCACCATCGACCAGATGAGACGTACCATCGAGAACAAGGACTCGTTTCCGGTGGGCACGCATACAGACAAGGTGGTGACACAAATGACATACGACGGCGGCGTGGCGGCCTACCGCCCGACCGGATCACAGAACGATACGGTATGGACATCGACCGACTCCATCGATTTCACCACCCCCCTGCAGTTCAGGGTATATACCACCAGCGGTGCCACAGGCAAGGCTTATACGGTGACACTGAACGTACACAAGGTGGAACCAGACACCATCACATGGAAAAGTTACGAGAACCTTACGTTTGAGGGAGGTGTCCGGCTGACACGGCAGAACACCGTCTACGCGGACGGAAAGCTCTATACCTTCGGCTACAACGGCGGCACACCGGTGGTACAGCGGACAGAAATCGGCAGCGATGTCCCCTCCGAATGGACAAGCGTCCCCCTGACCACAGGCCTCACCCCCTACTCGGCCATCGCATGGCTTGACAAGATTTATTTCCTGAACGACACAGGAAACCTATACACGCTTGATCCCGCGACAGAAACCGTCGCCCCGGCCACAGAAACGGCCGGCACCTTCAACCGCCTGCTGGCAGCGGACAACTCCCTGCGGACACTCTATGCGGTAAAGGACGGAAAGACAGGAACACTGTCAGCCGACGGCACATGGACAGACGACGCGGAACAGTCACCGGAACTGGCGGCGTGCGGACAACGCGTCTCATCGTTCACCGAACCCTTGGAATACAACAGCGCCATCACCCGTACGACACTGCTCCTCAACAGCATGAGCGGTGACACCATCGCCACGGCCTACCAACGCCTGTCCTCCGAGAACGGATGGATGAGAATCAAGCAAGGCGAGCCTCTTCCCGACATGGCCGGCATCAGCATGATCCGTTATGACGGACAGCTCTACGCGTTCGGCGGCCCGTCCACTTCCGCAGACTCAGAAATCAAGACAGCCTTCCTGAACTTCTACTGCTCCGGCACTTCGGGAGTGGAATGGGAGAAAGTGACGGAATGCATGTATTTCCCGGAAACATTCGCCGCCTACTACACACCGGACGAAGGCAGCTATTCGGCGGAAGTGAACCCACCCACAGAATTCACGCGCGGCAACTTCATCTGGATTGTATGGGAGAACGGAAGCATCAGCCGCGGACGCATCAACCGTCTGGGATTCAACCCCAAATGGTAAACAAACGACAATGAAAAACAAGAAGTATGCTATATAGAGACCAAATTGACAAGAACCGGATTCCGGCACACATCGCCATCATCATGGACGGCAACGGACGGTGGGCAAAGGCACGCGGACAAGTCCGCACCTACGGGCACCAGGCCGGAGCGGAAACGGTGCACATCATCGCCGAAGAAGCGGCCAGACTGGGAGTGAAGTTCCTGACACTCTATACTTTCTCCACGGAAAACTGGAACCGCCCGGCCGAAGAGATCACGGCACTCATGCACCTTCTCATGGACTCCATCGAGGAAGAGACCTTCATGAAGAACAACATCAGCTTCCGCATCATCGGAGAGACAGACAAGCTGCCCGAGACACTGCGTGAAAGACTGGAGCAATGCATACAACGGACAAGCCGCAACACAGGCATGTGCCTGACACTGGCACTGAGCTACTCGTCGAAATGGGAAATCACCGAAGCGGCCAGACAAATCGCCCGTGAAGTGGCGGAGGGAAAACTGAGGCCAGAGGACATCACCGACAAGACCATCGACGCGCACCTGAGCACCCACTATATGCCCGACCCCGACCTGCTGATACGCACAGGAGGAGAAATCAGACTGAGCAACTACCTGCTCTGGCAATGCGCCTACTCAGAACTTTACTTCTGCGACACGTTCTGGCCTGATTTCAAGGAAGAGGAATTTTGCAAGGCCATATGCGACTATCAGAAAAGAGAACGCCGATTCGGCAAAACCAGCGAACAAATTTAAATAGGAAAATGCGATACCGTCTATTATTCATTTCACTGATTTTCACCTGCATTTCCGCTGTAACGACCAAAAGCTACGCGCAAGAGAACGACTCTACTCAAGTCGGACAGAAACCGGTCATCCTCTACAACGGAACTCCCAAACAATATGAAATAGCCGACATCAAGGTAAGCGGAGTCAAGAACTACGAGGACTACGTGCTTATCGGAATCTCCGGACTCGCGACGGGACAGACCATCACCGTTCCGGGCGACGACATCACGTCGGCCGTCAAAAGATACTGGCGGCACGGACTGTTCTCGGACGTGAAGATTCTGGCGGACAAGATTGAAGGCAACAAGATCTGGCTGTCAATCCAGCTCCGGCAACGTCCGCGCATCACTGACATCGTGATCCACGGCGTGAAAAAAAGCGAGCGCGAGGACCTGATGGCAAAGCTGGGCATGGCAAAGGGTACCCAGATCACGCCCAACCTGGTGGACCGCGCGAAACTCCTTATCAAGAAACATTTTGACGAAAAAGGATTCAAGAACGCCGAAGTGAACATTCTGGAACGCGAGGACCCGGAAAACGACGAGCAGGTATACGTGGACGTGAACATCGACAAGAAAGCGAAGATCAAGGTACACAAGATCACCATCGACGGCAATACGATACTGAGCGACAAGAAACTGAAGCGAACGATGAAAAAGACGAACGAGAAGGGCAAGCTGCTCAACCTGTTCCGTCCGAAAAAATTCATCGAGAACCTCTATGAGGAGGACAAGCAGAAAATCATCGACAAATACAACGAGCTGGGATACCGCGACGCGCAGATTGAACTGGACAGCGTATCACAGTACGACGAGAAGACGGTGGACATCTACATGAAAGTGTACGAGGGACAGAAATACTACGTGCGCGACATCACATGGGTGGGCAACACGGTCTATCCGTCAGACCTGCTGAGCGAGCAGCTGCGCATGAAACGCGGTGACGTGTACAACCAGAAGCTGATGAACGACCGCATCACAAACGATGAGGACGCCATCGGAAACAACTACTACAACCGGGGATACGTGTTCTACCGCCTCGACCCGGTGGAAGTGAACATCGACGGTGACTCCATCGACCTTGAGATGCGTATCACCGAAGGTCCGCAGGCAACCATCAGCCACGTGCGCATCAACGGCAACGACCGCCTGTACGAAAACATCGTACGACGCGAGCTGCGTACCCGCCCGGGCGACCTGTTCAGCAAGGAGGCACTGGAACGTTCCTACCGTGAAATCGCGCAGATGGGACATTTCAATCCGGAAAACATACAGCCGGACGTACAGCCGAATGTGGCGGACGGTACGGTGGACATTAACTGGGGACTGGAATCAAAGGCCAACGACCAGGTGGAATTCTCCGCCGGTTGGGGACAGACAGGTATCATCGGAAAGCTCAGCCTGAAGTTCACCAACTTCTCGTTCGCCAACCTGTTCCGCAAGAACGACAACTTCCGCGGCATTCTTCCGCAAGGCGACGGCCAGACACTGACCATCAGCGGACAGACCAACGGACGCTACTACCAGTCGTACAGCGTATCGTTCTTCGACCCATGGTTCGGAGGAAAACGCCCGAACTCGTTCTCCGTATCGGCATTCTACTCCGTGCAGACCGACGTGAGCGACCAGTACTACAACTCGGCCTACATGAACAGCTACTGGAACCTGTGGGGAAGCAACATGATGGGTAACTACTATTATGACAACTACGACTCATACTATGACCCCGACAGCTCCATCAAGATGTTCGGCGTGTCGGTAGGCTGGGGAAAGCGTCTGCGTTGGCCTGACGACTACTTCACCTTGTCGGCGGAACTGTCGTACCAGCGTTTCATTCTGAGAGACTGGAGCTACCTGTATATCCGACTGAACGACGGAACCCTGCTTAACACCGGGAACTGCAACAACCTGAGCCTGAACCTGAGCCTGTCGCGCAACTCTACGGACAACCCGATCTTCCCACGCCGCGGTTCAGAGTTCACCGCCTCGCTGCAGATCACTCCGCCCTACTCCCTCTTCAGCAACAAGGATTATTCCACTTACGGAAAAACCGACCACGAAGAGGCGAACAACATGTTCAAATGGATTGAATACCATAAGTGGAAATTCAAAGCCAAGACTTATACGGCACTGATGGACATCCAGAAATGTCCGGTGCTCATGACCCGTACGGAATTCGGTCTGCTGGGCCATTACAACAAGAACAAACGCTCTCCGTTCGAGACCTTCTACGTGGGCGGTGACGGTATGACGGGCTACAGTTACAACTACGCATCCGAGACCATCGCCCTGAGAGGTTACGAGAACGGCGCGCTCACCCCGTACGGAAGCGAAGGCTACGCTTACATCCGTCTGGGAGCCGAGCTCCGCTACCCGCTGATGCTGGAGAACTCCACCAGCATCTATGCGCTGGGATTCGTGGAAGCCGGCAACGCATGGAACAGCGTGACCGACTTCAACCCCTTCCAGCTGAAACGTTCGGCCGGTGTGGGTGTCCGTATCTTCCTGCCGATGATCGGTATGATGGGTATCGACTGGGCGTACGGTTTCGACAAGATTAACGGTTCGATGGACCAGAGCGGAAGCCAGTTCCACTTCATCATCGGACAAGAATTCTAAAAATGACATGAATATGAGAAGATTCATCCTTTCAGCGTTGCTTGCGGTAGTCTGCATGGCAACGGCAACGGCACAGAAGTTCGCGCTGGTGGACATGGAGTTTATCGGCAGGCAGATTCCCGCATTCAAGGAAGCCAACGGACAGCTGGAAGCTTTGTCTAAGGAATGGCAAAGCGTGATTGACGCGAAAACAGAAGAGGCAAAGAAACTTTACGAGGAATACCAGCAGACAGCCGACAAACTGACTGCCGCACAACGGACTGCCAAGGAAGAGGCGGTGCTGGCCAAGGAAAAGGAAGCCGCTGAACTGCGCCAGCGGTATTTCGGTCCCCAAGGGGAAATGATGAAGAAGCAGCAGGAACTGTTGGGCCCGTTGCAGGACAACATCTACAACGCCATCAAAGCCATCGCCACCGAACAAGGCTACGATGTAGTGTTCGACCGCGCCACCTCGCAGAACATGATTTTCGCGTCGCCGCGCATCGACATCAGCAATGAAGTGCTTGACAGATTAGGATATTCAAATTAAATTCCTAAATTTGCAGCCGTAATTGACAAGCATACAAATCAATAACAAAAATAGAGACTAAGATTATGTTGAAGAAAATTGCTTTTTTACTTTTGCTCATCGCCCCGATGAGTATGTTCGCGCAGAAATTCGCGCACTTCCGGTCAATGGACATCATCCTGGTGATGCCTGAATACGCAAAGGCACAGACTGACATTCAGGCTATGCAGAAGACCTACGAGGACGAGATCAAACGCACCTCTGACGAGTTCAACAAGAAATTCGCCGAATTCCAGCAGGAGCAAAAAAACCTTCCGCAGAACATTCTGGAGCGCCGTCAGAAAGAACTTCAGGATCTGAACGACAAAGGGCTGCAGTTCCAGCAGGATGCCCAGCAGCAGCTTCAGAAAGCGTATGCCGACATGATGGAACCGATCTACAAGAAACTGGAAGACACGGTGAAGGAAGTGGGAAAAGCCGGTGCATACACTTTCATATTCGACCTGAACCGTACAGATATCCCTTATATCAACGAAGCTGAATCGAAAGACATCACCAACGATATCAAGACAAAACTGGGCATCAGCCTGTCAGCCACTCCGTACACTCCGGCAAACGCGGCTCCGGCAAACGCGGCTCCGGCAGCAGCTCCGGCAAACTGACAACCGCTCTTACGACTGATCTCATATACACCATATCGACAGACAATGTCATTCCGGCTTTCTCATGAGGCTGGAATGACATTGTTTTTTCACACAAACTCTTTCACGCCATGTATCCGTCATCCACACTGAAAACAGGCCCTATCGGGGTGTTCGACTCAGGCTACGGTGGCCTGACCATTCTGGAGAAATTCCGGGAACTGCTGCCTCAATATGACTATCTGTATTTGGGAGACAACGCCCGTACCCCCTATGGCTCCCGCTCGTTTGAGATTGTATATGAATTCACGCTGCAGGCCGTAAAAAAATTGTTCGGGCTGGGATGCCCGCTGGTCGTCATCGCCTGTAACACAGCCTCGGCAAAAGCGCTGCGCACCATCCAACAGCACGACCTGCCGCATCTTGACCCGACAAGAAGAGTGTTGGGAGTGATACGCCCTACCGTGGAATGCATCGGCCACGTGACACGCACCCGGCATGTGGGACTGTTGGCTACCGTAGGGACGGTAAAGTCACAATCGTATCCGTTGGAGATAAAGAAACTCTTTCCCGATGTGCAGGTGACGGGAGAAGCCTGTCCGTTATGGGTACCGCTCGTGGAAAACAATGAATATGACTCGGAAGGAGCAGACTATTTCGTGAAAAAATACATCAACGAACTGCTGGAGAAGGATCCGGAAACAGACACCATCATTCTGGGCTGCACACACTATCCCCTGCTACAGGAAAAAATCAGACAGTTTACTCCACCGCACATACGCCTCATCGCACAAGGTGAGCTGGTGGCCGAAAGTCTGAAAGACTACCTGCACCGTCACCCGGAAATGAACGCCCGCTGCACACGCGGCAGACATTGCAGGTTCCTGACGACCGAATCGGTAGAGAAATTCCGCGAATCAGCCTCTGTCTTTCTCCACGACAAGGAGGTCGACGTGCGGAATGTGGTTCTGGAATAGCCGGATTGTGGCCTCATCTCTCTTTCCGTACCAGAAACGCACTCAACTCCCACAATATATAAATAGGAAGAAACACCACCATCAACGTAAACGGATCAGTGGACGGAGTAATGACAGCAGCCACAATCATCAAGACCACAATGGCATGACGGCGGTATCTTGAAAAGAATGAACGGTAAAGAATGCCCATACGCGACAGCAATGCCGATACAAGAGGCAGCTCGAACACGATGCCCATCATGAAGACCAACATCAGGAAATTACTCATGTATGAGTCAAGAGTGAGCTGGTTGGATATATCCGGACTCAACTGATAGGTATAGAGAAAACGGAGCGTCATGGGGAACACCACGGCATAACCCACAAAACAACCGATGAAGAACATCACCGTCCCAAACAGGAAAGCCATGCGCACTCCACGCCTTTCACTGGCATAAAGCGCCGGACAGATGAATCTCCACACCTCATATACCAGATAAGGGAACGTGCACAGAAATGCCAGCCAGAACGACAAGGTGACATGCATGAAAAGCTGGGAAGGAAGCTTGATGTTGATGACATCCACATGAAAAGGTTTCTGAAGAAACTCAGGCACGAACGACGTGCCGGCAGCCATCTCAGAAATAAACCCGTAAAGAAAGAAATCCTCCTGACAGGGGGCCATCACCACATGGTCGAACAGATAAGGGATGAAAGCAAAACCCAAAAGCAGGAAAATGCCCAACGCGATCAGGCAACGCAGAATCATCCGGCGAAGCGCTTCCAGATGGTCCCAGAAAGTCATCTCAGTCTGCTCCGGCATGGTCAATCCTCTTTTTCCCGACCACCATCGGACTTTCCGCTCCCGTTCTTCATCTCATCCTTGAAGCTCTTGATGCCTTTTCCCAGTCCACGCAACAGTTCGGGTATCCTCCGTCCCCCGAAAAGCAACAGTATGATCAGCACAATGACCAGAAGCTCACCGGCCCCAAGTCCAAAAAACAATAATGTTCCCATATAGCTTATTTTATTACGCCGAAAGTTACACAGAATCCATGAAAGAGACACCACATGAACATGAAAATCCACACCCTACCTGGCAGACTTGTCCTTCCTGTCTGATTCACTTCCGGCAGTCTCCTTCCTTTCCGCCTCCTCATCCATCCTCACGCTTTTCTCCACATCATTCAGTCCTTCCTTGAAACCGCGTACTCCTTTTCCGAGTCCACGCATCAGTTCAGGCAACTTCGCTCCTCCGAAAAGAAGCAGGATCACCAAAGCGATCAATATGATTTCAGGCATTCCTAATCCAAACATGTTCTTTATGTCTTAAAAAAAATGATCATCAATCATCCGGAAATCCCTCACCTCGCTCCCAGATCGTCATACGAGCTTTGCAGGATAGCCTTACCACGAAGAATGCGGTTGGCATCGGCAGCAGAACGTTCCAGAATCACACGGTCAGCGTTGACATCATAAAGTGTCACACCGGTGCTGTCGGCAAAAGCCATCCCTCCGCCGAAAGTCCAATAGGCAAAAGGATAAGTGTATTCCACACTCAACACATCACGGCTGAAATTGAATTCCTCATGACCGATACCCAGCTGTGCCAGCAAAGTGGCGGCCAGATCGGTCTGGTTCATGATCTTGTCGACGACAAAAGGCTGTCTTACGGCTCCACCCAACCAAAGCATCGGGATATGATGGACATGCTCATCCTGCGGATGTCCCTTTTCCGGATAATAAAAACCATGGTCAGGCAGACAGACTATCAGCAGATTCTCCCACACAGGAGTCTGGCGGATCCGGTCGACAAAACGTCCCAGACAATCATCAGTAAAGGCGAAAGCATTGGGACGGGATTCCTCCAGACGGTGGAAAGGCACCTCAAACGGCTCGTGACTGCTGAGGGTCAGGAAGGTAGTGAACCAAGGAGACTCCTTTCGGGAAACCAACTGCGCGTACAGGTAATCAAACGTCACGTCATCGTTCACCCCCCACGCGTTCTTCCGCTGGCTGACAGGAAAATCCACATCGGCCGTCAGACGCTCATAACCGCTTCCCAACAGATAGCTCTTCATGTTCGTAAAATTGATGTCACCGCCATACAGAAAGTCTGTACGATAACCTTCCGCGCGCAACTTTCCGGCAATCGAAGGCAACGTGCGGCTCTTGGCGGGAATCTTCATCACCGACAGATCAGGAAAACTCTGATAACCGCTGAGGGCACAGACCGTTCCCCGGTCGGTACGGAAACTGTTGGCATAGCAACGGGTAAACCAGACACCTTCTTTTGAAAGACGGTCGATGTTCGGACTGGCCCCTTCCACGCCTCCCAACGATTCCACCATTGAAGCACCGAAGCCTTCCATCAGCACAATCAGCACATTGGGACGGGTTGTATTCAACAGCCGCACCGCGTCCTTCCCTCCCATGGGATAAAGCCCCTTGAACAAGGAATCGCGTTCCGCCGGACTGAAATAGTCGAACTCCTCCGAATAGTTCTTTGTCTTGCTCACCGAGGCCAACAGGCTGAAGGCAGGATTCACGGCGGAGTGGTTCATGAACTCGTCATTGCAGAAATACACCTGTCCGATATTGGAGGTCGATTCCGTCACCCCTCCCCGGATGGCTATGAAGATGAGTCCTCCCGCCAGCATCAGTCCCACGCTTCCAAGCAGCCTTTTCCTTACGGCAGGCAGAAAACGTGGAGTGACCAGATAAAAAAGGACTGTCCCCGCCGCGGAAAGCAGAAGGATAAGGACAACTCTCCACACCACAAACCAGACAGACACGCTCGCCATGGCGTTCTTCGGCGATTCCAGATAGAAGAACACCGAAGCGTCGAGCTTGAAGTTCCAGAAAGGATAAAGCGACAGGTCGCCCATGAAAATCAGGGAAGCGAGCAACGCGATTGCCACGTAATAACCCACAAGGACCTTCCGCAACGGGAACTTCCCGAACCATACACTGACCAGCACGACAAGCCACGGCAAGGCTGTCAGATAACCGGCCACCGCCGCGTCGAGACTGGCCCCGTGCCACATCACCCGGAAATAGTCAGCCACGTCCACTCCCCTGTCCACGCTTCCGTTATAAAGCATGAACAGCGGTTTCTGGAAAATGAACAACAGAAGCACCACCAGAAAAAAGCCGCATAAATATAGGAATCTCTTTTTCATAAACGACCAATCATCATTTGTTTAACCGATATGCCGAAGATGTGTCCGCATGTCCGCGTCTCCACAATCATTTCTTCCTCCCGAAATCCGCGGGAACCTCGCCCCACAACTCAGTCTCCCATTTCCGTAACGGTATCCCGTCGTATGTGTTTTCCTGCAACCATTTCTCCGCACGGGCAATCAGCCGGAACAGCGGTTCCGTCCGCGGAGTACGCTCCAGTCTGGTCTTGCATTTCTTCTGCCTTACCCAGCCTATCGCGTTGCGGCTGTCGGAATAGACCGTCATCCGAAGGTTCTTCTGTTTCAGCAAGGCCAGTCCGTGCACGATGGCCAGAAACTCACCGATGTTGTTGGTGCCGTACACCGGACCATAACGGAAGATTTCCTGTCCCGTCAACAAATACACCCCCCGATATTCCATCGGGCCGGGATTGCCGCTGCAGGCCGCATCCACTGCCAGACAATTCATGTCGAAATTCTCGGGAAGCTTTCCTTCGGAGACCTTTCCCTTTCCGGCCTTCAGATAGTCCCAGGCCGGCATGGAGAACGCCCTTTCCGCCTCCTCGCGCGTGTCGAACGACTTATATACCGCCCCCTTATAACCTTTTATCTGCAGTTGGCATTCCTGCCAGGAGGCATACACCCCCGGGCAGGCGCCTTTCCATACAGTATAGAATCTCGCTTTCGCCATCAGCCTACATGCGTTCAGGCACTTCGATGCCCAACAGCCCCATGGCCAGTCTGACCACCTTTCCCACGTTCCTGCTCAGCACGAGACGGAAAACCTTGCGCGCCTCATCCTCTTCACGCAGGATGCTGAAGTCGTGATAGAACTGGTTGTACTCCTTCACCAGGTCGTACGCGTAGTTGGCAATGATAGACGGATTGTAGTCGGTGCCGGCCTGTCTCACCACCACGGCGAAGTCCGCCAGACGCTGTATCAGATCTTCCTCCTTCGTGTTCAGTTCCACATCGGCAGGAAGCGATTCGGGCAACCGCACGCCTGCCTCGTCCGCCTTGCGCAGGATGGAACGGATACGCGCGTAAGTGTACTGGATAAACGGACCGGTATTCCCGTTGAAATCGATGGACTCTTTCGGATTAAACGTCATGTTCTTGCGTGCGTCCACCTTCAGAATGAAATATTTCAGCGCGCCCAGTCCCACGATGCGTGCCACGTTTTCCGCCTCTTCCTTACTCAGTCCGTCCAGCTTGCCCAGCTCGGCGCTGGTCTCTCGCGCGGTGTCTATCATCGAGGCCATCAGGTCGTCGGCATCCACCACCGTACCCTCACGGCTCTTCATCTTGCCTTCGGGGAGTTCCACCATACCGTAGGAGAAATGAATCAGGTCCTTTCCCCACTTGAATCCCAGCTTGTCGAGCAGGATGGAGAGCACCTGGAAATGGTAGTTCTGCTCGTTGCCCACCACATAGATCATCTTGTCGATGGGATAATCCTCGAAACGCATCTTGGCGGTACCGATGTCCTGAGTCATATACACCGAAGTGCCGTCATGACGGAGCAGCAGCTTCTGATCAAGACCTTCCGGAGTGAGGTCGGCCCACACGGAACCGTCCTCCTTGCGGTAGAACAGGCCCTTCTCCAGTCCCTCAAGCACCTTCTTCTTGCCTTCCAGATACGTCTGCGACTCGTAATATATCTTGTCGAAGCCCACGCCCATCATCTTGTAGGTCTCATCGAAGCCGGCGTACACCCAACTGTTCATCTTCTCCCAGAGAGCACGCACCTCCGGATCGTTCGCCTCCCACTTGCGGAGCATCCCGCGCGCCTCCTTCATCAGCGGCGACTCCTCCTCCGCCTTCGCCTTGGCCTGTTCCTCCGTCAGGCCTTCCGCCTCATAGCGTGCCTGCAGTTCCTTCACCTCAGCCTTATAATGCTTGTCGAAAGCCACGTAATAGTCGCCGATCAGGTGGTCGCCTTTCTTGCCGGACGACTCGGGTGTCTCGCCGTTGCCGTATTTCAGCCACGCCAGCATCGACTTGCAGATATGAATTCCGCGGTCGTTCACGATATTGGTCTTCACCACCTTGTTGCCGTTGGCCGCCATCACGTTGGCAAGCGCGTTGCCCAGCAGGTTGTTGCGCATGTGTCCCAAGTGAAGCGGCTTGTTGGTGTTGGGCGACGAGTACTCGATCATCACCAGCGGCGCGTTCTCATCCGCCTTTCTGATTCCCCACTGCGCGTCAGCGTCGATGCGGTCCAGCATCCCGATCCACACCGGAGAGGCAATGGTCAGGTTGAGGAAGCCCTTGATCACGTTGAACGAGGCAATGGCAGGCTCGTTCCGCTTCAGGTATTCACCAATCTCCTGCGCGGTCTGCTCCGGTCCCTTCTTCGATGCTTTCAGAAAGGGGAACACCACCAGGGTAAGATGTCCTTCGAACTCTTTCTTCGTTTTCTGAAGCTGCACCATCTTGGCGGGCACCTCCACGCCATACAGCTCCTTCACGCCCTTCAGGACGGATTCGGTCAGTTTGTATTCTATCTTCATGCGTCAGTTTGTTTTCTTGGATTTTACCGGTTGCAAAGTTAATGGAAAAAGCTGACAAATCGGGAGTGGAGGACGAAAAAACACAGAGTCGCAGAGACACGGAGAGAATATAGAATCACTTATTTCCCAAAAAGTTCAGAATGGCTACCTAACCGTAACAGATCAATAATATTACTGCTACCGTCCATCCATATCAACAGAAAATCTCCCTCAATATGACATTCGAAGCAACCTTTATAGTCGCCCACAAGCGCATGCAGCCTATACCTTGCCGGAAGTTCCGCTTCCGCCTCCAACAGACGAAGCACCTCCAGCAATTTAATCAGTTTAACAGGATTATTCCTGTATCTCTTGAAATCTTTCTTATATTGGGTAGAATAACGCAGGATTTTCATTCACACGATTTTATGAATGCGTCCATACTACTTGTATCGACTGTACCAGCATATTTCCCTGCCCGTGCCTCTTCAATGGCCGTCTTTGTCGTTTCATTCGGCTCGCTATACATCACTTCACGTAGAATGCACTCCACATAGTTGTTCAGGCTTCTATGCTCACGCTTTGCCGCACTTTTGAGCTTCTCCAGCAGTTCACTGTCCAGCCTGAAAGCAGTCTGTCTTTTCACCGTCGCTTCCATATCATATCAACATTTATATCACAAAAATATAACATATAAATAACATATGCAAACCTTTCCACAGATTGATCAGACCCGATGCGGATATTCATCAGGAAACATATTCCTCGTGTCTCCACGTAAAAAAACCCATCCCGGACATGCCGGAATGGGTTTTCCCATAAAAATGTGGCCCTATTTAGTTCTCTTAAAACTTGAATCCGATTTTAAGAGTCGGCGCAGCCAGGATGCCGAAGTTGTGGCTGTTGGCGTCCAGATTGCTCAGGCCCTCCTGGGGCTTGATGAGGCTGCGGTTGTAGGTGTAGGCG
>DWVR01000005.1 GCA_019120125.1 Candidatus Phocaeicola excrementigallinarum | reverse complement strand
GGGAACTTCGCTCCAAAGTATGATACGCAAGAGGAAATCTATGCGGACCTTGACAAGGAACTGACCGAGGCTTACGCGCAGTTTGACGAAAGCGGCGAGTTTGACGAGGACTACGACATCCTTTACAACGGCGACATCGCCAACTGGAAGAAGCTGAACGCCTCGCTCCGCATGATGATGGCCATCAAGCTGACAGATGTGGATCCGGCCACAGGAAAGGAACGCTTTGCCCGTGCGTATGCCGACGGGGGCATGACCGACAATTCGGAAGCTCTGGTTTATAACTTCGTGAACGAGACAATGAATCAGAACCCTCTGTATGACAACATCATAGTGGGTGCGCGTAATGACTTCGCCCCGTCGAATACCCTTCTTGACCAGCTGCTCGCCTACAACGATCCCCGTATAGAGGCGTATGCGGAGCCGAACAGTGAGGGTGAGTATGCGGGTGTGCCGTTCGGCATCAATCAGGCGGACATCGCCAACTATACCAATACAGCCACGTTCGACCCGCGTTATTACGACGCGCAGAACACGCCGATCACCATCATATCTCCATCGCACATCCTGCTTATCCAGGCAGAGGCGGCCGTACGCGGATGGATTGACCAGAGCCAGGCCGAGAATTTCTACAAGCAGGGCATCCAGGCCTCTTTCGACCAGTACAGTGACGTGACTGACGGCAAGTTCGATGCCTATTACGCCCAGCCGGAAATCGCTCTTACGGGTACTGACCAGGAGAAGATCGAGAAAATCGGCATGCAGCGCTGGCTGGCCAACTTCATGCAGGACGGTGTGGAGGCTTGGTCCGACTGGCGTCGTCTGAACGTCCCGAAAATCTATCCGGGACCGTCGGCAAGCATCTCGCATATTCCGTACCGCCGTATCTACTATCCGGACGATTACAGCACGAACATGAGCAACTATAATGCCGCCATCCAGGCACAGGGCGAGGACAGCTTCGAGACCCGCGTATGGTGGGATGTGGCAGACAACAACTGATTCTCTCTAAAGTTTAAAAAATAGACCCATAGAGGACGACATCCTGTGAAGGATGCCTCTTGATTCTTCAGGCAAGAAGCGAATGTGGCTTGCGGAAAGCCGCTTTGCTTCTTGCTTTTTTTGCCGGTGTCCTGTGTCTGTGGCTAAAAAAACGTGTCCGCGTTTTTTTTCTGTGCTGAAATTTATAACTTTGCATATCTAATCATTACAATTATGGAGACAGACAGACTGATTATCTACAATACTTTGACCCGCAGGAAGGAGCCTTTCGTTCCCTTGCATGCCCCTCATGTGGGGATGTATGTGTGCGGTCCGACCGTATACGGTGACGCGCATCTGGGGCATGCGCGTCCGGCCATCACTTTCGACATCCTTTTCCGTTATCTGAAGCATCTGGGCTATAAGGTGCGCTATGTGCGCAACATCACCGATGTGGGACATCTGGAGCATGATGCCGATGACGGGGAGGACAAGATCGCGAAGAAAGCCCGTCTGGAACAACTGGAGCCGATGGAAGTGGTGCAATATTACCTGCTCCGTTACCATAAGGCGATGGAGGCGTTGAACGTGCTTCCGCCGAGCATCGAGCCGCACGCTTCGGGACATATCATCGAGCAGATCCGGCTGGTGGAGGAGATTCTGAAGAACGGATATGCGTATGTGAGTCAGGGGTCGGTGTATTTTGATGTGGCGAAATACAACAAGGACCATCATTACGGGATACTCTCCGGGCGTAATCTGGACGATGTGCTGAACACTACCCGTGAGCTGGACGGACAGGAGGAAAAGCATAATCCGGCCGACTTCGCGTTGTGGAAGTGCGCCCAGCCCGAGCATATCATGCGCTGGCCTTCTCCGTGGAGCGACGGTTTCCCCGGTTGGCATTGCGAGTGTACGGCCATGGGACGGAAATATCTGGGCGAGACATTCGACATCCATGGCGGAGGAATGGATCTGGTTTTCCCGCATCATGAATGTGAGATTGCCCAGGCTGTGGCTTCGGAAGGACATCAGATGGTGCGCTACTGGATGCACAACAACATGATCACCATCAACGGACAGAAGATGGGCAAGTCGTTGGGCAACTTCATTACGCTGGATGAGTTCTTCACCGGTTCCAACAAGCTGCTGGCCCAGGCCTATTCGCCGATGACCATCCGATTCTTCATCCTTCAGGCTCATTACCGCAGTACGGTCGATTTCAGCAACGAGGCTTTGCAGGCCGCTGAAAAGGGGCTGGAGCGTCTGATAGAAGGTATCAGGAATCTGGACCGCATCGTTCCGGCGCAGATAACCTCGGGAATCGAGCCGGCCGGTCTGCGTGAGAAATGCTACGAGGCGATGAACGACGACCTGAACACGCCGATCGTGATCTCCCACTTGTTCGATGCGACACGTATGATCAATACAGTGGTCGACAAGAAGGCGACCATCAGTGCGGAAGATCTTGAGGAGCTGAAGAGTGTATTCCATTTGTTCGCCTTTGACATTCTCGGGTTGAAAGCGGATTCGGAAAACAACGAGGCGCGTGAGGAGGCTTTCGGCAAGGTGGTGGATATGTTGCTTGAACAGCGCATGAAGGCTAAGGCCAATAAGGATTGGGCGACGAGCGACAAGATCCGTGACAATCTGTCAGCACTGGGATTTGAGGTGAAGGATACGAAGGACGGTTTCACCTGGAGACTGAACAAGTAAGAAATTCTTTTGAGGAAAATGAAAGAAGGACTCTTGTCGTTCGACCGGCAGGATGTCCTTCTTTTTTTAAATAGGTATATAGTGTCCTTGCTTGTGTTAAAATTTGAAAAATGAAGAACAATCGGTCGCCGCATGTTGTTAACAGGCATGGATTCCGGGATGGCTATTTTGCATGAGATGACTTTCGGATCTTTTGGAACAGAATGCCGACAGGGACTGAAGAAAGGCATGGCATGGATTTTGTAGAGATTTTTTTTCGGAAATAAGAACTAAACTAAAACAAGAAAATGAGAAAGAAGTTTTTGATGGTAGCGGCTTTGTTTGCTGCGATGACAGTGTCAGTAAACGCACAGAAAGCCTATGAAGGTACAAA
The DNA here is from genome assembly GCA_019120125.1 of Candidatus Phocaeicola excrementigallinarum. GTDB lineage: Bacteria > Bacteroidota > Bacteroidia > Bacteroidales > Bacteroidaceae > Phocaeicola > Phocaeicola excrementigallinarum. The sequence continues at coordinate 12,723 of DWVR01000005.1, read as the reverse complement.
GTTTTTGGATAACTGGTATGTCGGCCTGAACGGTGGTGGAATCACTCCGTTGGCTCATTCCGCATTCTGGAAGAACATGCGTGGAACAGTGGGTGTGGAACTTGGCAAGCAGATCACTCCGGTGCTGGGCGTGTCTTTCCAGGGACTGACTGCGGTGAACACCTCTTACAGCCGTACGGCATTCGATGCGCTGAACCTTACGGCCAACGGTAAGATCAATCTGAACAACCTGTTCGGCGGTTATCTGGGCGAGCCTCGTCTGTTTGAAGTGGAAGCGATCATGGGTATCGGCTGGGGACATGATTTCATGAACTCCGGTTATGGCTACGACCATAGTTACGTGACAAGCCGTTTCGGCGCAAGCCTTAACTTCAATGTAGGCGCGGAAAAGGCATGGGCGATCAACATCAAGCCGGCTGTGGTTTACCGTATGGACGGCAACAAATCTCAGATGCTGAATGTCAACAAGGCGGCTCTGGAGCTTCTGGCCGGTGTGACTTATCACTTCGCTTGCAGCAACGGAAAGCACTACATGACTATCCAGCGTCCGTATGATGCGGCTGCCATGGAAGCGTTGAACAACAAGGTCAATGAGCTGCGTGGTGAGGTGGAAGCACAGAAGGCTGCGTTGAATGACAGCGAGGCAAAAGTGAACGGACTGCAGAACGCGTTGAATGATTGCCAGAGTGCGTTGGATGACTGCAAGAATACTCCGGTTGAGACCATCGTGAAGAACAGCCATACGATGTCCTTGGAATCAGTCGTTACTTTCCGTCAGGGACGTACCACTATCGCGGCTGACCAGGTGCCTAACGTAGAACGTATCGCCACTTATATGAAGAATCATCCGAAGAGCACTGTATCCATCAAGGGATATGCTTCTCCTGAAGGAAGTGTGGAAGTGAACGAGCGTATCGCAAAGCAGCGTGCGGATGCCGTGAAGAATATGCTGGTAAGCAGATACAAGATCAGTGCAAGCCGTATTACTTCAGAAGGTCAGGGTGTAGGAAACATGTTCTCTGAACCAGACTGGAACCGTGTAAGTATCGCTACATTGAGTGAGGAGGATGCTCAATAATAAACGGTGAACATATGATAAGGCAGGAAAGGCCGTGCTCCCGGTTGGGGCACGGCCTTCTTGTTTGTATTTGCGGGCTGTCTGTTATTCTATTTCTCTTCGTTTATCACAGAGGTTAAAGGATGCCGGTTTCCTTTTATGTCGGTAAGGAATGCCTTGGCGGAACCGAAATTGAGGTACATGTCCAGACGTACGGGAAGATGGTTCAAGTCGTCGGTGACAAAGAAGGTGATGACCTCTTTTTCTTTGCCTTCCGCTGTATATTCAACCAGCGAGAACACGAGACAGCGGTAGGTGATGCCGTTTTCTGACTTGAAGTTCTCTTTTCCCCGGTAAATCAGTGTTTGCTTTTCTATGGCCTTGCCTGTGGCCATGGAGAATTGGATCTTTTGTCCGATCTCATAGTCGGTGGGGTCGTAGGAGCGTGCCTGGAGCAGGATGCTCAGCATGTCGTACACGCAGACAGCCATCTCATCGTGTTTCTTGTTGGTCTTTCCCCGTAGCGTACGTTGCTGGTCGACGATACACAATCCGTCGCGGTAGCTGAAGTTCACTTCGTCTACGGTATACCGTTTTCCTTCTTCCGCCCCTTTCCTGAAATACACCGGAACCAGGTCTTTTGTCGTGATGCAGGTCAGTGTGTCGCGCATCTTGAAGAAGAAGTCGATTCTTTTGTTTGTATACGACTGCAGGTCTGTCTTCAGGCACGGCACGCCGTTGTGTGTCGTTTCATTGACGGTCATTTTGGCCCATCCTGCATTGATCCAGATGAACTTCCAGTTGAATTTCAGTTCGTATGAAAGTGTTTCTCCCGGTTTGATCGCGTCATTGACCGCGCCGCATTGTGCTTTTACTGCCATGCTTCCTGTCAGGAGGCAAAAGCAGAGAATCAGTTTCTTTATCATGTCCTTCCTAATTTACGTGCCCGCTCTTTATTGCGGTCCTTGATTTTCTTTGCTTCGTCTGGTTTCTGTTTCTTGATCTCGTCCGGTTTTTGTCTGTCGAGTGGGATGGCGTGCAGGTTCCATGTTTCCTCAAACTCGAAATTGGCTTTCATTTCCCATACTTTCGGGAAGTAGAACACTTCTTCCGGCTGGCGTTTATCCTCGTAGCTGCCTGTGTCCCATATGCCGTTGTTGTTGGTGTCATTGACCAGACGGATATAGTATTTGGTGTTCGGTTGCAGAAAATAGAAGTCGCAGGTGTTCTTGTCAGTGACCGGTTGCTGGCGGACTACCGCGTCGTTGTTGTTCAGAAGCTGCACAAAGGCATGAGGTCCGGCTCCTCTTATGTTCAGGTAGAGGGTGCCATATTCTTCCTGAGTCTTTACTTTCAGTTTGCTCTCTGCCTTGTCCGTGTAGAGTCCGTAGATTCCCTTGATGGCCAGTGAGTCGATATGAAGCTGGTATTCCTGTCCCGGCTGCCAGTTCGCCAGAATGAGGTATTGGCGTGGGGTGACACTGTCTGCCATGAAAATGAACGGGGTGTCTTGCCATACGGAGTCAACCATCATGCTGAGGTGGATGGCTGAGGTGTCGATATGCTCCACCGGTTCTTCGAATTTCAACAGGATGTTCTTGTTGATGTCGAGACTTGATGGGGCGTCCACGTTCATGGTCAGGAACTTGGGCTTTGCCTGGATGGTGTCGCCCCGTCTTTCCCTTTTCTTGCGCTCTTTCTCCGCTTTCTTCCGTTCTTCTTCAGCCAGTGCCAGACGCCGTTCCTTGTTGATCTTATTGGTCATCCTCAAGGTATCGGTGGTGGGCACAAGTTGTCCCAATGTGTCGGTCGCCAGATAATCCATCTGGAATGTCAGTGTGTCACGTTCGCAGAGCAGGGTATCTTTTATCCAGTAGCGGATGGTGTCGTTCCGTTCGTTGCTTTCGATGACAAATGCGTCCTTCTCGTCGAAATCAAGTCCTTTTATGGTCGGTAATGTGTCCGCTTTTGCACTGAAATACAATGAGAAACGGTTCAGCTGCTCGCGTTCGCTCTTTGCCAGGTACTGCATGGGGTTCTCTTCCTTGAAAGCACGCAGAATGAGGTCGTCGGGCATGAAACGGGTATATCTCACTTCATAAATCGTGTCGTATGCCAGCGTGTCGAGTTCATTCCATACCGTGTCCTGACGTACAGCCGGGGCCATGCTGGGGATGACGAGCGAGTCCTGCCATGCTATCGCTTCGGTTTTCGAGTCGAACAGATAGTTCTGGTTGCCGTCCATAAGGGCATAGATGCGGTATTTTCCCGGAGCCACGCCGCGGATCGTGAAATGTCCACGACTGTCGGTGCGTGAGATACGGACAAAGGGAAGTTTTGTGAAGGCGCTGTCTTCCAGATTCTTGTGGAGACCGACCTGAATGCCTTTGATGGGCTCCAGGTCCTGTGCGTTCAGGATGGTTCCCGACACTTCCATGGTGTCGATATGCTCACCGGTAGAGAAGGCGTACGCGAAGTTGCCCAAAGGATTGTCCTCATTGTTGTCAAGGATGGCATCGCCGAAGTCCACGGTGTATGTGGTGTTCTCCTGTAAGGTGTCGAAGAATTCCACCAGTACTTTATGTCCGCTCACTTTCACTTCGGGCGCCTCTTTTTGCGGAGGTGAGATGATCACCTTTTCGGAAGGTCTGTCGAGCTTGATGTATTCATCGAATTCGATGGAGATCTTTTTGCGCTTGTTGTTGGTGGCGTTCGGTTCAGGAGTGGCACGGACGAATTTAGGGGGGGTCTCGTCATACGGTCCCCCGTCGGGCATTCCGGTGCTTGCGCATGCATAAAATCCGATGATTGTCAACAATAGGGCGATATATTTAGGTATGGGTCTCATTCGGGAGTGGCTTGTCGTTGCTTGTGATTAATGGTTCAGTCTCAGGATCTCGTCGATGTAGTCACGGTTGTTGCTCAGCCGGGGCACCTTGTGCTGTCCGCCGAGCTTGCCTTTTTGCTTCAGCCAGTCGTGGAACAGGTCCGGTCGTGCCACGGTGATTTCCAGTTTCTGGAGTGTGATGTCCTTGTGGCGTTTGGCCTCGTAGTCGGAATTGATTTCCTGCAGTGTGCGGTCAAGTATGTCACGGAATCTTTCCAGCGAGTCGGGCATGTGGCTGAATTCAATCAGCCATTGGTGGCGGCATTTCGCGTCCGCGTCCATGAATACGGGAGCGGCTGTATATTCAAGTACTTGCGCGCCCGTTTCCCTGCAAGCCTTTTCCAGTCCTTTTTCCGCGTTGTCCACCATCAGTTCCTCACCGAACGCGTTGATGAAGTGTTTGGTGCGTCCCGATATGATGAACTTGTACGGGTTTTTCTGGGTGAATCTGACCGTGTCTCCCAGGATGTACCGCCACAATCCGCACGACGTGCTGATGACGATGGCATAGTTCCGTCCCACTTCCACACCGGTCAGGGGTACGATATGCGGGTCGGGCCTGTCTATCTCTTCCAGTGGGATGAATTCATAGAACACATCGTAGTCAATCATCAGCAGCATGGCCGGGTCGTTCAGGTCATTCTGCAGGCCGAAGAATCCTTCGCTGGCGTTGTATGTCTCCATGTAGTGCATCCTGTCGGTAGGGATCAGCTGCCTGTATTGCTCGCGATAGGGCGTGAAGCATACACCCCCGTGGAAGAACACTTCCAGATTCGGCCACACCTCGTTCAGGTGCGTGGCACCGGTCTTTTCCAGAATGCGCTTGATGACGGCCAGCATCCACGAAGGTACGCCCGACAGATTGGTCACGTTCTCGTGGATGGTGGTCTCGGCGATGCGTTCCACCTTCTCCTCGAACTCGCTGAGCAGGGCGATTTCCTTGCCGGGCACACGGATGAAGTTGACCAGCGGATTGATGTTCTGTATCAGGATGGCGGAAAGGTCGCCCACCAGACTGTCCTTCACATTGTAGTTCGGGCTGTGGCTTCCTCCCAGAATCAGTCCCTTTCCCGAAAAGAACCGGCTTTGGGGATTTGACTCGAGGTAGAGCGCCACCGCGTCCGTTCCTCCCTGGTAATGGATGCCGTGCAGTCCGTCCTGGCTGACCGGGATGAACTTGCTCTTGTCGTTTGTGGTGCCGGACGATTTCGCGTACCAGATCACTTTCCCCGGCCAAAGCACATCCTCTTCCCCGTGGCGCATGCGGTCGACGTATCCCTTCACCTCCTCGTAGGTCTGGATGGGAACACGCTGGAAGTCATCATAGTTCCGGATATGCCTGTAGTCATATTTCATGCCCCATTCCGTAGAGGCTGCCGTATGTATAAGTTTTTGGAATACACGGTCTTGAATCTCCTCCGCCCTGTCGGTATATTTGCCGATGGCTTTTTGCCGTGAACTGAATATCTTGCTTATCCACTTTGTAGTGTTCATCTGTCATCAAATTCAATACTCTGTCCGCAAAGGTAGATTTTTTCTTTCTAATTTTCAGTATCCCAAGTATTATTTTTCCCATAGTGACAATTTTTGGCTACTTTTTTCTTACCTTTACGTCACGAAAATTAATGCGGAAGATTATGAGGGTAGGAATCTTGACTTCAGGCGGTGATTGTCCGGGAATAAACGCCACAATCCGTGGGGTGTGCAAGTCCGCCATCAACCATTACGGTATGGAAGTGTACGGTATTCGCAACGGTTTCAGGGGGTTGCTGGATAATGATATCGTCCGGTTGAACGACAATTCACTGACAGGGCTGTTGAATATGGGGGGGACCATTCTGGGCACTTCCCGTGTCAAGCCTTTCAAACGGAAAGGCAGCGGTGCCTTTTCCGAGGACAAGCCGGCGGTCCTTCTGCAGACCATCAGGGAACATCAGCTGGACTGCATTGTCTGTATCGGAGGCAACGGTACGCAGAAAACCACGGCCCGGCTGTCGGAGATGGGGGTCAATGTGGTCGGGATCCCGAAAACCATCGACAATGATGTGTGGGGCACGGACGTGTCGTTCGGATTCGACTCGGCGGTGTCGATCGCGACCGATGCGATTGACCGGCTGCATTCTACGGCCAGTTCTCACCAGCGGGTGATGGTCATCGAGGTGATGGGGCATAAGGCGGGCTGGATAGCGCTCTATTCAGGCATGGCCGGGGGAGGCGACATCATTCTGATTCCTGAGATTCCTTATGACATCCACCGGATAGGGGACGCGATCATCGGCCGCCTGAAGAAGGGGAAGCCTTATTCCATTGTGGTGGTGGCGGAGGGTATCCAGACTTTTGGCGGAAAGAAGCCGGCACAATATATTGCGGAGGAAATAGAGTACGAGACCGGGTTTGAGACCCGTGAGACGGTGTTGGGATACATCCAGCGTGGGGGGAGCCCCACGGCGTACGACCGCAACCTGGCCACCCGCATGGGAGGCCATGCCGTGGACCTGATTGCCCAGAACAGTTTCGGCAGGATGGTGGCCCTCCGTGGCGAGCGCATTGACTCGATTCCCCTTGCCGAGGTGGCGGGAAAACTGAAGGTCGTGACGGAAGACCATGATCTGGTCATCCAGGGACGCCACATGGGAATCTGTTTCGGGTAAAAGCCACGGTTCGTCCGTCCCGGTCACATCAAGCCTGGATGGAGCCGGGCATCCGCTCCTGGTCCCTTTCTGCGTCCGGAACCGTTTCCGGGTCTGCGGCAGCCGCCTCTTCCGAAAGAAACGCGGCGTTTTCCGCTTCCGAGATGATGCGTTCCACATCGTCGTATTTCTCCGTCACGACGCTCTCTTCCACGGCAATCTCCGCCAGCGCGAGCGTGGTCTCCCGTACGGGGATGACGGCGGGCACATTCTCCGTAGGCCTTTTTCTTGCTTCCTCCTCCTCCTCACGCGCCTGTTTGGCGGCATAGATGGCCTCGATGAATTGGGAGTCCTTCTTTATCTTGGACAGTGTGAAGCGTGCGGCTTCCTGCTGTGACTCTTTCTTTGAATAGCCTTTTCCTTCTCCTCCCGCGATACCTTCTATGACGACCTGTGTGGTGAAGGTCGGGTTCTGCTCATCGTCGAGCGACTGGTCGAGTACCGTGAACTCAATGCTGAATTTGTTTTTCTGTCCCCATTCTATCAGTCTGGACTTGAAGTTCATCTCTTTCTGGGAAATCCTGTCGATGTTCAGGTAGTTGGCGATGATCCGTTTTTCCATGAACTCCATGCATGCATCGTACCCGCGGTCCAGATAGATGGCGCCGACAAGTGCTTCGAAAGCGTTGCCGCACAGGTAGCTGTTGTGTGACGACTGGCGCGTGGTGTATTTGATGAGCTTGTCCAGTCCGATCTGCACGGCCACACGGTTCAATGTCTCCCGTTGCACGATCTTCGAGCGCGTGTTGGTCAGAAACCCTTCCCGTTTTCCGGGAAAACGCTTGTAGACGATGTCGCCCACCACCGCGTCCAGTATCGCGTCGCCGAGAAACTCCAGCCGTTCGTTGTTGAGCAGCCGTCCCTGCGACTTGACGGATAAGGACTTGTGGAGCAGGGCCTGCTTGTAGATCTCAATGTCTCGTGGAAAGAAACCCAGTATCCTGTAAAAACAAAGATAAGACTCCCTGTCCTTGCGGAAAAGGAGCCTTATCTTATCTGTCATATTGCCAAACACAGCTTATTCAGTGTATTTTTTTACGATTATACATGCGTTGTGTCCACCGAAGCCGAACGTGTTGCTCAGCGCGGCGCGCACAGTACGTTCCTGAGCCTTGTTGAATGTGAAGTTCAGGTTGTAGTCGATGTTCTCGTCGTTGTCGCCCTCTTCATGGTTGATTGTCGGAGGAATGATGTCATTCTTCACTGCCAGTACGCTGGCGATAGCCTCCACGCCTCCGGCAGCACCCAGCATGTGTCCTGTCATCGACTTGGTGGAGCTGATGTTCAGCTTGTAGGCATAGTCTCCGAACAGCGCCTGAATGGCTTTCACTTCCGAGATGTCACCTACCGGTGTGGAAGTGCCGTGGACATTGATGTAGTCGATGTCCTCCGGATTCATGCCGGCATCCTCCAGTGCGTTCGCCATCACCAGTCTCGCGCCCAGTCCTTCCGGATGGGAAGCCGTGAGGTGGTGTGCGTCGGCCGATGCGCCGGTTCCCGCCACTTCGGCGTATATCTTGGCGCCGCGTGCCTTGGCGTGCTCCAGTTCCTCGAGAATCAGACATCCTGCACCTTCGCCCATTACGAAGCCGTCGCGGCTTGCGCTGAACGGACGTGAGGCGTGTGCCGGGTCGTCATTGCGGGTCGACAGGGCGTGCATGGCGTTGAAGCCTCCCACGCCGGCCGGGAAGATGGCCGCTTCCGCGCCGCCGGTCACAATGATGTTCGCCTTGCCCAGACGGATATAGTTGAACGCGTCGGCAATGGCGTTGGATGAGGAAGCGCATGCGGAAGTGGTGGTAAAGTTGGGGCCATGGAAGCCGTACATGATGGAAATCTGTCCGGCGGCGATGTCGGCGATCATCTTCGGAATGAAGAACGGGTTGAATTTCGGACCGATAGTGTCCTTTGTCTTCTCGTATCCTCCCACTTCCTCCTCGAAAGTGTGGATACCGCCGATACCTACTCCCAGAATGACTCCGATGCGGTTCAGGTCTTCTTTCTCTATGTCGATACCCGAGTCGGTCACGGCCTCCTTGGCTGCCACTACGGCATATTGTGTATAGAGGTCCATCTTGCGTGCTTCCTTGCGGTCAATGAAGTCGGTCGCATTGAAGTCCTTCACCTCGCACGCGAATTGGGTCTTGAATTTTGACGCGTCAAAATGAGTAATAGGTCCTGCTCCGCTGACACCGTTGAGCAGGTTGTTCCAGAAATCAGGAACGTTGTTTCCTACCGGAGTCAGTGCACCAAGACCTGTTACTACTACTCGTTTTAATTCCATGTAAGAATTATTTATTTTGCGTTAGCCTCGATGTAAGAGATGGCGTCACCTACAGTCTGGATCTTTTCTGCCTGATCATCAGGGATAGAGATACCGAATTCCTTTTCAAATTCCATGATCAGTTCTACAGTATCCAAAGAGTCTGCACCCAGGTCGTTAGTGAAGCTAGCTGTCGGAACAACTTCTGATTCTTCTACGCCCAACTTGTCGACGATAATCTTCTGTACTTTTGATGCAATTTCAGACATAATTCTAATTTTTAAAGTTTATAAATAAGATAATTTATTGATTTTTCGGTGCAAAGGAATAAATATTTCTTGTCTTAAACAAATATTCTCGCAAATAAATGTTGCTTCTTTGCACAATTTTATATATGTTGTGCATGAAAAGGAGGCAATCATGAGAAAAATGGCGGTCCTGGCCCATGGCCGGAGTGCCGCCACTGTCCGGAAGTGATTTATCCGAGTGACTGCATGTCGTGCAGGCGCTTGTAGTAGCCTTGCTTCCGGATCAGCTCGTCGTGGGTGCCCCGTTCCACGATTTTCCCGTCGTGCAGCACACAGATTTCGTCCGCGTTCCTGATGGTCGAGAGACGGTGGGCGATGGCGATGGTGGTGCGTGTCTTCATCAGCCGCTCCAGCGCTTCCTGCACGAGCCGTTCCGACTCCGTGTCGAGCGCGGAGGTGGCCTCGTCCAGAATCAGGATGGGCGGATTCTTCAGGATGGCGCGCGCGATGCTGATGCGCTGGCGCTGTCCGCCGGACAGCTTGCTTCCCCGGTCGCCGATGTTCGTGTCATACCCCTCGGGCTTTTCCATGATGAAGTCGTGCGCGTTGGCTATTTTGGCCGCGGCCACCACTTGTTCCATCGTGGCGTTTTCCACTCCGAAGGCGATGTTATTGAAGAAGGTATCGTTGAAGAGGATGGCCTCCTGGTTGACGTTCCCTATCAGGCTCCGCAGGTCGTGTATCCTTACGTCCTTGATGTCGGTGCCGTCGATGGTGATCTCGCCTTCCTGCACGTCGTGGTAACGCGGCAGCAGGTCGACCAGTGTGGACTTTCCGGAACCGGACTGGCCCACCAGCGCGATGGTCTTTCCCTTCGGGATGGTCAGGTTGATGTCTTTCAGCACTTCCTTCTTTCCGTCGTAGCTGAAGGAGATGTGCCTGAACTCTATCCGCTCTTTCAGGTCGTCCAGCGGTTTCGGATGGGCGCATTCCCTGATGGGGTTTTCCGCCTTCAGGATCTTGTCGATACGTTCCATCGAGGCCAGGCCGCGCGGAATGTTGTAGCTGGCTTTCGAGAACTCTTTCAGCGGGTTGATGATGCTGTAGAGTATCACCATATAGAAGATGAAGGTGGAAGCGTCGATGGGGGCATGGTCTGAAAGAATCAGCGAGCCTCCGAACCACAATACCGCCACGATGAGCAGGGTGCCCAGAAACTCGCTCATGGGGTGGGCCGACGACTGGCGGATGGCCACCCTGTTGACCGCGTCACGGTAGCCGTCGCAGCATTTCTCGAAACGGTCGGTCATCTTCTTCTCGGCGATGAACGCCTTGATGATGCGCAGTCCTCCCAACGTCTCCTCCAGCTGCGACATGGTGTCGCTCCAGCGGTTCTGCGCGTCGAGCGACTGGCGTTTCAGGGCACGTCCCACCTTGCCCATCAGCCATCCCATGGAGGGAAGCACGAGGATGGTGAACAGCGTCAGCTGCCAGCTGGTCACTATCAGGGTGGCGAAATAAGAGACGATGAGGATAGGATTCTTGAGCAGCATGTCCAGCGAGCTGGTCACGGAAGTCTCCACCTCGTTCACGTCGCCGCTCATGCGGGCGATGATGTCTCCCTTCCGCTCTTCCGAGAAGAATCCGAGCGGAAGCTCCACCACCTTCTTGTATACCAGCAGGCGGATGTCCCTCACCACTCCCGTGCGGAGCGGAATCATGATGGCCGACGAGCCGAAGTAGCAGGCCGTCTTCAGCAGTGTCATGAAGCCGAGGAACAGTCCCAGGAAAAGCAGGGTGGTGGCCGGCCCGAACGAATCGATCAGCCGGGTGGTGTAGTAATAGAAGTTGTTCATCACCACATCCTTCATGTCGGCGCTTCCCCATTCCATGAACTCGTAGACCCGCTCGTTGTTTCCCGTCTTGAACAGGATGTTCAGGATGGGGATGAGGAGCGAGAAAGAGAAGATGTTGAACACGGCCGACAATACGTTCAGCAATATTGACCAGCCCAGATATTTCTTGTAGGGCGAAACGAAGCGCCGCATCAGTTGATAGAATTCTTTCATGTCGGTTGCACGGAATGTTTAATAAGTTGCAAAGGTAATGGATTTTTTTGTAGTTTTGCCGTCCAACAGGAAATTAAGCGTTCGCTATGAAGTTATTGTATTGTTTTGTGTTCTGCGGGTGGTACCTTCTGTCGTTGCTTCCCTTGCGGGTGCTCTATCTGGTGTCCGACCTGCTGTATTTCCCTCTTTACCATGTCGTGCGCTACCGCCGGAAAATTGTGCGCGCCAACCTCGCGGGGTCTTTCCCCGAGAAGGACCCGGAGGAGATTGCCCGTATCGAGAAGAGGTTCTACCGCTTCTTCTGCGACTGTGCGGTGGAGACCGTCAAGCTCTTTTCCATGCCGAAAAGAGAGGTGATGCGGCGCATGACCTTTTCCGGCGCGGACGACATGGCCGCCGATCTGAAGGAGACCGGCAAGAACTTCGGGTTCATCTATCTGGGGCACTATTGCAACTGGGAGTGGATCGCCTCGCTGGCCTGCTGGTATCCCGAGGGAATCCACAGCAGCCAGATCTACCACCCTCTATATAATAAGGTATTCGACAAGCTGTTCCTGCGGATGAGAAACCGCTTCGGCGGTGAGTGCATACCGATGAAGGAGACACTCCGCCGCATCATCACCCTGAAGCGCCAGAAGCAGCCCACGATGGTCGGCTTCATCGCCGACCAGGCCCCGAAATGGAACAGCATGCACCATTGGACCACCTTCCTCCGTCGCGACACCTCCTTCTTCATCGGGACGGAGCAGATAGCCAAGCAGGTGGGTGCCGTCGTCTACTTCGCCGACGTGAGACGGGTGAGGAGAGGCTATTACCATTGCGACCTGAGGCGGATGACCGTCTCACCCGAGGATTATCCCGACTATAGCCTGACCGACCGCTATTCCGCCCTGTTGGAAGAGATGATCCGCCGCGATCCGGCCTGCTGGCTCTGGAGCCACAACCGCTGGAAGCGCACGAAAGAGGAGTGGGAGCGGCGAAAGGCGGAGGGCCTGACGGAATGACCTGGAATATAGAGACATAGAGGTACGAAAAAAACGCCTTGACGTTTTGGACAAAACATAAGGGCGTTTTAAGTAAAACGTCAGGGCGTTTCAGGTAAAACGTCTTGACGTTTTTGGGGTACGTGCCTGCGCATTGGTAATCGGTCTGAAATCAATTGAAATAATCCGTGTAATCTGTGGTGAAAAAAAGCAATCCGCGTGAATCTGCGGAAATCCGCGTTTCAAGACCATTCCCGGTGAGAGGCGTTCACAAAAATTTGTATATTTGTTATAATCCGTCATTTTTTGTAGCAAAATCTTTCTCTTTTGTCGATTTGTACGTGCAAATATACATTTCGACAAGCGGTTTCGGCTGTTCCTGCCTACTTTTGCTTCTGCCGATGAAGCCCGGAAGGGTGCGAAAAAGCAAAAATGAACGCAGGGGGCAGAAGGGAGCTGACCCATCCAAGTGAATCTCCATATACACCTTGCTTCCTTTTGCGGTTCTGCGTTCACCATTCCGGTC
>DWVR01000033.1 GCA_019120125.1 Candidatus Phocaeicola excrementigallinarum | reverse complement strand
GTCCCATACTTGTCTCTGCGGTGTGGGCGGAGATGCTGTATGCAAGGTAAGCGGCGCATGGACAAACTTAATGCAAAAGTACGTTTTTCCTTTGATATGCGCAATGTTTCGGCGGCCTGAATTTCTGGCCGGAACCGCTTTTCTGAGGAAATGCGCGGAATGCGGAAAGACTGCACGGGGGGGAATGGAAGATTGGAAACAAAAATAATAAAGGACAGGGTTTGCCTGCCCGTATGCCTGCGCGGAGAATCTTTGTTTATATTAATGTGATCAATTCTTCCATCTTGGAAACCAATGCTTCTGTTTTTGAGATATAAGGGATGATTTCTTCTTCTGTAGCATCGTACATGTCTCCCTAGTCTCCTGATTGGCGCAATTCTATTCCCCCTTTTGTTATGTTTTTGTGGAAAGGAAGATAGCTCCTTTGTTCCCATTCCTTGAAGGTGTGAAGTAGGGGGTGTATCTGTGCGTTTATGTGCCATCCCAGCTCGAAAAACGGATAGGCGAAATCATCATAGTCTGTGGAGGTAAGTTTGTTCTTATCCAGCAGAATGAGGAGATCCCAGTTTGATTCTTCATGGGAGTCACCGCGTGCCTGGGAGCCGAAAAGTATCACTTTCCCGGTTTCAGGAATGACTTCTTTGCTCATCTTGCGGATGGATTGTATTATGTGTTCTTTCCTGCCGTTCATTTTCAGGGCGTGTTAAAGTTATAATGTAGGATGCTTATATCTTTCTTTTACAAAGGTAAAAAGCGGCAACGGAATCACTTCCGTTGCCGCTTTACATAGTATTAAATTTAGGGTTTGTGATAAATTTTTCACAATATTACGCTTTTGTTCTGAAATTTGCAAGGTTTTATGTGATTTTTTTGCTTTTCAGTCATGCCTTTTGTCATGAAATCCTTATGGGGGCTTGTTCTCAATGGCGGACTTTCGGGTGGGCGGCAAAAAAAGCGGCGGCGGAAAAGCTCCGCCACCGCCCAAGGATGATTTTTTTGATTAGATTTAATGAAATTCTATTTTTGAGATGTCTTGAAGTTTTTCACAATATTATGCTTTTATTTTGAGATATGCAAGAGTTTTCCGGGATCTTTTTCCGGGTGGACGGCTTTTTCGGATTTTTCCTGTATGGGCGTTACAATCCGGTAATCTTATCCATGGAAAGGTTCCATGAGAAGCGTGGAATTTCTTTTTGTCGGTAATGGTATGGTTTTTGTGTCCTTTTGCGCGGATTCCAGCGGATCTGGTAACCGGATCTTGCCGGATTTTCTTTCATCTGGAGCCTGTTTCTTAATAAATGTAAAGACGTACCCCTCTCAGAAGGCTTGTGGAGGGGGTGGGGAGGGAATCTCTTGCCGGAAAACGGGGACTTTTTTCTTGGAAAACGTCAGGACATTTCATGGAAAATGCCGGGACATTCCGTGGAAAACCTTTCGGCGTTCCACGGAAAATGTCCTGACGTTTCATTTTACGGGTGAAATGGCCCGTTTTTCTTGCTGGAAGCCTTATCCGGAAGATTGTTTTCAGAATGTCAGTATGATGTGTAAATGAGAAAAACTGCTTTATGGTGTTATGAAATAGTGATTTTATTTGTCTGTTAGCAGATAAATCGGTATTTTATGTGTTATAATGGATTTTCGAGAATCCGCGAGAATGCCGGATTTCGGACGGTTCTTTCCGCCGGCCGTGAATATCGGATTCTCACGCGTCCGGATTGTCATTTTGACAATCCGGCATTTTGCCGTATGCGTGCGGTTTCTTGCAAGTGCCGAAATATTTGTTTTATTTTGCAGGCGCGTTGGCCGCAGGAGAGGCATGGGGGGACTTGCCGTGAGGGATTGGAAGGAAAAACTCCGTGTCTTTGCGTCTTTGCGTTCAACGGGAAACGAAACTTTGAGAGAAAATGGAGGATTTTTGGTCGACAACGGTCCAGGTGTCCGGCGGGCGTGAGAACAGCCTGATCAACCGGCGGATGATTTTCCGCATTCTGGGCATCCTGCTTTTGATTGAGGCGGCGCTGTTCCTGGTTTCCATGGGCGTGTCGCTGGCTTATAAGGAGGAGGATTACATCTATTTCGTATATACCGCCCTGGTCAATGTGGGGGTGGGCAGTCTGTTGATTTTTCTGGGGCGGCATGCCAAGAATCTGGTGACGCGGCGTGACGGTTATTGTATCGTGGCCTTCACCTGGCTGCTTTTCACGGCGTTCGGGATGTTGCCTTTCTACATCAGCGGAAGCATTCCGGGACTTGCCGACGCGTTTTTCGAGACGATGTCGGGGTTCACCACTACCGGGGCCACGGTGCTGGATGACATTGAGTCGCTTTCTCACGGAATGCTGTTCTGGCGGAGTTTCACCCACTGGATCGGGGGATTGGGGATCATATTCTTCACCATTGTGGTGCTGCCGATTTTCGGGGTGGGGAACCAGGTGCTCTTCAAGGCGGAGGCCACGGGGGTGACGCACGACAAGATCCATCCGAAGGTGAGCGTGATGGCCAAATGGTTGTGGACGATCTATCTTATACTGACCGTCGTGCTGACGGTGCTGCTGGTGGCCGGCGGAATGGGATGGTTTGACGCGGTCTGTCATGCGTTCGGCACGACGGCCACGGGCGGCTTCTCCACCAAGCAGGCCAGTGTGGCTTACTGGAACTCTCCGTTTATCGAATATGTCATCGCCATCTTCATGATTCTTTCGGCGATGAACTTCTCCTTGTATTTCATGTGTCTGAAGGGGCGTTGCGGACAGCTGTTCCGCGACGACGAGACGAAGTGGTTTCTGGGTTCCATCCTTGTGGCCACGCTGCTGATTGCCGGATCGCTGGTGACGCGTAACGGATATGGAGTGGAGGAGGCGTTCCGCAAGTCGCTTTTCCAGGTGGCCACCCTGCATACCTCGAGCGGATTCGCTACGGACGATTACATGAAGTGGGCGCCTTTCACGTGGGTGATCCTGGTCTATACGATGCTGGCGGGAGGGTGTACCGGATCGACGAGCGGCGGCATCAAGATGATGCGTCTGGGAATCGTGGCGAGGAACATCAAGAACGAGTTCCGCCGCATGATGCATCCCAGGGCCGTGCTGCCCATCAAGGTGAACCGCATGGCGGTGTCTCAGTCCACCATATCGGCGGTGAGCACGTTCATCCTGCTGTATCTGGGCTGTGTGTTTCTGGGATGGCTGGCCTATATGTTCATGGGCCTTGAGGTGTTTGAAGCGTTGAGCATCACGGTGTCGAGTCTGGGCAACGCGGGACTGGCGATGGGGGCGTTCGGTCCGGCCTATTCGTGGAGCGCGCTGCCGGAAGCCGGAAAATGGCTCTCATCGTTCCTGATGCTGCTGGGCCGTCTGGAGCTGTTCGGAATTCTGCTGATGTTCTCTCCCGGCTTCTGGAAAAAGAGATGAATGGAGTCAGTCCCGCTCCGCCTCGTGGAGGATGAAGGTGGTGGCGCCGAGTGTGACGACTGCCCCGTCCTCAATGCGGACACGGTCCTTGGGGCCGAGCAGTCCGTTCATGAGGAAAGTGCCCGTGACGCTGTCATTGTCGCGCAGGGTATAGACCGGTTTTCCTTGCTTGTCACGTTTCACGTGGATGTAGCAGTGGCGGCGGTCCAGGCTCGGGTCGTTGCTTTCGATGGCGATGTCGATTTCGTTGCCTTTGTTGCGGCGTCCTATCAGGTTGTCTCCCTCGTGGAGGGGGAACACCTGCTTGTAGGCGAACACATTCTCGATGACCACGATGTTTCCCCAGTCTTTCGTGCCTTCCCGTTCGTCCACCTTCTCCTCGCGGCGGCTCGCCGCGTTCAGTCTGGACTTTCCGATGCGGATGCTGAACTGCTTGTTGCAGTTGTCGCAGATGAACACCAGCGATTGTCCTGTCTCGTATTTTGTCTCGTCGAACTGGATGTAATGGTCACATTTGGGGCATCTTACTCTTTTCATGAATCTTTTCGGGAATAAATGGTAGTGTTACTTGGAGACGGTGAATACCCAAGCGCTCTTGAAGCGGTCGTCCTTGCGTAGTTCCGTCACTTTTCTGTAGGCTGCGGCTTGGTCACTGTATCCGCAGAGCGCGATGCGGTAGCGTCCTTTTGACTCCACCACTTCCGCGTCCTTGTATCCGCTCTTGCGGTATTTCTTCAGCGCGGCCTGTGCGTCGGCATCGCTGGTCAGGCTCGCTACGATGATGTATGAGCGGCGTCCTGCCGGTTTTTTTGCCGGAACGGGAGCTTTCTTTTCCTCCTTTACGGCCTTTTTCTCTGCCTTGGCCACGGTTTTGGCGGTTTTGGGGGCCGGTCTGGCTTCTACCGTCTCTGTCTTTACCGTGACGGGTTTCAATGTATTGATGTTGTTGCGCACTCTTTTTTCCTTGTCCTTGTTCTTGCTGTCGTCAGGCCTGCCGGAGTTCCGAGTCTGCATGGAGGTGGCCGCCGAGCGGTCGCGGATGGCATCGAACATGTCGAATGAACCGAGTGAGGCGAAGTCGGCCCCGTCCATATAGGTGTTTTCCACAGGAGTGGAGAACACGAAGAACAGCAGTACGGCCGCTGCCAGTGCCACGGCGTTTCTCAGCCAGTGGTAGAGCGGGAGCATGGGGCGTTCGTCTTGCTTCTCTTCCACAGGTACGGGGAGGCTTGCGGCCTCTTCTCTTTCCTGAAGGGGGAGGAGGGAGAACGTGTCCAGTCCGTAAAGGCTGGGAGTGAAGAACGGGCGGTCCGAGGGCTCGAACTCGTAGTCGCCGTTCATGTTGTAGTAGAGGGTGCCGATCCGGTTCAGCTCGATGTGTCCCTGCCGATAGAGCTGCTCCTTCAGTGCCTGCACGGTTTTCTCTATCTTCCGTGTGGCGTCGGGAAAGTCGGTGTTGTAGGTCTGCATGTACGACTGCACGAGCAGGCCGTCGTTGATCACTAATCGGGGGTTGAATCCGACGGTCCGCATGGGCGGCTCGAACGTATGGCTGTCCGCATGGTAGGCGGCGGGACGGTTGTGGGCGATGAAGCCTCCCAGTCCCGGAACGATCACGCAGTCGTTTTCGAGCAGCAGCACTTCGATATGTTGGGCTAATTCAATCATGTCCGGTAAAGTTTGTAATGCAAAAATAATGTTTTTTTCCAACACACGGGGCATCTTTCCGGCCTCTTTTTTCTTGGGGTATCTGATTTTGTTATATTTTTGCGTGGTATTTAAAAACAAGATGTCTGAATTATGAATATAGCTATAGTCGGGACTGGGTACGTGGGCCTGGTTTCGGGTACCTGTTTTGCGGAAACCGGGGCGAATGTGGTCTGTGTGGACACGGACGCGGAGAAAATCGGTGCCTTGAGAAGAGGGGAGATCCCCATTTATGAGCCTGGACTGGAGGAGATGGTGGCACGCAACGTGAAGGCCGGACGGCTGGGCTTCACCACTTCGCTGGAAAGTTGCCTGAACGATGTGTCGATCGTGTTTACGGCGGTCGGGACTCCTCCCAACGAGGACGGGAGCGCGGACTTGAGATATGTGCTCGAGGTGGCGCGGACCATCGGACGGCATATCAGGAAGCATGTGCTTGTGGTCACCAAGAGCACGGTGCCCGTGGGCACGGCGAAGAAGGTGAAGGCCGTGATTGAGGAGGAGTTGCGGAAACGGGGCGAGAAGATCGACTTTGACGTGGCCTCCAATCCGGAGTTCCTGAAGGAAGGCAATGCCATCAAGGATTTCATGACTCCCGACCGTGTGGTGGTGGGCGTGGAGTCGGAGCGTGCCAAGGAACTGATGACCAAGCTTTACCGTCCTTTCCTGCTCAACAACTTCCGGGTCATCTTCATGGATATCCCTTCGGCGGAGATGACGAAATATGCGGCGAACTCGATGCTGGCCACCCGCATCAGTTTCATGAACGACATCGCCAATCTTTGTGAACTGGTGGGGGCCGACGTGAACATGGTGCGTAGCGGACTGGGTTCGGACACACGGATCGGGCGCAAGTTCCTCTATCCGGGTTGCGGTTACGGAGGCTCCTGTTTCCCGAAAGATGTGAAGGCGCTCATCAGGACGGCCGAGGAACATGGGTATGAGATGAGGGTGCTGAAAATGGTGGAGGCGGTGAATGAGAGCCAGAAGGACATACTGTTCCGGAAGCTGGAAAAATATTACGGCGGCCGGCTGGAGGGAAAGACGGTCGCTCTTTGGGGACTGGCCTTCAAGCCGGAGACTGACGACATGCGCGAGGCGCCGGCGCTGGTGCTGGTGGACCGTCTGCTGAAAGCGGGCTGCAAGGTGCGCGCTTACGACCCCGCGGCCATGAAGGAGGCGGAACGTCGTTTCGGGAGCTCGGTCTATTATGCGCGTGACATGTACGACGCTCTTCTTGACGCGGATGCCTTGCTGCTTGTGACCGAATGGAAAGAGTTCCGTCTGCCGGCCTGGGGAGTCATCAGGAAAACGATGAACCGGGCGGTGATATTCGACGGAAGGAACATTTACGACAGTCAGGAGCTGGCCGAGATGGGCATCGTCTACCATTGTATAGGAAAATGACCGCATGAGACATGTTTTTATGAAGAAGATTTATCTGACGGTCCTTTGCGGGTTGCTGTGCGCGGCATGTGCACAACAGCCGGAAGAGAAAGGACATGAGGCGGTTGTGGACACTCTGGCCATCCGCGAGCTGCAGGGATTGTGGCTGGATGACGTCAGCGAGCAGCCTCTTTTCAGGATCAAGGGTGACAGCATTTATTATGCGAGTCAGGTGAATGTGCCTATGCCGTTTACGGTGGTCAATGATACGCTGATGGTGATCAGTGTGGATACGCTCCGTTATCCGATAAAGTCACGGGGACAATACTTCCTGAGATACAGGTCGCTGACGGGCGATGAGGTGTCCGTGCGCAAGGCGGAATCGGACACTCTTTCTTTCGGCACGCGGATCAGCGGGCCGGAAACGGCGGACGAGGTGCTGGAGAAGGATTCCGTCATCATGTATAAGGGGGAGCGTTTCCGCGGATATGCCTATATCAATCCGACAAGGAAAAAGGTGGTACGCCTGGGATTGAGCGAGGAAGGGCTTCCTGTGGAGAATGTGTATTTTGACAACATCATCCATATCTGTATCTATCAGGGAAGGGAGTGTCTGTTCTCGCGTGACATCAAGAAAGAAATGTTCGGGAGTGTGGTGCCAGCCGATTTCCTGAAGTCGGCCATTCTTTCGGACATGGACTTCATGGCCGTCAATGAGGAGGGGTATTGGTACCTCGCCACCATCTGTGAGCCTGAAGGGGCTTCCTGTTACAATGTGAGGCTGAACGTCACGCGCGATGGAGAAGTGAGACTGACAATCAATAATTGACAGTCAAGAATGAAGAATCAGGGGCTTTGCCGGCTGTCCAATTCTTCATTCTTGATTCTTAATTTTTAATTCTTCATTCTTAATTCTTCATTATTTTGAGGTCCTTTCCTGTGCCGGACCGCCTTTTTTCTTCCATTTGTTCCCGTTGCCTTTGTTGCGTGAGAAGGATTTCTTCTTACGGTGTTCTCCTCCGCCTCTGCCCGAGCGTGGAGCATAGACGGGAGCCTCTCCCAGCTCTTCCGGTACGGGTATCTTGTAGATGGTTTTCCCTAAGAAATCCTCTATCTGCCTGAAGCGGGTCTGCTCGGTTTCGCTGACGAATGTGATGGCGCACCCGTCGTTGTTGGCGCGTGCGGTACGTCCGATGCGGTGCACGTAGTCCTCGCTGTCGTGTGGCACATCGTAGTTGATGACCAGGCGGATGTCGTCGATGTCGATGCCTCTTGCCACAATGTCGGTGGCCACCAGCAGGTTGACGCGTCCGTTGCGGAACTCATGCATGATGTCCTCACGCTGGCTCTGCTCAAGGTCGGAGTGCATCTCTCCTACGTTGAGGTTGAGGTGCTTCAGTGCCTTGGCCACTTCTTTCACTTTCAGCTTTGAAGAAGCGAAGATGATGACCCGTTCGGGCTTCTGTTCCTTGAACAGCGACTTGATGATTCCCAGTTTCTGTGCCTCGTAGCAGATGTATGCGGTCTGGATGATCTTGTCGGCCGGTTTCGATACGGCCAGTTTCACTTCCACCGGGTCGGTGAGTATGGTGTTGGCCAGCTGTTGGATCTTGGCGGGCATGGTGGCCGAGAACATGATGGTCTGACGCTCTTTTGGCAGGTATTTCACAATCTGCATGATGTCCTCATAGAATCCCATGTCGAGCATCCGGTCCGCCTCGTCGAGAATGAAGAAGGATACTCTTGACAGATCGACATATCCCAGGCTCAGGTGGCTGATGAGACGTCCGGGAGTGGCTATCACCACGTCGGCTCCCAGGGTCAATCCCTTTTTCTCCTGCTCGAAACGGATTCCGTCGTTGCCTCCGTAGACGGCCACGCTCGATACGGGCATGAAATAGGAGAATCCTTCCATCTGCTGGTCAATCTGCATGGCCAGCTCGCGGGTGGGGGACATGACGATGCAGTTGATGGCATCTTCCGGATAGCCTCCTTTGCTGAGCTGATTCAACACGGGCAACAGGTAGGCGGCTGTCTTGCCGGTACCGGTCTGTGCCACTCCGATCAGGTCGTGTCCTTCCAGAATGACCGGGATGGTCTGCTCCTGCACGGGGGTGCATTCCTGGAAGTTCATGGCATCGAGTGCGTCCAGTACACTGTCTTCTAAATTTAGTTCTGAAAACTTCATATTGTCATTTTATCATTTGTTACTTTATAGCTTTCCGCGTTCTTCCAGATATGAGTCCTTGAATCCCAGGAAATAGAGCACTCCATCCAGTCCGATGGTGTTGATTGACTGGCGCGCGTTTTCCACCACCTTGGGCTTGGCATGGAAGGCGATTCCCAGTCCGGCGGTCGAAAGCATGGGCAGGTCGTTCGCTCCGTCGCCCACCGCGATGGTCTGTGCGATGTCCACCTTCTCCACCTGGGCGATGAGCTGCAGCAGTTCCGCTTTCCGTTTTCCGTCGACAATGTCACCCACATAGCGTCCGGTGAGTTTCCCGTCCTCAATCTCAAGGTTGTTGGCATACACATAGTCGATGCCGAACTTGTCCTTCAGGTAATTGCCGAAATAAGTGAACCCTCCCGACAGGATGGCGATTTTATAGCCGTACCGTTTCAGCACGTACATCAGCCGTTCCACTCCCTCGGTGATGGGGAGGTTTTCGGCTATTTCCTTCATCACGCTCTCGTCAAGTCCCTTGAGCAGGGCCACCCGTTCGGTGAAGCTTTCCTTGAAGTCGATCTCTCCGCGCATGGCCCGTTCGGTGATGGCTTTCACCTGGTCGCCCACCCCGGCGCGCATGGCCAGCTCGTCGATCACCTCTGTCTGGATCAATGTGGAGTCCATATCGAAACAGATGAGCCTTCTCATGCGGCGGTACATCGTGTCTTGCTGGAACGAGAAATCCATTGAGAGTGACGAGCTCAGACGCATCAGCTGGTGCTGGAGTTCCTCACGGTCCTTCGGGGTGCCTCTGACCGAGAATTCGATGCAGGCCCGTACGCTCGCTTTTTTCTCGTCGAGCGGGATACGTCCCGTCAGCCGTCTGATCCCGTCGATGTTGAGGTTCTGTTCCGCGAGGATTCTGGTCGCTCCGGAAATCTGTTCCGCGGTAAGCTTTCTTCCCAACAGTGTCAGGATGTAGCGGTTCTTTCCCTGCATGTTCACCCATGCCTCGTATTCATCGGGAGAGACCGGGTAGAACCGCAGGTTGATGCCCAGTTCGCCTGCCTTGAAGAGCAGGTCCTTCATCACGTTTCCCGAGTCGTTTTCCGGGCACTTGAACAGGATGCCTAATGAAAGCGTGCTATGGATGTCAGCCTGTCCGATGTCCATGATGTCGACCTGGTATTTGGATAATATTTCAGTGATTGCCGCGGTCAGTCCCGGGCGGTCTGTTCCATGGATGGAAATCAGGATCAATTCTGTCTTATGTTCCATTGGTCGTTGCGTTATATCGGCAAAATTACGAAATATCTTGATATGTACGAGGGGACGGCGCATAAAAAAAGCCGTTTCCCGGGGAGAAACGGCTTCTTTGTCATACTTGTTTGTGTTCCGCTTGTCAGATCAGCTCGATGCTGCGTTTTACGAAGTTGGTCAGCGCCTCACCTTTCAGCATGTTGTTCTGCAGCAGGGCAAGGTCAATCAGCTGATGGATGATCTTGTTGCCGGCGGCATACGTGCCGAGCACATTTTCCTTTTCTTTTTTCTGTTCGTCGAGTTTCTTTTCCACGTCGGTCAGCTCATCTTTCTCGGCTGTCGGAATGTCTTCGGCCTTCTTGCCTTCCTGAGCTTTGTGGAGTTCGTTCTTCCGCAATGTCAGGCTGGCGATCTCTGCCTCAACCGGGACCAGTTTCTCGGCACAGGCGCTTTCGGCGTCCTCAAGCACTTTCTTTACCAGCTTATGGTCGCTGTTGAGGACCAGACTGTACATGTCCGGCATCTCACCGTAGAAACTCATGCCCGGCTGGAAGTTGGCCATGTCTTTCATACGGCGCATGTATTCCGCCTGGGTGATGACAATCGGTGAAGCGGTCTCACCCATCGCCTTGGTCTCGATGTGGAACTCTGTTTTCTGGAGTTCCGGCATCTGGCCGCGGAACAGGGTGGAGAGTACATCGCGTTTGTCTTGTGGCAGTTCTTCGCCTTTTTCGTCTTCTTTTACAATCAGTCGGTCTATCACATCGCTGTCTACGCGTGTGAAGCGGCTCTTTTCAAGTTTCTGTTCCAGCATGTTGATCATCGGGACATCCAGCTGGCCGTCCATGAGCAGTACGTTGTAGCCTTTGTTCTTGGCCGCGTCGATATAAGTGTATTGCTCGTCGGTGTTGTTGGCATACAGATAGATGAGGTTGCCGTCCTTGTCGGTCTGGTTGTCCTTGATCAGGGTCTGGTATTCCTCGAAGGTATAGTATTTCTTTTCGGTGTCCTTAAGCAGGGCGAACTTGCAGGCTTTCTCATAGAAATCCTCCTGGGTGAGCATGCCGTAGTTGATGAAGATTTTCAGGTCGTCCCATTTCTCCTCAAATTCCTTACGGTCGTTCTTGAAGATGGATTGCAGACGGTCGGCCACCTTCTTGGTGATGTAGGTGGAGATTTTCTTCACGTTCGAGTCGCTCTGCAGGTATGAGCGTGACACGTTCAGCGGAATGTCAGGTGAGTCGATGACTCCGTGCAGCAGGGTCAGGAAGTCGGGGACGATGCCTTCCACGGAATCCGTCACGAATACCTGGTTGCAGTACAACTGGATCTTGTTGCGCTGCAGGTCGATGTTGTTCTTGATTTTCGGGAAGTAAAGCACGCCTGTCAGGTTGAACGGATAATCCACGTTCAGGTGGATCCAGAACAGCGGCTCGTCGGCCATGGGATAAAGGTCGCGGTAGAACTTCTTGTAGTCCTCGTCCTTCAGCTCGCTCGGTTTCTTTGTCCAGATAGGGCATGTGTCATTGATGACGTTGTCCTCGGCTGTTTCCACCTGTTTGCCGTCTTTCCATTCTTTCTTTTTGCCGAACGCTACGGATACCGGGAGGAAGCGGCAGTATTTGGTCAGCAGGCTCTGGATCCGTGATTCCTCAAGGAAGTCCTTGCAGTCGTCATCCATGTGCAGGATAATGTCTGTTCCACGGTCAGCGCGTTCCGTCTCTTCCATGGTGAACTCAGGGCTTCCGTCGCAGGTCCATCTCATGGCGGGTACACCTTCCTTATAAGAACGTGTCACGAGCTCCACCTTTTGGGCCACCATGAAGGCCGAATAGAAGCCCAGACCGAAGTGGCCGATGATGGCGTTGGCGTCTTCCTTGTATTTTTCAAGGAAATCGTTCGCGCCGGAAAATGCGATCTGGTTGATGTACTTCTCGATTTCCTCAGCGGTCATACCTAATCCGCGGTCGCTGATGGTAAGGGTACCTTTTTCCTTGTCAGCGCTTACATGGACGGTCAGGTCGCCCAGCTCGCCTTTGAACTCGCCGGTCGAGGCCAGGGTTTTCAGCTTCTGGGTCGCGTCCACTGCGTTCGACACCAGCTCACGGAGGAATATCTCGTGATCGCTATACAAGAATTTTTTGATGATGGGGAATATATTTTCTGTCGTAACCCCGATATTGCCTTTCTGCATATCTGTATAATTTAATATTTGATGATTGTACTTGAAAAAACACAAGCTTTTGCGCAAAAAAAATGCCAGACACGAATGTGCCTGACATTTTGTCTGTATACGGACGGGAAAAGGACATTTAGTCCGCCCGTTCTATGTCCATCTTGATTCCATCCCCTTTCTCGTTGATGCTGACCCGGATGGTGTCACCCTCTTTCAGGTTCTCATTGAGGATGAGTTCCGCGAGATTGTCCTCCAGATTGTTCTGGATGGAACGTTTCAGCGGACGTGCGCCGAACTGTACGTCGTATCCTTTTTCGGCGATGTGGCGTTTGGCCGCGTCTTCGATGACCAATTCATATCCCAGATTCCTGATGCGCTGGTAGAGTCCTTTCAGCTCTATGTCGATGATCCGTGCGAGCGCGTCAATGTCGAGCTGTTCGAACGTGATGATCTCGTCGATACGGTTGATGAATTCGGGGGCGAATGACTTGTTGAGTGCTTTCGTAATGACTCCGCGTGAATATTCCTTGTCGTCCGTACGGGTCTGCGCGGCGAATCCGATGCCTTTTCCGAACTCCTTCAGCTGGCGTGTGCCGATGTTGGAGGTCATGATGATCACCGTATTCTTGAAGTCGACCGTCCTTCCCAGACTGTCTGTCAGGCGGCCTTCGTCCATCACCTGCAACAGGAGGTTGAACACGTCAGGATGAGCCTTTTCTATCTCGTCGAGCAGTACGATGGAATAGGGTTTCCGTCTCACTCTTTCCGTGAGCTGTCCTCCTTCCTCGTAGCCTACATATCCCGGAGGGGCTCCTACCAGACGTGACACAGAGAATTTCTCCATATATTCGCTCATGTCGATACGGATCAGCGTGTCGGTCGAGCCGAACATCAGTCTGGCCAGTTGCTTGGCCAAGTGTGTCTTTCCCACGCCGGTCGGTCCCAGAAAAAGGAAAGTGCCTATCGGCTTGTCCGGGTCCTTCAGTCCCACACGGCTTCTTTGGATAGCCTTTACCACGGTGTCCACGGCCTTGTCCTGGGCGATGACCTTTGTCAGTAGCTCAGCCTTCATTCCTCTCAGTCTGTTACCTTCCGCCTCCGCCATGCGCTGGACGGGTACGCCCGACATCATGGAGACCACGTCGGCTACTTTGTTCGCGTCGACTGTTTCCCTGTTCTCCTTCAGTTTTTCTTCCCATTCCCGCTTCATTGTTTCCAGCCGTTCCATGTACTGCCTTTCCTTGTCGCGGAAACTGGCGGCCAGCTCATAGTTCTGGCATTTCACTGCCTCGCACTTGTCTTTGCGTGCCTCGTCTATCAGCTTTTCCTGTTCCTCGATTTCTTTCGGGGCGGTGACGTTGGTGAGATGCACGCGTGAGCCGGCCTCATCAAGGGCGTCTATGGCTTTGTCAGGGAAATTCCTGTCGGTGACATAGCGGTCTGTCAATTTGACACAGGCTTCAAGAGCCTCGTCCGTGTAGTTCACGTTGTGATGCTCCTCATACTTGTCCTTGATGTTCTGCAGGATCTGCAGCGTCTCTTCGGGTGTGGTAGGGTCGACCATCACTTTCTGGAAGCGGCGTTCCAGCGCGCCGTCCTTTTCGATGTTCTGGCGGTACTCGTCGAATGTGGTGGCTCCGATACATTGGATCTCTCCGCGTGCCAGAGCCGGCTTGAGCATGTTGGCCGCGTCCATCGAGCCGGCCGCGGAACCCGCGCCCACAATGTTGTGGATCTCGTCGATAAACAGGATGATGTCCGGGTTCTTCTTCAGTTCGTTGAGGATGGAGCGGATGCGTTCCTCAAACTGGCCGCGGTATTTCGTGCCGGCCACTACCGACATCATGTCGAGGGCGATGACCCTTTTTCCGAACAGTATGCGCGATACCTTCTTCTCTACGATGCGCCGTGCCAGCCCCTCGACAATGGCCGACTTTCCGACCCCCGGCTCACCGATCAGGATAGGGTTGTTTTTCTTCCGTCGGCTGAGGATCTGGGCGATACGTTCTATTTCCTTTTCCCGTCCCACCACCGGATCCAGTTTTCCCTCTTCGGCGGCTTTGGTCATGTCGGTGCCGAACGAGTCGAGCACGGGCGTGTCGTTGGCGGGCGCCTTCTGGCGGGTTTGTGTCGCCTGTCCCCCGGCAGACTGTGCGAACGATGATCCGTTGCCGTTGTCACCCTGTCTGCGGATGCCTTCCTCCTCGTCCTCCTCGTCTTCGCCGAAGTCAAGTCCGGCCTGCGGTTCCGATTTGGGCACCAGCTTGTCGATGATTTTCTGATAGGTCACCTCGTTCTTCTCCAGTATTTCGGAAGCTCTGTTTTCCTTGTCTCTCATGATTGCCAGTAGCATGTGTGGGGTGTCGGTCACCGGACTTTTCAGCAGTCTTGCTTCCAATATGCTGATTTTAAGTATTCTCGATGCTTTCTCGTTGAAGTTGACGTCCTCGGAGTATCCTCCGTCCATCGATTCCGTCCGGAGGAGGTCCTCCAGTTCCCGTTTGATCTCTTTCAAGTCCACGTACAGACTTTTCAGGATGTCAATCGCTTTCCCTTCTCCGTCACGTATTATCCCCAGCAACAAGTGCTCAGGGCCAATATAGTTGTTCCGGAGTCGGTTGGCCTCTTCTTTACTGTACAGGATAATGTCAGAAACTCTCTGAGTGAATTGACTGTTCATTGATTTGTATTTCTCCTTATAATAATTAATGCCGGTTTTCCTTCCCTCCCTGCTTCTTGCGGAGCGGCAGGGCCGGAACTTCCATTTTACAAATGTACGCTTTTTATTTTAAAATGTATGTTTGTTTTCATTAATATCAACAAAATGTGTGCCACAGTTTGCTGAACGGATTCCATGAGGTGTCTGCGGGTCGGCTCTTATGTATTTTTTGGATGAAAAGTTTTTGTATATCGGGTAAAAGTCGTACTTTAGCATGATTTTTTACGAAGCTAGAGTAAGTACAATTAATTACATTGTTTAAATGCAAGAACAGGAACAAGACAGAATTATAAAAATCAACATCGAAGAGGAAATGAAGTCGTCGTACATCGATTACTCGATGTCGGTAATCGTTGCGCGCGCCCTCCCTGATGTGCGTGATGGTTTCAAGCCTGTCCACCGGCGTATTCTTTACGGAATGATGGAGCTTGGAAACACGTCGGACAAACCGTATAAGAAATCCGCGAGAATTGTAGGTGAGGTGCTTGGTAAATATCATCCGCATGGTGACTCGTCCGTATATGGCGCCTTGGTCCGTATGGCTCAGGACTGGGCCATGCGCTATCCGCTGGTGGACGGTCAGGGTAACTTCGGCTCGGTGGACGGTGACAGTCCCGCGGCCATGCGTTATACGGAGGCCCGCCTGAAGAAGATAGGCGAGGAGATGATGCAGGACCTCTACAAGGAGACGGTGGATTTCACCAACAATTTTGACGATACATTGCAGGAACCTACCGTGATGCCTACCCGTATACCGAACCTGCTGGTCAACGGTGCCTCGGGCATCGCCGTGGGTATGGCCACCAACATGCCGACGCACAATCTGGGCGAGGTGATCGATGCTTGCGTGGCCTATATTGACGACAGTGACATTGACACCGAGGGGTTGATGAGATATATCAAGGCCCCGGACTTCCCCACCGGCGGATATATATATGGTATCAGCGGGGTGCGCGACGCGTATGAGACCGGTCGCGGACGTGTGGTGATGCGTGCGAAGACTGAAATCGAGTCGCATCCCACCCACGATAAGATCATCGTCAGCGAGATACCTTATAATGTCAACAAGAAGGAGCTGATCGAGAGTATCGCGGCATTGGTCAATGAGAAGAAGATTGACGGCATATCATATGTGAACGACGAGAGCGACCGTGACGGAATGCGTATTGTCATCGACGTGAAGCGTGACGCCAACGCCAGTGTGGTGCTCAACAAGCTTTTCAAGATGACGGCCCTGCAAAGTTCTTTCAGCGTGAACAACATCGCGCTTGTCCATGGCCGTCCGAAATTGCTGACCCTGAAAGACCTGATCCGTCTGTTCCTTGAACACCGCCATGAGGTGGTTCTCCGGCGCACTCGCTTCGATCTCCGAAAGGCGAAAGAGCGTGCGCATATTCTGGAAGGTCTTATCATCGCTTCCGACCATATTGATGAGGTGATCCGCATTATCCGTGCGGCCAAGACACCGAACGAGGCCATGGCCAACCTGATGGAACGTTTCCAGTTGACTGAAGTGCAGGCGCGCGCCATCGTGGAGATGCGTCTGCGCCAGCTCACGGGACTGATGCAGGAACAACTTCATGCCGAGTATGATGAGTTGATGAAACAGATAGCCTACTTCGAGGAAATCCTGAGCAACGACGAGCTTTGCCGGAAGGTGGTGAAGGACGAACTGCTGGAAGTGAAAGAGAAATACGGCGACAGGCGCCGCTCAGAAATCATCTACGCTTCCGAGGAATTCAACCCTGAGGATTTCTATGCGGATGACGAGATGATCATCACAATCTCGCATATGGGCTACATCAAACGTACGCCACTCTCAGACTTCCACGCGCAAAACCGCGGTGGGGTAGGTTCAAAGGGAAGCGATACGCGCGATGCGGACTTCATCGAGCATATCTATCCGGCCACGATGCACAATACGCTGCTTTTCTTCACCCGGAAAGGCAAGTGCTACTGGCTGAAGGTGTACGAGATTCCGGAGGGCAACAAGACCTCGAAAGGACGTGCCATCCAGAACCTGCTGAACATCGATCCCGATGACGCGGTGACCGCTTACCTGCGTGTGAAGAACCTGAACGATACGGAATTCATCAACAGCCATTATGTGCTTTTCTGTACCCGTCGTGGTGTGATCAAGAAAACCGTGCTCGAGCAGTACTCCCGTCCCCGGCAGAACGGTGTGAACGCCATCACCATCCGCGAGGACGACAGTGTGATTGAAGTGCGCATGACCAACGGAAACAACCATATCATCATAGCGAACCGTAACGGGCGTGCCATCCGATTCCATGAAAGTGCGGTGCGCGAGATGGGACGTACGGCTACCGGCGTGCGCGGCATGATGCTTGATGATGACGGGCAGGACGAGGTGATCGGAATGATCTGCATCAAGGACCCGAAGGAGGAAACCGTGATGGTGGTGTCGGAAAACGGTTACGGGAAACGCTCCGACCTTGATGATTACCGTATCACGAACCGTGGCGGCAAGGGTGTGAAGACGTTGAACATTACTGACAAGACCGGTTATCTGGTGGCCATCAAGTCAGTGACGGACGAGAACGACCTGATGATCATCAACAAGTCAGGCATCACGATCCGTGTGAAGGTGGCCGACTTCCGCATCATGGGCCGTGCTACCCAAGGTGTGCGCCTGATTGATCTGGAAAAACGGAACGACCGTATCGGTTCGGTCTGCAAGGTGGCTTCGGAGACGGAGGAGGAGACAGGCGAGGCCGTTGACGGCGGCGATGCTTCTGAAGAACCGAAGGAATGAGATGGAGACAACAGATACATGATTCTTATTATTAATATTTTACAGTTATGAGAAAAGTTTTATTTACTGCAGCAGCCTTGATTTTCATGGCATCCGCTGCGTCTGCACAGGAAAGTGTAGTGAAAGAAGCGAAGAAAGCCAAAGGTGATCCCGCAGAAGCCGCCAAGATTATCGAGCCGGCTCTTTCTGATCCTACTACGGCTAACGACCCTGAGACATGGAAACTGGCCGGCGATTTCCAGAAATCCATGTACGACGATGAGAACATGAAGCTGTACCTGCCTGGAGAGACTGCTGATACGGCAAAACTCTACAGCAGCCTGGCGAAGATGTTTGAATATTACTCCAAGTGCGATGAAGTGGAACAGGCTAAGGTGAAGAGCGGCGAGCTGAAAAAGCCGAAACTGAGAAAGAAAGTGGCTCAGGAACTGGCAAAGGTTCGTCCGCAGCTCACCAACGCGGGTTCCGACGCTTATAATATGGGTGACTATGCCGGCGCATTGAAGTATTTCGGTCTGTATGTGGACACTCCGCAGTATCCGATGTTCGCTGACATGGATGAGGTGAAGAACGACACGTTGGTTCCGCTGATCGCCAACTATGCGGCTCTGGCGGCAAACTCTCTGCAGGACAATTCCGCCATCGTGAAATATGCCAATATCGGTAAGAACCACAAGGAGGAAGGCTATCGCTCGCTGATGTGCCTGGCTGAGGTGTACGGAAAGGGTGAGACTCCGGATTCCACCCAGTGGCTGGCTGTTGTGAAGGAAGGTGTGCAGAAGTTCCCGTCTCAGGAATATTTCGTAGGTAACCTGATGGATTATTATATCCAGAAGGGTAAGGTTGCTGACGCCTTGGCTGAAATCGACCAGATTCTGGCAGCCAACCCGACTCCTTACTTCATGTATGTGAAGGGTGTGCTTCAGTATGAGAACAAGGATTACGACGGAGCCATTGCCACTTTCAATGATGTGATTGCCAAAGGCGGCGATTTCCAGGCTGAATCATATTCAAAAATCGGTGACTGCTACTTCTTCCCGGCACAGTCGATTGTAGAGGAGAACTCCAAGATCTCTATGGACGATCCGAAATATGCGGCCAACGAGAAGCAGATCAACGAGATGTACGGAAAAGCCGCTCCTTTCTACGAGAAGGCAAAAGAGCTGAAACCGGACAATCGTCAGTTGTGGGGCCAGTTCCTGCTGAACATCTATTGGAAGCTTGACAAGGAAAAATACAATGCTCTTGAAAAGGAACTCGGCTATTGATCGTCGGTCCTATTGAATATAAGGCGCGCCGGACACGGAAAGAAACGTGTTCCGGCGCGTTTTTTTAGCCCTTCATTGTTTTCCGGTATTGTTGTTCGCGCTCCGGAATTGCTGGATATAGCGTAATGAACCGAGATAATAATGGAAGGGAGAGGTGGCATACCGGAGAGCTGGTGTTATCAATATCGTGGTGACGGGCATAGCCAATCTGACCTTCACTTTTGTGGCCATTTATACGGTTGACCGTCTGGGACGCCGTACCCTGATGCTGATCGGTGCGGGGGACTTGTCACCTGAGTGCTGTTGTCGGAGATATACATATTATTATGGTAAAAGCATGGAAAGAGCGGTGGTTATCCCGACTTATGAGGTGGGGAAGCCTGAGAAGGCTTTGGCTTATTTCAACAAGAGACATGACGGGCAGCGTTTGACAAAGTGAGGATGGATTATTTTGCCGTCTCATTGCCAGACTTGTTGATCTGGGAGGACAGTCTGGACACACGCAACGAGGTCCATTGCAAATATATGTTGGCGTTAGGCTATTACGGACTCGGAAAGATTGAGAAGTCACTCCGTATCCTGAACGAGGTGGAAAGACTGGATAATAACTATCAGGGCATTCAGGCTTTCCGGAGCCTGATATCCTGATGGTGAAATTCTTTTGTAAATCAGAAGAAAAATACGGTTTTACACACGGCTTTCGCAAGAAATGGTTACCTTTGCGGAAATGCAGAACGAATGGGACAGCTGGCTTTCATAAAGATATTTTTGCTCGTAAGCATTCCTACGGATGTGAACGACAATCGCCGTCATATCCACATATTCCGCAAAGGAGGGAGGCATCTGTATTCCGTGGCGAAGATATGGATAGAGCGGAACGGGATGAAGAACATTGAAAAATAAGACAGCTTATGTGCAAGATGAAAGATGTAAACGTGGGTATCAAGAAACTGGATTTCACCGGACACCGGGGCAAGATGGCCGTTTACCTGACAGACGGACGCGAAATCATCGTGCCGCTGTCATTCTTCCCGGACATCAAGCATCTTTCCGTAAAAGAGCGCGAAGGGTGGATGATACTGGACGACCAGTATTTCACATTCGACCGTTTGAGCAAGGTATATTCGGTGAAAGACCTGATGACATTGGCGTAGCGGCATAAAAACTGCCTGCACAAACCAAGAAAGTTTCCCGTCCCGCCCCTCTCCCCATCGTGGAGGAGGGCGGGACGCTTGTTTTCCAGCCTGTCGGAGCACATATATGGATGATAAGTAATAATTTAAAGATGAAAGATATGAACAAAGA
The DNA here is from genome assembly GCA_019120125.1 of Candidatus Phocaeicola excrementigallinarum. Lineage (GTDB taxonomy): Bacteria > Bacteroidota > Bacteroidia > Bacteroidales > Bacteroidaceae > Phocaeicola > Phocaeicola excrementigallinarum. The sequence continues at coordinate 3,204 of DWVR01000033.1, read as the reverse complement.
CAGATGGAAAAAGTTAATGCCGGAGGAGTACTCTCATGGGAGTACTCCGGTATTTCCTTGAAAGTACTCGAGTACTTCCAAGGAAAGTACTGCGATACTTCATGGGAAGTACCGGACTATTCATACCAGTTCAAATTTTCTTCATACTTGTCGAATTTCATCTCTTCGGTCACGCCCGCTTGTCTTAATGCCTTGAGGACTATCGTCTGTTCGTCGGGGGGTAGGGCGGTTTCCCCTCTTCTGCGTTCGAAGTATGCGTTCCGTCCGAATGTGGCGATCAGCAGATTCATGAACTTCAGGTATTGGTCCGGGAATATTCGCTTCTGGAAGTTTGTGAATCCACGTGCATACATGACAGGCTGGTTGTCACGATAGTGTCTGCATGTCTCGTCCTTGCTGCATTTGTTGGGGTTTATTAAATGAAGGTATTCTTCATTTTCCAGCAGTGTGGCATATGATAGCTGACGCAGGCATGTGGCTGCCATGGGGCAGTCACTATGCTGGCATACAGGGTAATTCTTCGGGATGGATGTGTAAAGTTTTTTTGGCATTATTCCATGTTCATATTCTACGTCATTTCTTTTTGACGGAAATGTCATTCTTGTCATTTGCAAAGGTAGCCATTCCTTTCATACTGCATGCAATCCGCATTAAAAAAATGACAGAAACCCTGCCGAAGATGCTTTGCCAGTCGCCCACGGCACGGGGCCTGGCCCTCCGCAGGCGGCCAGGATGCATGGCAGGCCGCTTCCTGAATAGGCAAACTGTTTCTTGTGAAATCTGCAAGTTTTCGTATCTTTGAATATTGAATCAAAAATGGATAAGGCATGTGAACTGGCCGGAAAACATAAAGGAGAGATTCTCATGGCGAGATTTATAAAGGATTAAAAAAGTTAGTGAGTAAGTATAGTATATTGATTATTAGAAATCCTGTATGAAATGAATTTTATTAGTCAGGTGAAAAAAGATTTGGATATTCTGAAGAAGATAATTCCTCAAGAGAGTACAAAAATAGAATCTCTACTTACTAATGTATCAGCAGATAAATTAGTTAATTTTCTGATAGTAGCAGAGGATCATAGATATAAATATCATATAGGTTTTGATGTCATAGCTATTTTTAGGGCTATCTTAAAACATGTCGTATATAATACGTCAGAAGGAGCAAGTACTATAGAACAGCAATTGGTGAGAGTTATTATAAATGATTATACACGTAGCCTGTCTAGAAAGATCAAGGAAATTATTCTGGCAAGTTATGTGAAATTAGTCTTTGATAAAAGAATACTTGCTTTAATATATTTAAACATAGCATATTATGGAACACAATATCAATCGTTGGAAGCTATATTGCGAAAATATGATTTGACAAAAAAAGATGCTATAAATGATTGTATTTGTGCAGAAATCGTGGCTAGATTAAAATATCCAGAACCATTGGTATGTAGTGTCCATCGTAAAAAACAAATAGAAATAAGGGTAAAACATGTTTTATATTTATACAACAAATACTCAAAACAAAAAATATTTTTCATATGAATATAAGCAAATATCTTAGAATCAGCGATGAGAGCAAGAGTATAAAATCTATTTATACATCGTCAGATGTGTTTAAAAGATGCTATGAGAAATTAATGGATTTTGAACAAAGATCTTTAATTTCTCATGTGATTATAAATAATACTCCATTCGTATTTAAGGATATACCGTTGTTATATGAACAGATAATACAATATCTTTCGGATTTGTTGAATATAGAATCTGGGTGTATTAAACTTATTGGCAGTGCAAAAACTGGCTTTTCTGTCAGTCCGTCTCCCAATTATGGTAAGCCGTTTTCTGATAATAGTGATCTGGATTTTACTATAATTAACGAAACTCTTTTTAATCAACTTTGTAAAGAATATGTTAGCTGGAGAGATGCTTATAGTCATAATACAATATCACCCAAGACAGGTACCGAAAAAAGGTATTGGGACTATAATGTTGTGTTGTTAAAAAAGAGTATTGAGAGAGGATTTATAGATACTAATAAAATTTCTAATAGAGAAATGTGCCCTAAGATAAAACAAATCAATAATGCAATGTATCTGATACCATTAAAACTTAATGAGTATCATGGTATAAAAGTATTAAAAGCCTCTGTAAGGGTCTATAAAAACTATGATTTATTTTGGACGCAATTAAAACGAAATACAGACCAGATTTTAAAAGAATAATTAGTCACCCCTTAAAAAGTAAAATTGATAATGTTTTAAAAATTTTTCAATAGTGATGATGACGCTGAATCGGTACTGTCATGACGCTTCAAACGGTACCAAATTCTTCCAAACTAACCAACCATTATTACTGCTTCCTCGATGCAGCATGCATACGTCATTGAATGTCAGCGATAAGGCTCTTTAATCGGTACAAACGCTTTTCTGACAATAGAAAGAACTCAAAAAGAAAGTGCAATTCTTTCGCACTCAATCGTTTGGCTTCATAGCGTTGTACCGTCTTTTTTCAGCTATTTTGCGAAATGTCCTCTGCCATGCACAAGGCATTGATTGACAAAGGATTTCTCCGCAGATGTTACAGAACGCTTGTATGTGTGCAAAGATATGATTTTTCTTTGTAAATCCATGATAATTACTTGAATATATTTGTTACCTTTGTATTGAGCAAAAATACTTGGTCCACTGAGTAAAATGTGATAGTATGTATAAACGAGCAGAATATCAGGTTATTACAAATAGGATGAAAGAACCACGGAAATTCATCCAAGTGGTGATGGGTGCCCGTCAGATAGGCAAATCCACTGTGGTCAAGCAAGTGCTTCAGGATTTGGATATGCCTTATCAGTTCTTTTCAGCCGACAATGTTCCGGCTACGAACAGTGCTTGGATTTCCGATTGCTGGGCGGCTGTGCGCAGTTTGAAGGAGAGCCGGGGGTGGGAGAGCGTTATCCTTGTGATTGATGAGATACAGAAGATAGCCAACTGGAGCGAGGTGGTGAAAAAGGAATGGGATGATGATACGTTCCATGACCGCGACATCAAGGTCTTGCTTTTGGGAAGCAGCCGTGTATTGTTGGAAAAAGGCTTGTCCGAATCCCTTGCCGGACGATTCGAGGAGATACGCATGAGCCATTGGAGTTATCGGGAAATGCAGGAATGTTTCGGCTTTTCGCTTGATCAATACTTGTTCTATGGAGGCTATCCC
>DWVR01000032.1 GCA_019120125.1 Candidatus Phocaeicola excrementigallinarum | reverse complement strand
GCGGTAGACCATACATTCTATGGATTCTATCCTTCGTCCGCCATACAGGAGGGCGACAGCCCGGAAACAATCAAGGCAACCATTCCGAGCTTCCAGAAAATGACGTGGAGCAATGACGGTGGAAACTGGACCGGAAAGCCTGACATGGACTATGCGTTTATGCGCGCCGAGGCTACGGTTGAGGCAAGCGACAGAGGAAAGGACGTCACGCTCCGTTTCGATGCGCTGACCACCGCAGTCCAGGTAACCCTGACGGCATCCGAGCAGGTTTCCCTTTCAACCATCCAGATTCTGGCGGAGAGCAAAGACAAGACGGCACGCCAGTCGGTATGTGGGGATTTCACGATGGACCTGACTACCGGTGACATCGATTTAACCAGCGATGGAACAAACACTTACCAGATTACGGTAGAGGCTCCCCGAAACGAAGAGGGCGGACCGATAGAGTTGATGTCAGGACAATCGCTGACATTCACTGTATTCCTGCTTCCCGAGACAGGTGATGACGGAAGCAGCTCCGTTGATAACCTGAAAATAAGGGTTTTGGGAACAGGAGCGAACAGTGCCCGTGTCAAGACATTCGCAGATGCAAAACTGAAAAAGGGAAGCATATCCAAAGTGACACTTTCAGGCTATGCTCCGCTTCCGGGTACGAACAACTGGATGGAAGCCATTGACGACAATGTGCTGATGTCACAGCTCTCCATTCCGGGAAGCGTGAATGCGTTTTCAGCGGAAATACTAGAAGGTACATCTGGTTATGTTCCTAATAGGGAGACAGATTATACTCAATGGCTTAATGTAGAGGGACAATTTAAAAAGGGAGCACGTGTGTTTGAAATAGCAGTAGAGAGAGCAGACGGTAACATAAATGTTTATGACAAATCTTTAGCAACAGCTCCTTTAGTGGCTGGCAAAGAAGAAGGAAGTACTTTAAGTGCTGCCTTTGAAACTCTCGCAAGTCTGGTGAGAGGAACCAATGAATGTGCTATCGCAATTCTTTATTATTCTCCAATTGAGACTGATAAAGCTGATGCTTGGACATGTCAGCTGTATAATTATTTAAAGACATTGGAAAGTGGGATAAGTGGTGTAGCTGTAGTGCCTTTTGATGCTAAGATGAAACTGGGTGACGCGCGAGGAAAGGTTCTTGTACTGACCCGTTTGGCTGGCGATAAGGATGATTTTGAAGGTTGGATTCAGAACAAGACGACTTCTGGCTACTTTTTACGTCGCAGTTCCGTTGTATATAATTGGGATACGGAAAAAGACAGATGGTGGAACCGGGAATACAATGTCTATGATTCCGACCAGTGGGAAAAAGTAGAAGGAAAAAACCAGTATCTGTGGAAAGGTTTTGAACAACCAACGGGAGGATTAGACATGTATAAACATGGGAAGTGGGGATATAAAGCCAGCTTCTTGAGAACAACGGATAGTAGCACCGGTATGGAAGAATTATATGAACCTTTCGTCCATGTATTTGATTGGGAACGGGTAAGCAAAGAATCAAAAGAATATAAGTTTTATCATTATAATGTAGCGCTGTATCCTTGGGACGCAACAATATTTTGGACTGGAACGAAAAATGAAAAGATAGGAAAGACGAAACAATTCATAGCGAATGCCACAAAAGAATTAAAAGCAAACCCAGATACTGTTTGTGTGTATATAAACTCATTAAGGGGGTATTATATTGCAGATGAGCCATTAGAGAATAATGATGGTATGCCTAATGTGTCAGCTATACCACGTTACGTTGGTGGTGCATTGGGAAATCCAGGACTTACTAAAGATGCAGGTCGCCATGGAGATGTACCTTCATATACACAAGATATGAATAATGAGATAAATAATTATCTTATGAACATAGAAAAAGACACCGAGTATGGAGGGCAAAGAGGTCCGTTAGGTATCATGTTGATGAATTTCACGGGAGCGGGTGAATATTCTATACATCCTACCATGGACATGCATGGTGATGATCTTCTTCAGACAATCATAGACAACAACTTCCGTTTCTTGTTGAATACAAGCAAAGCGGAATAACTTTCACTTATCACTAACAATCTACAATTTTTAGGAGAAGAAAGGATGTGTCGTGAGACACGTCCTTTTTTTATCCCCAAAGGATTACTTTCAACTATTGCCGGCTGTACCATTCTCAAATTTGTGGATGGTTGTAAGTCATCAATTGATAATGAAGCCCGATTCTTGAAGCCCCGAAAATTCCCTTGATTTTTTGAGGAAATCTTTAACGGAATCAAATAAAAGCATAACTTTATGGCCAATTTTGTCCGTAACACCATGAAACATACATTGAATCATATGAAAATAACCGCCATCATCCTCATAGCGACGCTTACGCTTGTGAGCCAAGGATTGGCACAGACCATCCACGTGTCCCCACGCGGAAATGACCTGTGGACGGGAACAGCAGAAAGACCCGTGGCCACACTGGCAAAAGCGCAGGAGCTAGCGCGCGGATTCTGCCCGGACACCAATGTGGAGGTCATCCTGGACGACGGCATCTACTATCTTCCGGAAACATTCCGCTTCACCGCACGTGACAGCAAGACCTATCCGGCCACCGTCACCTACCGTGCCAAGCATTCCGGAAAAGCGGTCATCAGCGGCGGACAACAGATCAGGCTGGAATGGACCCGCCAAAAGGACCATCAAGTCTGGACCGCCCGGATGAAGGAAGGTGGGGATATGGACCAGCTCTACATAAACGGAAAAAGGCAACGGATGGCACGCTTCCCGAACGCCGTTCCGGAAAAAGGCAGGAATGTGTTCGACACATGGACATTAAGCCACAACGCCACCTACCGCACCGACATGGACCCGCTGGCACACGGACGGACCGCACGCTGGAAGAATCCGGCAGGCGGCATCCTGCACGCCATGCACAGTGCCTTGTGGGGCGACATGCACTGGACAATTACCGGGAAATCAGAAAATGATTCCCTGATCATGGAAGGAGGATGGCAGAACAACCGTCCATCGGCCATGCACCCGGTATACCGGATGGTGGAAAACATCAAGGAAGAGCTCGACGCTCCCGGCGAATGGTTCTACGACAAGACGGAAGAACGGCTGTATCTCATTCCGGAACCAGGCACTGACATGAAAAACGCCATTGTGGAAGTGGTCCGGCTCAAGCACCTGATAGAATTCACCGGAAGCAAGGAGAAACCCGTGACGGGAGTGAACCTGGAAGGACTGGTATTCCGGCATACCCGACGCACGTTCATGGAAAACAGGGAACCCCTGTTGCGCTCGGACTGGACCATCTATCGGGGAGGAGCCGTCGTATATGACGGAGCGGAAGACTGCACCCTGACCGGCTGCGAGTTCGACCAAGTGGGCGGCAACACGATATTCGTCAACAACTACAACCGGCGGATCGGCATCAAAAGATGTTACATCCATCAAAGCGGGGCAAACGGCATCGCGTTTGTGGGCGACCCCGAAAGCGTAAGGAGTCCCCTCTTCCGCTATGGAGACCAGGACTATGCCCGGATGGACACGGTTCCCGGTCCGAAAGGAGACAACTATCCGATGGAATGCCGGGTGGAAGACTGCCTCATCACACAGACAGGACGCGACGAAAAGCAAACGGCCCCCATACAGATCTCCATGTCGAGGCGGATCACGGTGAGCCATTGCTCCATTTATGACGTTCCGCGCGCGGGTATCAACATCAGCGAAGGCACCTTCGGCGGACACCTGATTGAATACTGCGACATCTTCAACACCGTTCTCGAGACCGGCGACCACGGAAGCTTCAACTCATGGGGAAGAGACCGCTACTGGACTCCTGACGTAAAAACCTTCTCACGGAAAGTGGCGGCCAATCCGGAAATGACCTGTTGGGACATGCCGGAGCCCAATGTCATCCGCCACAACCGCTGGCGCTGCGACCATGGCTGGGACATCGACCTGGACGACGGCTCCAGCCACTACCGGATATACAACAACGTCCTGCTGAACGGAGGGCTGAAACTCCGTGAGGGATACGACCGGATTGTCACCAACAACATCATACTGAACAACAGTCTGCATCCTCATGTCTGGCCGCGCGGAAACGGAGACGTGTTCATGCACAACATCGTGTTCGGCGCATACCGTCCGGCCGCGATGCAGACCGACATGAAAGCTGACGAAAAATGGGGCAAGACATTGGACCGTAACCTCTTCGCGACCGGAAAGGAAGATATGGAACGTTTCAGCCACAACGGAGCGGACCTGCATTCACGCTATGGAGACCCCATGTTTCTGAACGCGGACAAAGGCGACTATCGGACAGAAGAGGCCTCACCGGCCAGATCCATCGGTTTCCAGGATTTCCCGACCGACGAGTTCGGCGTACGCGACACCCGCCTGAGACAAATCGCCAAACGTCCTGCCCTGCCGGATTTACAGGCAACACGAAAAACGGAGAATACAGCCTCTCCCACATCCCGTGTATGGCTGGGAGCCCACATCACCGAGGCCAAGGGAAGCGGCCTGTCCGCATTCGGAGTCGGGTTCGACAAGAAAGGCATCGCTTTCGGACAGATGGAAGAGAAGGCGCCGGCCGCAAAATGGGGACTGAAAAGCGGCGATCTGCTGCAAAGCATCAACGGAATCCGTATCACCGGTTTCAATGACCTGCAGGACTACATAGAGCAGCTGAAAGGAGAAAACAAGACACAGGAACTCTCCATCATCCGGAAGCAAGAGACCGTAACCGTCCGCATTCCCGCGTCCGTATTGCGCGCACGATGAGATTTCCCCCACGGGTCAATGAAATAGCCTACCTGAAATTTTCGGCGGAAACTTTTGTGGGTTCGGATAAAAGTCGTAAATTTGCAGCCGATTTAGTCCGTGGAGGTTAAAAACAAGTGACCGGAGAAACGGTCCACCTTGCGGAGAAAACCCGTTTAATACTTTATAAAAATGTACGTAATTGCAGAAATTAACGGTCAACAGTTCAAGATTGAAGAAGGCAAGAAGATTTTTATCCAGCACCTTCAGAACGCGGAAGCCGGCGCAACTGTTGAATTTGACAAGGTTTTGTTGGTTGACAACAACGGTACTGTGACAGTAGGGACTCCTACCGTAGAAGGAGCCAAAGTGGTTTGTGAAGTGAACTCACCGCTTGTAAAGGGCAAGAAGGTGTTGGTATTCCACAAGAAAAGAAGAAAAGGTTACAGAAAGCTGAACGGTCACCGTCAGCAGTTCACTGAAGTGACAATCAAACAGGTTATTGCTTAATCATTTAAAAAGTAGAAGAAAATGGCACATAAAAAAGGTGTAGGTAGTTCAAAGAACGGCCGTGAATCAGAAAGCAAAAGATTAGGCGTCAAGATATTCGGCGGCCAGGCCTGCAAGGCCGGAAACATCATCGTCCGTCAGAGAGGCACAGTCCACAACCCGGGCCAGAACGTGGGAATGGGTAAGGACCATACCCTTTTCGCACTGACTGACGGTACAGTATGCTTCAAGAAAGGCCGTAACGACAGAAGCTTTGTCTCTGTTGTCCCTTTCGTAGCTGAAGCGTAACCCATTCAGAAAAGAAACTTGGAAAGGCTGTCCTGCTGAAGATGGGCAGCCTTTTTTATTGCAGGGTCCGTATCACATCTTACGGAACCGTTTTTTCACCCAACATTTTTATTCTCATGGAAAACAAGTACATTACAGTGGCATACAAGCTTTATGCCATCACCGAAGGAAAGAAAGAGCTGCTCGAAGAAGCGCCGGCGGAACACCCGTTCCAGTTCATCTCAGGCATCGGATACACCCTCGACCGGTTCGAGAAGGAAATACTGGCCCTCCACAAGGACGACCGCTTCAACTTCACCGTTCCGTGCGCGGAAGCCTACGGGGAGCGTGACGAGGACAATGTAAAAGCCGTCTCGAAATCATTGTTCTGCGGTCCCGACGGAAAATTCGACAACGACAATGTATATGAGGGAAACATCATCATGCTCAGCGACAACGAAGGCCACCAGTTCTACGCGAATGTAGGAGAGATCACGGACGACAAGGTGGTGCTCGACCTGAACCATCCCCATGCGGGCAAGGACCTGATTTTTGAAGGAAAGGTCATCGAAATGCGTGACGCCACCCCCGAAGAAATCAAAGAGATTCTCAACGAGATGGCGGGAAGCTGCAGAGGAGGATGTGAAGGCTGCGGAGGTGGATGCGGCGACCATGAGTGTGGAGAAGGACACCATGGAGACGGCTGCCATGGAAACGGCTGCGGACATTGCCATTAATAATATGACCGCCACATGATTCTTGTCGCAGACAGCGGAGCCACAAAGACAGACTGGGGATTCGGTGATTGTCTCACCGACCTCAGGCTTGTACGGACAGAAGGCATCAATCCGTTCCATCAGGATGAAGGGACTATCCGGAGAATCCTGAAAGAACAACTGTCGCCTCAGATCCCACACGGAAATGAAGAAGTGACACACATCCATTTCTACGGAGCCGGATGCACTCCTGAGAAATCGGTCTCCATCAGGCGGATCCTGCAAGAGTCGTTCCCTTCCGCCATTGAGATCCATGCGGAAAGCGACCTGCTTGGAGCGGCCAGGGCCTCATGCGGACACGAGGTCGGAATAGCCTGCATCCTGGGTACCGGATCGAACTCCTGCCTTTATGACGGAAAAGACATCATAGACCATATCCCTCCCCTGGGATATATTCTGGGCGACGAAGGAAGCGGAGCCTATCTGGGAAAACGCTTTGTGAGCGACTGCCTGAAGCGCCAGCTCCCGGAAAGTCTGTTAAACGGCCTGTTGGACGAATACAGGCTCACCCCTTCCCTACTGCTGGACCATGTGTACCGCATGCCCCAGGCCAACCGTTTTCTGGCCGGACTCACCCCCTACATTTCCAAGCACAAGAAAAACCCTCTAGTCCATCGTTTTCTCATCGATTGTTTTGACGATTTTTTCCGGCGGAATGTGTATCTTTACGGAAACAAATGGCCGGTCTCGTTTGTTGGCTCTATAGGATGGCACTTCCAGGAAGAAATCAGGGAAAGCGCCTCCGCGGCCGGTTTTACAATCAGGTCGTTCATCAAGAGCCCGATCAACGGACTGGTACGGTACCATTTGGAGAATACACACATTTAAACATATACCGTTATGAAAAACTGGAGAACTGAAGCCGTCATTCTGGCTGTGGGATTATTATTGCTAGGAATCTTCATCGAAAAAGGATTCAGCGAATTTGCGGAAAGAGACCGCAGTGTAAACGTGAAAGGTCTGGCCGAGAAGGAAGTACCGGCCGACAAAGTGACCTGGCCTCTTGTCTACAAAAGCCTGGGAAACGATCTGAACATGCTCTACAGCGACATCAAACAATCCAACCAGACCATTCTGGAATTTCTGAAGGAAAAAGGCATCGACGAAAAGGAGATCAGTGTCAACGCACCGGAAATCATCGACTTGAAAGCAGAGCGTTACAGCAACAACGACTCGCCCTACCGCTACAACGTCACCTCGGTCATCACCGTAACCTCCACGAAGGTGGAACTGGTACGCCAGCTTATCAGCGGACAGGGTGAGCTGCTGAAACGGGGAATCGCCATCACAGGCGGAGACTACCGTTACAATGTCTCGTACGAATACACCAGCCTCAACAAGATCAAGCCCGGCATGATAGAAGAGGCTACTAAAAACGCGCGCGAGGCCGCCGAGAAATTCGCGAAAGACTCGGAAAGCGAGCTCGGCAAAATCCGCCATGCCAGCCAAGGACAGTTCAGCATCAGCGACCGCGATGCCAACACTCCGTATATCAAGAAAATACGCGTGGTAACCACGATTGAATACTCGCTGGAAGACTGACAAATTCCACCAGACACGCAAAAGAAGCCCCACCCGGGCCAAAAAGAAAAATATTCGGCTGCAAAGGTTTTAATATTCAGGAAAATATTATACCTTTGCAGCCGATTTAGATCAATATAAAGTCTAACACAATTAACTTATTAAACAACACTTATTTTTATTTAATGGAAAATTTAAAAGACGTACATCCTATTGAGGACTTCAACTGGGATGCTTATGAAAACGGTGAGTCAACATCAAGCGTAAGCAAGGAAGATCAGGAAAAGGCTTACGACAACACCCTCAACAAGGTAGGTGACCATGAAGTGGTTGACGGTACTGTAATCGCAATGAACAAGCGCGAAGTCGTGGTCAACATCGGCTACAAGTCAGACGGTATCATTCCGCTGAGCGAATTCCGCTATAACCCGGACCTGAAAGTAGGTGACACTGTAGAAGTGTACATTGAAAATCAGGAAGACAAGAAAGGCCAGCTGGTCCTGTCACACAAGAAGGCGCGTGCGACACGTTCTTGGGACCGCATCAACGCTGCGCTTGAAAACGAAGAAATCATCAAGGGTTACATCAAATGCCGTACGAAGGGCGGTATGATTGTGGACGTATTCGGCATCGAAGCATTCTTGCCGGGCTCACAGATTGATGTGAAACCTATCCGCGACTACGATGTGTTCGTAGGAAAGACTATGGAATTCAAGGTTGTCAAGATCAATCAGGAATTCAAGAATGTGGTTGTTTCACACAAGGCTCTCATCGAAGCCGAACTGGAACAGCAGAAGAAAGAAATCATCAGCAAACTTGAAAAAGGTCAGGTACTCGAAGGTACTGTCAAAAATATCACTTCCTACGGTGTATTCATCGACTTGGGCGGCGTAGACGGTCTGATCCATATCACAGACTTGTCATGGGGCCGTGTAAGCGATCCGCATGAAGTCGTACAGCTCGACCAGAAGCTGAACGTGGTTATCCTTGACTTCGACGATGAGAAGAAGCGTATCGCATTGGGTCTGAAACAGCTGACTCCGCATCCATGGGATGCTCTCGACCCGAACCTGAAGGTGGGCGACCATGTGAAGGGTAAAGTAGTCGTGATGGCCGACTACGGAGCTTTCGTTGAAATCGCTCCGGGCGTTGAAGGTCTGATCCACGTATCTGAAATGTCATGGTCACAGCACCTGCGCTCCGCTCAGGACTTCATGAAAGTGGGCGATGAAGTAGAGGCTGTCATCCTGACTCTTGACCGAGAAGAGCGCAAGATGTCTTTGGGCATCAAACAGCTGAAAGCAGATCCTTGGGAAACCATCGAGGAGAAATATCCTGTAGGTTCCAAACATACCGCCAAAGTACGCAACTTCACTAACTTCGGTGTGTTCGTAGAAATCGAGGAAGGTGTTGACGGTCTGATCCACATCTCTGACCTGTCATGGACAAAGAAGATCAAACACCCGTCAGAATTCACTCAGATCGGTGCTGACATCGATGTAGTGGTTCTGGAAATCGACAAGGAAAACCGTCGTCTGAGCTTGGGTCACAAGCAGCTGGAAGACAACCCATGGGATGTGTTCGAGACTGTATTCACCGTAGGCTCAATCCACGAAGGTACTATCGTGGAAATGTTGGATAAAGGTGCTGTCGTAGCCCTGCCTTACGGTGTGGAAGGATTTGCGACTCCGAAACACCTGGTGAAGGAAGACGGCACTCAGGCTCAGTTGGACGAGAAACTGCAGTTCAAGGTAATCGAATTCAACAAGGACGCAAAACGCATCATCCTGTCTCACAGCCGTATCTTTGAAGATGCAGCGAAAGCAGAAGACAGAGCTGAAAAGAAAGCGAAGAGAGCCTCAAAGAAGGAAGAAACTCCTATGATCCAGAATCAGGCAGCTTCCACTACTTTGGGTGACATCGACGCCTTGGCTGCCCTGAAGGAAAAACTGGAAGGCAAGAAATAATCGGCTGATTATTGACTGAAAATAATAATAAGCCCGGTCATTCCACCCTTAAAAGTGAAATGGCCGGGCTTTTCATGTATGCCAATGTCCCCATCTCCACATAAACCTTTATATCAAGTCTTTGTCCGCCACACCAATGGACACCCTTGGCACCGAATGGTCAGCCTCGCCGTTTCCGCATCAATGATTTTTGTTTTTGCCATCCCTTCCCAACAGAGAGTCAGAGCGCACAAGTCGCTTTACCCGCATACTCTTCACTGACCTCACCTTCATATTCAGGATGCCTCTGAAGCCACGCCACCGCATACGCACAAGTAGCAATCGGTTTCAGCTGCTTCACCCGGGCATAATCATATACCGCCTTTACCAGAGCGGAAGCGATACCTCGCCCCCCAATCGCTTCCGGAACGACCGTATGCCGGATGTCCAGTCCCCTTTCATGAATTTCATAAGCCACATGAGCCTTATACCCGTCAACCAATGTCCAGAATCTCTTTCCTCCTTCATCATGTAATATTTCCATAGGGCATTCGTTTAAATGATTACTCCTGAAAGTTACGAAATAAAAGACGACCTCCCCAAACCATGGATAAAAAAAATCTAAAACACGCGCATGTTAAACAACATAACGCGTTGATTCCATCACCAGAACCGATACAGCGCATATACCCATCAAAAAGCCTCAACCCAAACCAATACCTAAAAAAAACGGGAAAAGACTATCTGGCCTTTTCCCGTTTTCCAAAAATATCACCTAAAGCTTTTATTTTGCGAAGCTGACGGCACGAGTCTCACGGATAACCGTAATCTTCACCTGACCCGGATATGTCATTTCATCCTGAATCTTCTTGGCAATCTCCGCGGAAAGACTTTCCGTCTGCTTGTCGTCAATCTTGTCGGCACCCACAATGACACGCAACTCACGGCCTGCCTGAATGGCATAGGTCTTAGTGACACCCGGATAAGACATGGCCAACTGTTCAAGATCGTTCAAGCGTTTGATGTAGGCCTCCACAATCTCACGACGCGCACCCGGACGCGCACCGGAGATAGCGTCACATACCTGCACGATAGGAGCCAGCAGACTTGTCATCTCAATCTCATCATGGTGTGCACCGATCGCATTACAGATATCCGGTTTCTCCTTGTATTTTTCAGCCAGTTTCATACCCAGCAACGCATGCGGCAGTTCCGGTTCCTCGTCAGGCACCTTACCGATATCATGAAGCAGACCCGCACGCTTCGCCTTCTTCGGATTCAACCCCAGTTCAGACGCCATGACCGCACACAGATTAGCCGTTTCACGCGCATGCTGCAACAGGTTCTGCCCGTAAGAAGAACGGTACTTCATCTTACCGATAATCCGGATCAGTTCAGGATGAAGCCCATGAATACCCAAATCAATGGTGGTGCGTTTACCTGTCTCAATGATTTCATCCTCCACCTGCTTACGCACCTTGGCCACTACCTCTTCGATACGTGCCGGATGAATACGTCCGTCAGTCACCAGTTGGTGCAATGCCAGACGGGCTATCTCACGACGGACAGGATCGAATGCTGAAAGCACGATGGCCTCCGGAGTGTCGTCCACCACAATCTCCACTCCCGTGGCAGCCTCCAACGCCCTGATATTACGTCCCTCACGCCCGATGATACGTCCCTTGATCTCATCCGATTCTATATGGAATACCGTCACTGAATTTTCAATGGCCGTTTCCGTAGCCACACGCTGGATGGACTGTATCACAATCCGTTTCGCCTCACGGTTGGCTGTCAGTTTCGCATCGTCCATAATATCATTGATATACGACTGAGCCTGTGTCTTGGCCTCTTCCTTGAGTGATTCTACCAGACGCTCTTTCGCTTCCTCCGCCGAAAGTCCCGAGATGGCTTCCAGTTTCTCACGCTCCTGAGCCTGCATCTGGTCAAGCTCTTCCTTTTTCTTTTCTATCACGCCAAGCTGCGCGTCAAGATTCTCCTTGATCGCCTCAGCCTCGTTACGTTTGCGCTGCAGTTCCTCATTCTTCTGGTTGAGCACCATCTCACGCTGCTTCAGCTTATTTTCGGCTTGCTGGATCTTCTGGTTCCTCAGAGCCACCTCCTTTTCAAGATCTGCCTTCTTGTTCAGGAATTTTTCCTTCACCTCCAACAGCTTGTTCTTCTTGATCACTTCGGCCTCAGTCTCGGCCTCCTTAATTATCGTGTCATATTTCGACTTCAAGCCATACTTGAAGAATCCGTATGACAAAGCCCCTCCTACAAGAAAGGCCACCACCACTAATATTACAGTTAACATTACAATTTATTTAATATATAAAAACAAAAAAGCACAAACCTACCTCAGGATAACACCCTCGGAGAGCTTGTGCGCCATTAAAAACTCCAATTTCTTCTTCGCTAAACTTTCTCGTCCGTCTCCTCCTCAAAACACCGGTCCAAAGCCTCTTCCATCTCACTCAGCTTTTCAAAATAAGGCCGTGTGTCATTTTTCTTTTCGAGCAACACATTCTCGTAAGCGAGTTCCACGGCCACCATCAACCAATGTTTCCCTGCATCCAGCTTCGGGAAAGTAATCCGATATTTGTTCAGCTTATAGTCAATCAGCTTGGCTGCCTTGCGGTAATCCTCTTCATCCTTCCGTAAGATAGTCAGCGGATATTCTTCATTGTCAATTTTCAGTCTTATCTTAAACTTATCGTCCATAATGTCCCTTTTCACTGCTTTCCGTTTTTCATTCACCCAGCAATGCGATACATTTGTCGACTTCACGCACAAGTTTTGTCAGCCGTTGCTTCGTATCCTTGAGCTCATTGTCATTGATACCGATGATTCTGGCTGCCTTCAGATCGGCATATCTCTTCTCCAGGACTTCCACATTCTCTTTCAATCCCGTAATTTCCGCCTCCTTTTCATCGACCAGCTTACGGAGAGACTTGTTTTCATCCTGAAGTTTTCCATAAAGGAAAAGCATGTGTTGCAACTTTCCTTCAAAAGAATTCAATAGTTTCTTATCGTCCTCTGTCATCAGATACACCAAAATTGTACACAAATATAGTGGATTGATTGGAATTTCAAAAATTTTCGTTGATTTATTTATTTATTTTAGGAGGATGTCTGTCACCGGCTCCTTTTTCCCACGGATTTTCCCCTGTTTTTGACAGAATTCTTCTTACCTTTGCGGCGCGTTGAGGTGACATTAGGCGCAATGTATATTTTCATTAAACCAATTTTTTGACTGACTATGTTTACTGTTATCAAACGAATGGAAATCTCGGCGTCGCACCAGCTGGCGCTTTCTTACCCGAGCAAATGTGAGAACCTGCATGGCCATAATTGGATCGTCACCGTATATTGCCGCGCCAAGGAACTGGATGAAAACGGGATGGTGATTGACTTCACCCGTATCAAGAATATCGTCAAGGGAAAACTGGACCATAAAAACCTGAATGAGGTGTTGCCGTTCAACCCTACGGCAGAGAATATCGCCCGGTGGATCTGCGAACAGACTCCCCATTGTTTCAAGGTAGAAGTCAAGGAATCGGAAAGCAACACCGTAGTGTATGAAAAAGATTAACGAAATATTCTACAGCCTTCAGGGAGAAGGCTACCATACCGGCACACCCGCCGTATTCGTACGCTTCTCGGGATGCAACCTGAAATGTGGATTTTGCGACACCGCCCACGAGGACGGACACCTTATGTCTGACAAGGAAATTGTGGAGGAGGTATGCAAGTACCCGTGCCGGACCGTTGTCCTGACAGGAGGAGAACCGGGACTGTGGGTGGACAAGGAACTGACCGGCCTGCTTCATCAGGCCGGGAAATACATCTGCATAGAGACCAACGGCACCTGCGAGCTGCCCGAAGATATTGACTGGGTGACATGCTCTCCCAAGGAAAACGCACCTTTACGCCTGAGACACGCAGATGAAGTGAAAGTGGTCTACACCGGCCAAGACGTGACACCCTACCTCCAGATTCCAGCCCGCCAACATTTCCTGCAACCCTGTTCCTGCATGAACACAGAGGAAGTCATCAGCTATATCCTGGAACATCCCCAGTGGCGTCTCAGCCTGCAAACCCACAAGCTGACAAATATCCGATAAGAACGGACGGGCCACATGACCCCTACAAAAACCAGAAGCCGCGACCTCTCAGGCTGCGGCTTCCAGAAAACAGGCACGGGAAGAGAGGCTCGAACTCCCGACACTCGGTTTTGGAGACCGATGCTCTACCAACTGAGCTATTCCCGTGTTTGCGGTTGCAAAAGTAGTACATTTTCTCAAATCTGCAAACCTTTGCCACAATTATTTTTGCCTTTCCAAACTACAACAACCCTACATCACTGAGCATGAGGCGATATACCTCCGCTTTCTTTTCCAGTCTCAAAGGATAGGCGCGGCTTGACGAAGGCATTCTATAAAGACTCATATGCCGGCCGCAGAATTCAAACGCGCTTTTCCCACCCACAGGCGGTTCCGGAGCCTGCGTCTGTCCACAAAACACGTCTGTGGCCTTCTGCCCGGTAGTCACTACCGCACGACACAAAGGGATACGCTCCAGCAACGCACGGAGATCAGTCGGCTCCACCACTTCCAGAAACTTGTCCGAGGCGTTGTCCTGAAGCCTGCGCACCGACGAGGCCGTGTCATAAAGCGCGATCCCCTTCTCTGCCAGAAACCCGGAAATCCTGTTCTTGTCAAACGCTTTTCCATCCGGAAACAGGAAACGGTCCCTGTCGTTGAAAAAGACAAGACCGAAAATCCTCCACATGTCATTCTGAAGATTCGGATAAAAGAAATCCATGCTCCACCGTTTCTTCTGGGGAGGAAAACTTCCGAGCATAAGAAGTCTTGCGTTTTCCGGCAGGAAGGGCCGCAACGGATGCGCTTCCACTGGCGGAAGAGAAAGAGTCCCGTCCGTCATGCCTTCGGTTTCGGCTCTTTCTTGGCCAGAATTACAATATTGTACACATATTCCGTAATCCAGCTTTCCGAATAATGCAGCACATGCTGGTACTGGCGG
Organism: Candidatus Phocaeicola excrementigallinarum; assembly: GCA_019120125.1. Classification (GTDB taxonomy): domain Bacteria; phylum Bacteroidota; class Bacteroidia; order Bacteroidales; family Bacteroidaceae; genus Phocaeicola; species Phocaeicola excrementigallinarum. Next base: position 19,398 of record DWVR01000032.1, on the reverse strand, counting down.
ATATTGCCGCAAGTCTTTCTCACACTGTCATCCTTGAAATTGTTTTTCGTGAAAATGTCATGAACCGTCTTCTCGGTCATGGCATACAGCATTTTCTTGAAAATGCCCGGCACACGGAACTTCCACTGCATCAGGTTCCCGACCACCATCATCAAATCCTGGCTGAACCCCTGGAACATGATCAGATACGTTCTGACATCGTCCATTTTCTTACAGTTCTTCTTCACCGAACTGTCAATTTCCTTGAAGAACGAGTCGCTCAACCCGTAAATCTCGGCCAACATCTTCTTGCAACGTGCTTTCTCGGCCACACCGAGCTTGTTGTTCTGGGTGGGCACTTTCAACGTGCGCTTGAACACGGCCATATCCGGCAGGGCATTAATGTTGCTGATGCCCAGCTGCGACGCGATTACAGCCTGATAGTATACACGGATGAGTGTCATGAAATCCTCCATGCCTCCCACACGGGCCGTCTCTTCCTCAGCCTGTCTTTTTCCGAAAAGTCTTGAAAATATACTCATATCGTCTTATATTGTTATGTGATACGTTTACAGCGTGCAAAGATAGGAAATCCCCACATAATAAGCGAAAAAATCCGCCCCTCACGCCAGTTTATAATAAAAAGTATGGTTTCTGAAAACCTGGTCCACCAGTTCAAAGCGGATGAAATCGGCCAACAAGGCACATACCTGCCTACGGGACATACGCAAATGACGGACACACTAGCTCAGGGTAACCTCCCCCTGCCTGCCCAACAGTTCCAGCAGACACTGCTCCCGTTCCGTATAGGCCATGAACGCCTCTTTCCTTTTCCCGTTCCTCCAAAGCGACAGGTGGACAGGAGTGGCAAGGATATTCTCGTCCGCGATACGGACATACGCCCAAGGCCTTGAGTGCTCGTCCAAAGCACATACCGGTTTTGAGACACTTTCCGGAACGATGACCTCCAGCACGTCCTTCCCTTCCAGACGGAACACACGATTCTCCAAAGTCAACGGAGGAATGCAATACACCGTAGCGGCGGCCTCCACCATATATATCTCCTCTTCCGAACGCACTCCGGCAATTCTGCCGTTGTCCTTCACCCCCACCAGCAGCCGTCCGCCCCCGGTATTGGCGAAAGCGGACAAGCTCTTCGCTATTTTCCTGGCATCCGATATGGCGAACTTGAAATCCTGATGGGCGTGCTCTCCTTCCGCGACCAGCTTATGGATATAGTCTGCGTCGGTCATCGGTCTCATCCTTACAGCCGGTCAATCACAATGCTTATGAGTCATGATGTCAAGCACCATCTTGTCGGTCTCGCTCATACCCTTCGACCCGATCTGCGTCAGGTTGCGGATACTGAGGTCCACATCATTCTCGATGATACCTTCCACCGATGTCACACACTGGCCCTCCATCGCCAGAATCGCCGACAATACGGCTGTCGACACACCACTGGTCAGCTTCAACGCACAACTCGGCTTGGCTCCGTCACAGATCATACCCGTAATGTTGGCGATCATGTTCTGCACGGCGTCGGCCACCTGCTCATATCCGCCACCCATCAGATAAGTGATACCGCAACTGCTTCCCGTAGCCGCCACCACACATCCGCAAAGGGCTGAAAGCTTACCCAGATTCTGCTTGATATAGATGGCGGTGAGATGGCTGAGAACCAACGCACGGATCATCTGTTCTTCTGACTTATGATTGTCTTCCGCGTACACCACCACAGGAAGCGTGGCGGCGATTCCCTGATTCCCGCTACCCGAATTGCTCATCACCGGAATCATGGCACCGGCCATACGGGCGTCACACGCGGCCGAAGTATACGACAGGATATGAGTGAAAGTATTGTTGCCCATGATGCTCCGCTCACTGCGGCTGTCACGCAATATCCTGCCAAGCTCATGCCCGTAGTTTTCCTTGAAGGAACGCTCCGCCGCCTGTTTGTTGAGGCGTCTGGCCTCAAGAATGAAGCGGATCTCATCCAACGGAGTAGTCGTGGCAAAGTCATACACCTTACGCAGGTTCAGGTCCACCTCTTCCGCATCGGCCTCAGCACTTCCGGAAGAACGCCCATCGAACAGCACCTCTCCGTTTTTCTCCAGATAAATGAAATTGGTGTGTCCGCCACTTATGACGGCCGTCACCTTATCACCGCCATTTTCACAAGTCACCTCTATATAAAGCTTTTCCTCTATGCCCTCCTTCAGGGAAATCTGAATGACATTGGCATCCACCATCTTGCGGCCTTTCTCCACCGCCTCGGGACTGGAATCCTTCAGCACCTCCAGCCCATATTCCGACTTGCCGACAAGGGCGCCCAACGCGACCGCTATGGGCAGTCCGATCATGTCTGTGCCCGGAATGCCCACGCCCATCGCGTTTTTCAGGATATTGGCACTCAGGGAAACGGAAATTCTCTCGGGAAGCCGCCCCAAAGTCTCGGTTGCCCTGGCGGTGCAAAGCGCCACCGCAATCGGTTCCGTACAACCGATCGCAGGGACGACCTCCCTATGTATCAATGCAATGATCTGTTCTCTCTCATTTTTTGGAATCATGTCGTATCTATATTATTTTTTATAGTTTTCCAGACCTGTCTCAAGGAAATCCACATATTTGTCGATATCCTCGTCATACGAATAAGACTTGTTCAAAGGCTTTCCCTCGTTGTCCAGCAACACATAGAAAGGCTGGGCGTTCGCGCCGAACTTGGAACGCTGCAGATAACTCCATTTGTCGCCCACCGTACGCAACGTACGCTCCGTGCCGTTCTCGTCCACCTTGACAGGCTCGGACAGCTTCGTCTTCTCGTCCACATACAGCGTAATCAGCACATAATCATCCGTAAGAAGCTTGCTTACCTTCGGGTCAGTCCACACCGCCAGTTCCATCTTGCGGCAATTCACGCACCCATATCCCGTGAAATCAATCATGACCGGTTTTCCGTGCTGACGCGCATATTCCATTCCGGCGTCATAATCGTTGAAACGGGCATGCACCTCATTCTTATAAAGGTTGAAATCCTGCGTCTGCATGGGAGGAGCGAAAGCGCTGACCGCCTTCAGCGGCGCACCCCAGAGACCGGGTATCATGTAAACGGCAAAAGCAAGCGAGATCAGTGCCATGAAGAAACGGGGCACGCTGACTTTCGTGTCATCATCATCGTGCGGGAATTTGATCTTACCCAGCAGATACACTCCGAGAAGCGCGAAGATGACAATCCACAAGGCCAGGAATGTCTCACGGTCAAGCAGACGCCAGCCGTAAGCCAGATCGGCCACCGACAGGAACTTCAAGGCAAAAGCCAGTTCAAGGAAGCCCAGCACTACCTTGATGACATTCATCCATCCTCCCGATTTCGGCATCGACTTCAACCACGACGGGAACAAGGCGAACAGAGTGAACGGCAGGGCAAGCGCGATGGCAAATCCCAGCATGCCGAGCGCAGGAGCAATGACACTGTTCGTCGTAGACACCTCAACCAGCAGGAATCCGATAATCGGACCCGTGCAAGAGAAAGACACCAGCGAAAGCGTGAACGCCATCAGGAAGATGCTCAACAGACCAGTGGTCTGCTCCGCCTTGCTGTCCACGGCATTGCTCCACTTTGAAGGCAAGGTAATCTCGAACGCCCCGAAGAAGGAAGCGGCGAACACCACAAGCATCAGGAAAAAGAAAATATTGAAAATAGCACTGGTAGACAGGTCGTTCAACGCGCTGGCTCCGAATATCAACGTAATGGCAAGTCCCAAAGCCACATAGATCACGACAATCGAAGCACCGTAAGTAAAGGCGTCACGGATACCCTTCCTCTTGTCCTTCGTGCGTTTCAGGAAGAAACTCACCGTCATCGGGATGATAGGCCATACGCAAGGAGTGAACAACGCCAGAAGTCCGCCCACAAACCCCGCAAAGAAGATATAGATCCACGAATGGGATTCCTGACTGATCTCTTCGCCATATCCGCGGAGCTCATCCACCACAGGAGTCCAGTAATCCACTGCCTGGGAACCGGACAGCCTCAACGGCGACAAAGCCACCCGGGCTGACGCGGTATCCTCCACCGTCTCAGCCTTCTCAGCTTCCGGAACCGCCACTACATCCTGTGCCGCACCGGCCGCCTCACCTTTATAGGAAAACTCCACATTGGTAGGCGGAAGACAGTTCTCATCATTGCAGGCTCCGTACTGCAGATAACCGGTCACTTCATACTTGCCGCCCGTCAACCTGACTTTTTGGGCGAAAACCGCCGTTCCGCCCTCAAAGAATTTTACCTGCATCCCGAAAACAGGGTCCATCTTGTCGACCACCTTACCGCGTGGCTCCAATTTGCCCGCAAGCTCGGCACCCGTAATCTTGTCCACATTGAAAGTGGCGGATATAGGCCCTCCCTCAGGAAGGTCAGTCGAATACACATGCCATCCGGCATCCATGGTTCCCGTAAAGACGATTTCCGCCTCATTGTCGGAAAGATTTTTCCATTCAGTCCTGAATTTCACCGGATCCTGAATCTGTGCCACCACCTGCAGACACAACCACATCATGCAGAGCGCGCTGAGAACGACTTTTCTAATCATAGTGCTGGTAACTTCTTAATTTAATGTCTAACAATAGGAAAATAATGTTTTTAATCCGCGACAAAGATAATATAAAAAGATGAAAAACAGACAAACGGAAAAGCTTTATTGAAACGGCAAGTCCACAGGAGAGACTGACAATATGTCACAGCAAGTCAGCAACCTAACAATCAACCGATTACAAAAGAAACCATCGGCCATACACAATAAAAAGACAGTTCCTCAAAAACGCCTTGACGTTTCATCTGAAACGTCTTGACATTTTAAGACAAACGTCCTGATGTTCCAATCCAAACGTCTTGACGTTTTTTACCGGACAAATTGTCAGTCTGAAAGACGTGAAGAATACGTGAAGAAAACAGTATTTCGAAAAATAAAAGGAATAAAATTTTGCAGATTCAAAAATAACACCTATCTTTGCATCGCTTTTGAAAAGGAGCGCTCCTAAAGGAGTTTTGGAGAGGTGGCAGAGTGGTCGATTGCGGCGGTCTTGAAAACCGTTGTACCGCGAGGTACCCGGGGTTCGAATCCCTGTCTCTCCGCCAGAGCCTGAAATCATATAGGTAAAAATCCAAGTTAAGTCCCGTAAAGTTATGGTTTTACGGGACTTTTTTATGTTTCATCCGGCGGACAACCGAAAGGCATCAAAAAGGAGCACTTCTGATAAGGTTCGGTTATCAGATTGGCCACTAAAAGACATTCTATGATTGTTTCAATTCTGCACTTGAAATGTTCGGTCAGGAAACCGTCGTTGCTTACGGTCGCAATACCGACGGCACTGCACACAGATGTCATATCCCAGCATGGCTCCCAAAATGAAATCTTCTTCCGGCGTCAGCTTGTTCAGCGGACGGTTGACCAACAGACGGATGGCTTCGATGCATTCGTCACATCCGAAGAACAGGTTGATGCGCTCATCGTCCACTCGCTGTACAATGAACCTGATATGTTGGTTTGCTAAACGCCTTACGGCAAAATCCTCGTATTTTTTATTGGTAGTATACAACACCATACGGCGTACTCCTTTCTTGAATTCATAGATGTGATTCAGAAAGACTTTCATATCGGCGGGATTCGGTTCCATATTATATTGGGGATTGATGGTTGACATATAATGGACAGTTGACAGTTGAAACCGGGAATTTCTTGGACACCCGGCCGCAACTATCAGCTAAATGGCTTACGCTAATTCGGCCTTTATCAAGCCGATCCAGGCCGTGACACGCTCTTCCGTCTTTCCGCTTTCATTCATTTCATCAATGGCAAGCCCTACGAAGTTGCCGTCAATGACCGAAACAGACGAGCTGTAGGTATAATCCGTATCAGGAACAGCCCCTATGAAACGGCATCCACTGCCTTTTAAATCCTCGTAAAGGATGCCCATACCGTCGCAAAACGTATCGCCGTATGATTCAGAGTCGCCGCATCCGAACAAGGCAATGATTTTGTCTTTCAAGTCCATCCCTTTCAACACCTTGATGCCATCATACCAGTCATCCTGCAATTCACCGTCTCCCCACGTGGAGGTTCCCAATATCAAGACTTCATACGCCCCAACCACATCAGCATTCATCTTGCTGACATCGTGCACATCTGCCGGTGCAACACCTAATTTCTTCGCTATCAGATTGGCTACTGATTCTGTCGTTCCGGTTGTAGAACCGTAAAATACTCCTGTCTTTTTCATTATTGTCTTTGTTTTGATTTGACATTACAAAGTAAATGCCTTCACATGAAACATGAAATACCTAAAAATAGGGGTTTTCAAAGTGCTATCTCGTCTATCGGCATACCGTTAAAGAAGATGCAGCCTTTCTATGGGGCATAAAAACGGGCACAAAGTTTTATCACCGTGCTTTTCCCGCTTCCCGATTTTCCCTATCTTCGCAAAGCAAAAACAAAAATTATCAATTATGAATATGAAATTTACCCTTGCCATCCTCCTGTTTGGCGGCAATCTTTTCGCCCAAACGCCTGCCGACAGCGTAACGATTCAAGGAACAGCGACCGACTTTAACGGGAATCCGATGAACAGTTGCACCGTAATGTGGAAAAGCCCCTCGTTCCGAAATGTTATTCAAGCCCTGACAGACTCGCAAGGGCATTATTCCGCCCGCATCCCCAAAGGAAAGTATCAGAGCATGGCAGCTTGCCAAATGGATGTATATCTGCACACAGCAAAAACCGATGTATCCGATGAAGACCGGAAGCTGGAGTTCTGGGCTTGGGATTTCATAGCCGACCGCGATACAACGCTCAATATCCGATTCCATCGCATGGAGGTATACGGGCTACGTGTGTTCCGTGTTCCAGGCGGTATGCCTACTTACCAGATTTATGTGCGTCCCATGAGCCTGACCCGCCTTCAGCGGATTATGAAACAAGACTTCGATGCAAGAAACGGCGAGAATTTGAGTAAAATCCAATTGGGAACTGCCCAAAAAGATGCTAAAGGAATCATAATGGCACCTCACGCCGACCAACTGAAAGCCACCGTATGGATAGACGGCGAGGAAGTCCCCGTGCTGATGAAACAAGAAATCAAGGAATACTTCGGATCCAACGAATACGGCAACGCTTATCTGCTGACGGTAGACCGTCCCAAACGCACGACCAACTTGCCTTACCGCATCTTTAAAGTGGAACTAGAAGACATGGAATACGGCGAGCGGGGCGAAGGCTTATATTATATGGAAAAAGATTCGTATATAAAATAATGTACGGATATTCAGCATAGCCTTTGCCCACGTCAAGAAATCTTCTAATCCTCCCCGACAACCGCTGTCCCCAACGGAGACAGCCGAAATCGGGACGGATTATTACTTTCCCCTATAAGCTTGGCTCTGTGGCTCATTAAATCCTCTTCCCGTATGCCGTGGTGTTCCTTCAGCATGTATTCCAGTATGTCCTCTTTCAGCACCTGCATTTATAATGAACAACGTTTCTGATTTTACTTTTGCAAAAGGTACGGGACTTGGAATTGTCCGGCAATACCTGTTTTAAGGGATTTCTTGTTTTTTCCCATCCACCACTCACAAGAACCGGACAGACTTCGGATATAGAGACATAAAAAAAGAGGTTGTATCAAAATGAGAATTGACTATCAAAAAGCAATGTCATCCTGAGCAAAGCGAAGGATCTCGTGTATATTAGTTTGTGTTTTCGAGATCCTTCACTCCGTTCAGGATGACAAAATGAAAGTGGTTTTTTGTTTTGGGACAGTCTCTTTATCTATTTCCAGAAATCCCGCGGACAAACCAGACTTACTTCAGCAACTGGTTGTACACTTTCAGATTCATGATCTTACTTTTGAAATCACCGGCCTTCTCCAGCGGAAAGACTAGAGTACGCACATAGTTCATCGAATCCTTACCCCCGTTGAAATAACGTTTCTGCACGTCCAGTTTCTCCACAAACTTCCCGTTTATATATAAAGAGGTGGAGAAATTATCACCCGTAACCTTCACATTCAGCTTTTCACCGGGATAAGGACGGAAATTGAACGTATTCAGATAACCGTCACGTGCAAACCCGAACATCCCACTGACAGGATCCGCCAGATAGAACACGGCATCGGACGAACGGAAAAGTTCCGTACCCGGATTCTCCACCTTTCCCTCCATGTCGAAAGACACGGTGTAGTTGTAACCGATCTCTGGATATTCCAATGTCATTCCCGGCCGAACCTCGGACACCTCATAGACCATCCCCGGTTTTTTCCCGATTCTGGCCAACTGATTCACACCGGGAGCCTCACTCAATTGTCCGCGGGCTGAGTCGAAAGCCTCGAAAGTCTGTGACGGAGCCACATTCCACGTCTTTGCAGCCACCGTCTGCAAAGCCGGGAATGTGCGGTGATGGATGTCCTTCACCGATATTCCGTTCCCCACATGATCGTTCCATACGGCAAACATACCGCCGAGAAGCGTAGGATCGTGTTCCTCGAAAACCACATCGGCGATGTGGGCAGGCGTCCATGAGTCATACAGATACTTGATGTCAAGATAATCCTGGTAATATCCGGCCATCGGCACGATGTAGACCATCCCGTCCGGAATGCAAACCTGCTTATACCCCAGTTCAGCCATCTCCTTCGGATCTGCAAAACCATTATACCACGTATACATGTCCACATTCTCCACCTTTACGGGGGTCTCTCCCTTGGCATGCGTCAAGGCCCCCCACACGCAGGCTTTCTTTCCATAACTCTCCACCAGTCTTATATAATGGTCAGTAAAGGCACGGAACTGTTCCACTACTTTCTTGTCCTTGTTTGAATATTCGTCTGTACCGATATGCACACGGGGACCTACGAATACTGGATTGTCCCCTTCCAGGTATTCCTTGAAAAGAGCGTCCATGAATCTATAAGTCTCAGGATTCGACAAGTCCAGATGGTCCATTCCATACTCCTTGCTCCCCAATTCCGGATTATAATGACTGAACGCCAATGTATGCGCCGGCGCGTCTATTTCCGGAATCACCTCTACAAAATCCTCTGCGGCCTCATTCTGGAAATCAATGAATTCTTTCTTGGTGTAATATCCGTCACGGGCTGTCAGGCCAGGAAACGTCTCACACTCCAGACGGAAAGCCGCGTATGTCTTGTCCCAGTCATGATTGAAAAACTGCTTGAACCCGTTGTCGTTCAGATGAACATGCAACACATTCATCTTATAGTACGCCAGCATTCTCGCCAGATCGCGCAGATAAGACATCGGAATGAACTTACGTCCACAATCAATCATAAAACCACGCATCCCATAATCAGGATAATCGCGGATGGTACCTTTCGGCAACTGACGGTTGTCCGACTGCTCGCTGATCTGAAGCAAGGTTCTCGTGGCCCAATACACACCAACCGGCTCGGAAGCGCTCACCCTTACATGCTTGGCCACCGACACCGTATAACCTTCCTTTCCCAGTTTCTTGTCCTTCTTGATGGTCAGGAATATATCCCCGTCGGAAGGCTTTCCGGAGATGACCTCGGGACGCTTTCCGAACATCTCCCGATAATCATCCGCAAAAAGCTCCGCCACCTTTTCCAGTTCAGGAACACCATACACGACACGCATGTCCTCACCGGGAACGAAAAAGCCGTCCTGCCCTTTCCATTCCTTCAATTCAGGAACGACAAAAGGTTTCGCGTTCCCGGCACTCACTTCCAAACAACCGCATAAAAGCAGCACACTCAAAATCTTCCAAAAGTTTTTCATGGATTCCAGTCTTATTATATAAACCAAACTATTGATAATCGGACAAAGATATAAAAATGGGCCGGAACCCAAAGGACATTCCGGCCCAAAAAATTTATCTGCATATACCTATCGAATCACTTCATCAGATCCCTGTTCAGGTTAGGATTCTTCTCCACTTCCGTGTCCGGATAAGGAATATAGATGCTGTTGTCGCCTTCCCATGTGGTTCTCGTGACAGCCACACCTTCCTTGGCTACGATTCCCGGAACCACCTCCACTCCCGGATTGGCCACGCGGAAATCAAAGTTCTTTTTCAACTCGTTCATACGGAACTCGTCCGAACGCCGGGTCACCATCGCCACCCAATAGCCCGCGACTTCCCAGCCATGCTCGATATAGCATGCCTCAGCCAGCTGTTCAGCCGTCATATTGTCGATATTTACGACAGAGCCGTCACCCAGCGTGACATTCTGAGGATCGTTCGCGGCACGCTCACGGACACGCTTCAGGCACTGTCTGGCCAGACTCAGATCGCCGGCCCCCGAGCGGGCGGCACTTTCCGCATACCACAGCAACACTTCCGAATAACGGATCACACGATGACGGTGCCCGTTACACATTCCCGTATAGTTCGGCTGCATATAATCATACGGCTGTGCCAGTTCCACATTCGTGCTGCCCGGGTCGCAATTAGTGGAAAATACGGTAAACATCGGATGATACTCCGCCACAACCGGTGTGCCGTCGTCATTCAATGCCCACCAGTCCACAGCCCTGGTAATAGTGGTTCCCTCCTGGAAAGTGATTTTCGGCGCATAAACGGCATTCTTACGGGGTCCTTCCGGAAAACGTTTCCAGAAAGCGATCTCACCCCAGGCATCGCCCCAACCGCCATCGCCGAGACTTTCAAAACGATTGCAGGAAGAAAGCTGAGAGTCTGTAGCCCAATCAACGACCGGCGAATAATCGATGCCAAGCACTGTCTCTTTATTGTAGTTATGCCCCATGGAATACACATGGCTCCAGTCACTGTCAAGATAGAACCCATACTCGTTTTCCCGGTCAATCACCTCCTTTGCCTTCGCCGCCGCCTGGGCGTAATACTCCGTCTTATTCAGCGGATAACCGGCCATAGACATGTACACCGCCGCCAAAGTGGACTGTACGGCCTGTTTGGTCACATAAGCATCCACTCCGTCATGATTGCGGGGAGCAGTCGAATAACCGGTAGGAAGCATCCCCTCAGCCGCGGTCAGGTCATCCACAATCAATTTGTACACCTCCTCCACCGATGACAATGTCATGTCATTGCTCAATTCTTCAGGAGATGTGACAAGGGGTAATGGCCCGAACAAACGCACCAGATAATAATAAGAGTAGGCACGCCAGAAATGGGCCTGGCCCAACGCTATATTGATTTCGTCCTCACTTACCGGAGTCTCGCCGGCATTCGCAAGAATAAGGTTGGCCGCCTTGATGACAAGATAATGCCTTGACCATGCGTCCTGCACCCCTTTGTTGTTGTTGTTGGCGCTGAACGCGTCGAGCTCAGCCACCGCCTGCTTATTGGAACCCGGATTGGCAGTCATGTCGTCTCCTTGCCATTGCGGATACATCATGTTGGTAAACGCTTGGGTGCCGTTTACTTTCGTGTACAAAGAATAGATGCTGGCATCCAACGCGTCCTGCGAGACAAAATAGTTGGACGGAGTCAGTTTTCCTTTAGGGTCCTCCGTAAGGAAATCACTGCAAGAGGTGCTTGCCAGAGTAGCCGCCAACAAACAACCTAGAAATATTTTTGTTCTCATATCTGTTTCTGAAGATTAATATGGTTAGTTACTAGAAATTCATACGCACACCGATGGAGAAAGTACGCGGATTGGGATAAGCTCCCATGTCCATACCGTTGTCCACGTCCACACTGCTGGCACTGAATGACGCTCCTGCCGGGTCGATGCCTTTGTAGCCTGTGACAGTAAACAGATTCTGCGCCGACAAGGAAATACGGATATCGGCGAATCTGGTCAACGCGCGCGGCAATGTATAAGCGATACTGATGTTCTCACAACGCAGATAGTCCGCGTTCTCAAGCCACTTGCTTGAGTTTCCGTAATTGCTGGTCGAAGCCCCCGGAGTGGCCATGGTAGTCCCCACATTGGCAAAATAGTCACTTGCCGTCACGAATCTGGAGGCTCCTACCATGGAATTCATGGCAAAATTGACAAGATTCAGACGCTGCGCGCCGAACGCCGCATTGAAGAACACGTTGAAATCCCAGTTCTTGTAAGTAATGGTATTGTTCCATCCCAAGGTGAAATCCGGATTCGAACATCCCAGCACCACGCGGTCCTCACCGGACGGATTGGTGGTCACCTGCCCGTCTTTTGTATAGTAAGAATCCACAAACTGACCGTTCTCATTCTTCACCAGACCAGCCCAACGATAACCGTAGAATGTACCGATGGCTTCGCCTTCCTTGATGATAGTAGCCGGATCAACGGTTCCTGGAGAAGGACTGGCACCATAGATTATCGGTTCCTCAGCGGTCAGCCTGGTTACCTCATTCTTCAGATAACTGCCGTTGAGGGTACTGGTCCATTGCAGGTCATTGTTCTGGATGATGCGCCCCGTAATCGACAGATCCACGCCTTTGTTGCTTACCTCTCCGGCATTCACCCAGTATGTAGTACCTCCCACATAGTTAGGAGCCGTGCGTCTCAGCAAAGCATCAGAGGTACGCTTGTCGAAATAGTCCACAGTCACGGCCAGACGGTTGTCGAAGAAACCGAGGTCCACTCCCAAGTCAAACTGTTTCACCTTTTCCCATGTCAGATCAGGTGTAGCAATACCGTTCCCCCAATAACCGGTATAAGTAGTTCCTGTACCGAAATTGAACGAAGTGCTTTCCATCAGTCCCAACGTTGAATACGGATCAATATCCTGGTTTCCGATGATACCGTAGCTGGCGCGGATCTTCAAGTCACTGAGCCATTTCACATCCTTCATGAAATCCTCGTTGGTCACTGTCCATGCAGCCGCGATTGACGGGAAATACCCCCACTTGTCATTCGTGAAACGAGAGCTTCCGTCGGCACGGAACGTAGCCGTCAGCATATATCTGTCACCGTAATTATACATCACACGCGCCACACCGGAAAGCAGGTTCCATTTGCTGTAGCTGTTGCTCGCGTCACGTGTCAGCGCGTTCTTCACATCCCAGTATCCTACCTGTTCCGCCGAAAGGTTGTTCCCCGATATATCCATATAACGGGTCTCTGCAGAAGTCGCCTCCCAGACACCGGTAGCCGTCAATGAGTGCTTGTCCCAACGGCCTGTATAAGTCAAGTTGTTCGTTGTCTGCAACACCAGATTATACCGGTCACTGTTCGTCATTCCGTTCTGCGGCTGCACACGAGTTGAAGAAAAAGTATACCCCTTGCGGTCAGAATAGTCGATACCGTTGGTCGTGGTAAAAGTCAGTCCCTTGGCTATATTGAACTTCAGGTCGATATGCCCGCTCACCACACTGCGCTTACGGTCATTCAGGTTCCCGTGAAGAGTACCGTAAGGATTGTTCTGGATATTGTTGTACGGGTCATTGTTAAAGTCGCCCGTCTCATTATACATCTCCATGGTCGGCGAATAATTCAGGCCTACCCACAGCGGATTGTCCTGATTCTGGTTGAATCCCGCTCCCGAGCCGTTACTTTGAGACAAGTTTACGTCAGCTATCAGCTCCAGCCATTTATACAATTTTGAATGCACATTGGCCTTCACGGAATAGCGTTCGAAATCAGTGTCCGTAATGACTCCGTTTGCTTTCAGATAGTTGGCCGACACATAAAACTGCGTATCCTCGTTACCTTTGGATATGGCCAGCTTGTAATTCTGCGTCACACCGGTACGCAACAGCTGGTCCATCCAGTCAATGCCCGGATTGCTGCCGTCAAGATAGCCGGCCAGCGCACTGCGGTCAATTCCCTGATAATCCACCAACGCCTGGGCGTACTCCTGCGTCCCCATCACTTCAGGGATATGGTATGCGTTCGAAATGCCGACATTGGCATCGAACACGACCTGTGTCTGTCCCGCCTTACCGGTCTTTGTCGTCACAAGAACCACACCGTTGGCACCACGGGAACCGTATATAGCGGTAGATGACGCATCCTTCAAGACCTGGATGCTCTGGATGTCCTCCGGATTGATACCTTCCAGTCCACTGGTACGGACAATGCCGTCCACCACATACAGCGGGTCATTCGACTTATTGATGGAGCTGGCGCCACGCACACGGATTTTCAGGTCACCCCCGGGCACACCGCTCGACATGACAGAGATACCCGACATACGTCCCTGCAGCGCGTCCTCAATACGGGTCACCGGCTGGTCCTTGAACTGTTTGCTGTCCATTACCGCGACAGAACCTGCCAGATCGGCCTTACGGACAGTACCATAACCGATAACAACCACTTCATCAAGTGCCTCACTGTCGCTTTCCATCATCACCGAGATACTCCTCCTGCCGTTTATGGCCATCTCACTTCCCTTATAGCCGATATAAGAGAACACCAACGTAGCGTCAGAAGAGACCCTCAACTCAAACCGCCCGTCAAGGTCGGTCACGGTGCCGTTGTTCTTATTCCCCTTTTCCACGACACTCACTCCAATCAACGGCTCTCCGCTGGCATCTCTTACAATGCCTGTCACCTGATTCTGCCGCTGGTTTACCGCATATTCAACAGGCGTGGTAACGGGATCGGCAAACACATTCCCCCCCACACAAAGCAATCCCATCGCCAACGGGATTGCTTTAAACAAATTTTCTTTCTCCGTTTTCATTAAGTAAAGAATTAAAGTGCAACAAAAATAATTCAATTCCACGGCCGACATTCTCCGTCCGCCTCATCACAAAAATAAGCCGGCAACCACCTCATCTGCTTCAAAAAACGATTATTTATTTTTCAAATAAAACTATCATGCCCCTTTTTAGCCATTTTTAAAAGCATCGTAGACAAAATTGAAAGTCTGAAGATTCCGTCTATAAAACCGGACAGACAAGAAAAACCGCCAAAAAAACATTCAAACATGAAAGGAAATCAAAATGAAACGTTATCTTTGCTATTACCAAAGACGGAATGACAATCGTTCTCCAAAACTATGAGACGCACTTATACAAACCGGACTGTCAACATGAAAACATATAAATATATATTCCTGAGCTTTCTGTCTGCCGTGTCGCTTCTCCTGCCGACATCACTTTACGGCAAGCACTACATCTATAAACAAATCCAGCTGGGCACCGGCCTCCCCACCACACTCAACTGTATTTCCTCCGACACGAAAGGATTTATCTGGACAGGCACGAAATTCGGCCTCGGACGTTTCGACGGACATGAACAGAAAAGATACACCCACAAAGACGATGACGACAACTCACTCCCCGGGAACTACATCTATCAGATTATTGAAGATTCGCTGCATAACCTGTGGATCCTTACAGACAGAGGAGTCGCCCGATACAACTACAACAAAGACAGCTTTTCCATATTGAAAAACCCGCAAGGCAAGACCTGCATGGCCTATTCCGCCTGCATTCACGGCCAAAACGTCATTCTGGGAGGGACCAACGAAGTCTATTCTTACGACAACAAGACAAAAACACTGAAAATGCTGTATGAACTTCCGTGTGACGAACGGTTTGAGATCGCACGTCTGGCTGTCACACAATCAGGGTATCTGCTTTGCTGCAGCAGATGGCAGGGAATCTACACCATCAATCTGAAAAGCGGGAAAACAGACTCCTCCCGTTTCGGTTGCGGGAAAGAGATATCAGACTTGTATATAGATTCCAAGCAGCGGATATGGATAGCCCCTTACTACCAAGGACTACGCTGTTTCTCTCCCGACGGAAAACTGATCGCATCCTACAGGGTCGACAATTCACGGCTGAGCAACGACATCGTATTATGCATCACGGAAAGAGACGGACAGATCTGGCTGGGAACTGACGGAGGAGGCATCAACATCCTTGATGTGGAAAAGAACCGTTTTTCCCACTTGAAGCACACGGCGGGCGACAAGCTCTATTCACTGCCCACCAACTCCATCAACTGCCTGTATTGCGACCAGTATGACAACATCTGGATGGGAGGTGTCTACAACGGGCTCATCAACATGCGCGAAGTGTCCATGAAAACCTACTCGGACGTACCGCTCGGCTATCCTTTCGGATTGAGCCATAACATCGCCATCAGCCTTTATGAAGGAAAAGACGGACAAGTGTGGGTCGGGACAGACGGAGGAGGAATCAACCGCTTTGATTCTGCGACAGAAACATTTACGCATTACCCACCGACTGTAGGTGACAAAGTCACATCCATCTGTGACTTTACCCAAAGCAGACTGATTTATTCGGCCTTCGCGGAAGGCATATTCATATTCAACCCTGCCGACGGAACAAAAACACCGTTTCAGGTTATTGATGAGAACACCTCACACACCATCTCACAAAGAGGATACTCAGTGTATTTGCACCGTAACACGCCTAATACGATTCTTTTCTTGAGCAATCATCTGTACATCTACCACATCAAAGAAAACACCTTCAGCATAGCCCGTGAGGAAAAAGAGAATCCGATAAGCTGGGGAAGCCTTCAGGCCATATCAAGCGATGCCAACCAGACCTATCTGTTTGATTCCAGAAGAATATTCATACTGGATCATGCCACCTCGTCCCTAAAGACCCTGTACATCTTTCCCCGCGCCGTCACCGTCAACTCTGTCGCCTATGACCGGAACGGACATTTCTGGATAGGTACCAACTATGGCCTGAAACGGCTCGACCTTTCCAGCAAAGAGGTCACATCAATAGAGACCAGCCTGTTCACTGACGTGTCAACCGTACTCTTCCATACACCGGACAAGATTCTGATCGGCGCGGAAAACATGCTTTTCTCTTATTCGCCGCAGAAAAAAAGATTCATCCTCTACGGTGAGTCCGACGGAGTACTGCCCAATGAATACATCCCTCGCGCCCAACTGGTGTTGAACGACAAAAGCGTCTGTCTGGGAGGTGTGAAAGGGTTGCTATACATTTCAGACGACCATAAGGCGGACGTGGTAAGCCACCCCGAACTGCAACTTTCCGACATCATCGTCAACGGGAAATCAGTCAACGGGAAAATGAAAAGGCATCAGGACATGCTTTCCATCTCAAGAAACAGCAATGTGGCCATACAGATCATGGCCAAAGAAGAGGATATCTTCCGCCAACGTCTCTACCGATTCCGCATCGAAGGACTAGACAACACATATACGGAAACATACCAGCCTGAATTCATCATGCGGACCCAGATGCCCGGCACCTATAAGGTGCTGGCCTCATGCACTGCTAAAGACGGAAGCTGGATTCCGGACAAGAAAATCCTCACCGTCACCATTCTTCCCCTTTGGTATCAGACATGGTGGTTCACTTCCGGATGTGTCATCATATTTATTCTTGGAGTCGCTTTCCTTTTCAGAAGGACCTACAAGCAAAAGGAACGAAAGCTGCAATGGGCCATGAAAGAGCATGAGCGGCAAGTATATGAGGAAAAAGTCCGCTTCCTGATAAACATCAGCCACGAACTGCGCACCCCGCTGACACTGATCTGCGCGCCGCTCAAACGCATTCTGAAGTCAATCAATGCCGACAACGACCAATACCAGCCGCTTAAAGCCATCTACCGCCAGTCCGTACGGATGAAATCAATCATCAACATGGTACTGGACGTGCGAAAAATGGAAGTAGGCGAAAACAAGCTCCATCTCTATCCATACCCCTTCAATGAATGGCTGCAGCTTTGTGTGCAGGACTTTATCAACGAAAGCGAGGCCGGACAAGTAACCATCCGGTGCAAGTTCGACCCGCAAATCAAAGACATCAGCTTCGACAAAGACAAATGCAACATCATTCTGAGCAATCTTCTCATGAATGCCCTGAAACACAGTCCGCAGAACTCCGTGATAACCGTCAGCTCGGAAATGACCGGACAGTATGTGCGTGTCAGCATCTCCGACCAAGGAACAGGACTGAACGTAGACAAGGAAAAACTCTTCAAGCGTTTCTATCAGGGAGAAGGGGAACAAGAGGGAACCGGTATCGGACTGTCGTATTCCAAGATTCTTGTCGAACAGCACGGAGGGACAATCAGCGCCTATAACAACGAGAAAAAAGGCGCGACATTCTATTTCACCCTACCCGTAAGACATGAGAACGAGGAAATAGTCAGTCCCCCGAAAGCATATCTGAATGAACTCATAACCAGTGACGACACAGTACAATCCTCCGATACGGAAAACTTCAACACGTCAGCCTATAGGATCCTGATTGCTGAAGACCAACCCGAAATGCGGGAATTCCTGCAGACGGCCCTGAAAGATTTCTTCAAGGAAACCATCGCGGCAAGCAACGGGGAAGACGCCTTACGGCTGACAAAAGAACATATGCCAGACATCGTCATCAGCGACGTGATGATGCCACGCATGAACGGCTACCAACTCTGCCAGCACATCAAGGAAGACATCAACATCAGCCATATTCCCGTTATCCTGCTCACAGCCCGTGACGACGAACAAAGCCAGAAAGAAGGCTACAAGAACGGGGCTGACGCCTATCTGACCAAACCTTTCGAGGAAGACACATTGATGGAGCTGATCAGAAACAGGCTGAAGGACAAGGAAAACATGAGAAAACGCTACCTGCAGACGGGCTCGATCCCCGTCCCGGAAGAAAGTACATACAGCAAGGCCGACGAGACTTTCCTACTGAGACTCAACAAGATAATCCTCGACAATCTGGACAACTGCAATCTCGACATCGCTACCGTATGTCAGGAAATGCACATGAGCCGTGCTTCTTTTTACAACAAGCTGAAAGCACTGACCGGCATCGGCGGCAATGAATACATCAACAAACTACGCATGGAAAAAGCCATTAAACTGATTACATCCACTACCATGCCATTCAGTGAGATAGCAGAAAAAGTCGGGTTCGCCACCTCATCTTATTTCAGTACGGCTTTCAAACAATACACAGGCAAGACGCCCACGCAATACAAAAAAGAGGGGATGAAGCCACAGGAAGGGCCCTCAAGGAGGGCTTCCTGACGTGTCCCAACACGTCGGAAACTCCAAATACACAAAACAAGCAGGAGCCTTACAGAATTCCAACAATCCTGTAAGGCTCCTACTGCGGAAGCTGGGGGATTCGAACCCCCGGTACGGTAGCCCGTACGGCAGTTTAGCAAACTGCTGGTTTCAGCCACTCACCCAAACTTCCAGTAACCGATTGTAGCGCATACGGGAATCGAACCCGTGTTTCAGCCGTGAGAGGGCCGCGTCCTAGGCCACTAGACGAAAGCGCCATAATTGTTCATCTCCGTCATGCAGAAGAATGAAGCATTTTTCTCAAATGCGATGCAAAGATAGAGCATTTTTTTCAATCCACAAAACTTTTCCGGTTTTTTTTTCACTTTTTCTTCACTATTCATCGTTTTTTCATCGTCTGTCCGTCCCTCCACAAGGAGTTTTTCACCTCAATTCAAAACGTCTTGACGTTTTAATTAAAACGTCCTTATGTTTTAGTCAAAACG
>DWVR01000031.1 GCA_019120125.1 Candidatus Phocaeicola excrementigallinarum | reverse complement strand
CCAGGATCAAACTCTTCATCCTATATTATAATTCATTTATATTCTCTCGTCTGACCGGGCTCCCTCATCCTTCTTCTCTCAATCGTTCTCTCTCGCTTTATCTAAATCCTTTCATCGAACTCACTTCCTTTTTTTCAGGAGGAGCGAAAGCAAAGATAACGCTTTAGTTTACAACCTCAAAAAATACGTTGAAGTTTTAAACTTTTTCAACATCGTTTCACCTAACTTTCATTCCCTCTCGAAAGCGGTTGCAAAGGTACAACGTTTTTTTATTTCCGCAAACGATCCGCATACTTTTTTTGATTTATTTTTCTCATTCATATATAAACAGCTAATATTCAACAGAATGCAAAAAGGAAAAATCATTTCACAACAATCCTCCCATTCTTTCTCATACCTTATAATATAGTACAAGAATTCTCATTAAAAAATTGTCCCTTTTCTGCTCATTACAGAAAAGGGACAATAATCACTTCTACCTATAAAGGATTCATGGATTTACATAAATTATTTTTCAGCTATCACCTCAAATATTTCCGCCACGCCTTCAATACTGATTGAAACGACTTTATCACCAGCAACCTTCACTTCTCCAAAAGGACTGGAAAAACTGGTCTCCGTCACCACATTGCCATCCTTATCCAGCTGCCTGCATTTTACAGGAGCTTTCAACTCATTCATCAGCAACACATAACCTTTCACACCCTGAAGCACATCAAACGTCAGCACACCCTCATTCATGTATGAAGTCTCCGGATTCTCATCAAAGGCATACACAACCTTGGAGAGATCATCCGCCTTTACGCCAAATCCCAAATTGTCCACCGTCAACGGATTCACATCAAATGAACGTACCGATGCATAGTTCTTGCGCTCAGAATCAAGTCGCAACAGACGAATGTAACGTGCCTTCACCGTATCCCCTGTCCAATGGATGTCATATTGATTGGTCAGCTCGCCGGTCAGCGGCTTCCAAGTCCTTCCATCCGCAGAATACTGCACAACCGCATGGTCAAAGAAGTCCACATCATTCACCGAGTTCCGACCCTGAATAATTGTCACCTCAGACACATCACGTACATCTCTCAGATCGACACCGATCCAGTCGTTCGGTTTCTGTCCGATACCGGAAGTATAGAAAGTAGCAGTATCGTTATCAAGCATCAGTTTGCTTTGCATCGTAGCCGAATTGCCGAAAGAGCCTATGCCCCTATACTGTTTCGGAGTCTCTCCCGTCAGTTTTTTCAGGAAACCGAAAGCCATGTCATCCATCATATTCAGATAGAAAGGCTGGAGTTTCATCGTTCCCGACTTATGCTCTTCGTATGCCTTGCGCGCATCCGCATCCATCAGATTCTTCACATATTTGTTCCAGAAAGCCGCGTCATCCTTGCCGGCACGATAGATACGTCCCAATTCGATGGCCTGCTTTCCCCGAGCACCCAGCTTCCCGAATTCCACAAGCCACGGACGAAGCTCATTCTTCAGCAATGTGTTAGAACATCCCTGTTCAATCTGAGAAGGAACTTTCTCAACCCGTGAAAATTCCTCCTCCAAGGCCAGGGCCGCCTGGTCTGTCCAGTTTGCCAACCGGAATGTCTTTGTCTCCCATGACTCGTCACGGCGATAACCGTTTTCCGTGTCGCACGAATGGATGGCGAAAGTCCTGTAAGCTTCACGTGCGTCAGGAGCCAGCTCGCCAAGCCCTCTTTCCCAATTGTCAATCGGGTTATAGTCGGCCACATTCCATGAATAGTCGGCCACACCATAGAGTGCCAGCTTCGAGGCTTCCCCATGCTCCATCGGATTGCTTATCACGCCACAAGTCTCATTAGCCGTAAGCGAAGTGTCCAGTCCATAAACAGGTCCCTGAAGCAGATAGTTGCGCGCATAGTCGGTCACCGGATAGTTCCACCAGTAATAAGCGGGACGTTTGATACGTGAGTCGATAAATTCCAGAGTCTCCGGTGTCAGGTCGCTGCACACCACATCTCCTGTCCAGAACACCTTGATTTCAGGATACAGTGTCTTGCCGTAGATGGCAAGGCTTCCTTCCGGTGTAGGATTTGCCCAAAGCTTGGAATAATCGGTCGGACAGACAGTGAGCGGACTCACATCGCCTTTCTCTTTCACGAACTCATCAGTCAGACGGTTCAGGAGTTCGGTCTGCTTGTGCGGATTTGTGCCCTCGCCGGAAATGTCATCAAAGAAGATGGCAAAATGGCGCACACCCAAATCATACATCAGATTGAACTTGTTGACCAGATTATTATAGTCTTCCTCGTTCCATTTGATGTCCTGTCCCGGATGGATAGCCCACACGAAATCCACATAATTGCGGTTGCAGGCATCAATCAGCTCCTTGATATTTCCGGCCTCTTTTTCCGGATAAGGCAGACGCCAGTTCGGGCAACTGTGATACGGGTCGTCCTTCGGACCGTAGAGATAGGAGTTCATCTTGAACTTCCCATAGAAGTCAATCAGAGACAGACGTACTTCGTGCGACCAAGGAGTGCCATAGAAACCTTCCACCACACCCCGGTTAGGCAGATCGGGATAGTCATTGACAGACATGTAAGGCAGCCCGCCATTCTTCACAGCCGGACTCTCCATCAGCTGACGCAAGGTCTGAATGCCATAGAACGCTCCTCTTGCGTCGTAACCTACAATGGTCACGCCCTTCTTGTCAACGGTCAGCGCGTAAGCGCCCGACACCTCTTTCACTCCAGCCTTTGCGGCAGCTTTCCCTCCGAAGTCCACGCTCAGCTTGACACCCTTCTTGGCAATCGTAGTGAACCCGAAGTCGCCGGCGAATTTCTTCTGTTTGTCCTTCAAGGCAAAACCTCCCGACACGTCCCACACATTCGTCCGGTCGACCGAAATCTGATGAGGAGTCGGATTAATGATTATTCCCTGATGGTCCAGTTTTTTGCCTGTGACAGGCAACACACTCTGCACTTCCGACCGTTGAGACGCCAGGTCAAAGTCAGTCTCTTGTGCCGCAAGATTGCCGCACGCCAACGCACAGGCAACCACGGCAATGATGGATTTGTTACGGTTTAATTTCATATTTAAGATAGGTTTGATAATTAATGTCATTTCTCATAGCAAAGGTCGGTATCCTGGCTTCCACCGCGAAAGGCCATAAAGCCATTATCCAGCAATAATAAATGTCCTTGCCAATTTGCGTGCCAATTTATAAAAAATATTCACCGTGACAAAACGAGCAAGCATTTTTTTAAGATTTACAGAATGGATTTTATAGGATTTTATGGGAGACAAAAGCCACTGGCATAAAAACGACTCCTACAAACGTGCGTCCACGACTTGTGATGAGCAGCATTATCAGACAGATGTGGCGAGCGCTTGGCATTGTGCGCGTCTGGTGACTGACGAAGATTTCGTTCCGGCATCGGATGACGGAAACCTATTGGCAAATGTACATTGATGAATTATTGTATCGGGAACGATACTTCATGGAAACGGACAAACGCATGGATGGACAGTTACATGACTGTTTTGAACCGATTTGACACACTCTCAGAAACTGGGAATCATGGAACTATATTGCTTTTTTCCGTTATGCCATTGAGAAAATGTTTCAAGGAAAAGAAAAGTCCGAATTACTTCAGAAAGAAATTTTGACGTGGACAAAAGATTTATGAATAGGAAAACAACAAGGCCCCTGCGGCCAGAAAGGGGTCGGCAGGGACTAACATCCTGTTCATGAAATGCAGCAGTTATTTGTTCTGCGAAATGATTTCTTGCAGGACATATTGCACGGTTTGGCAACGATCGTCCGTTGGCTGGGCGTGGAGAGTGATTTTCTCCACCGAAAGTTCGTAGGCGTTTCCGTCCTCGTAGGTGAAGCCCTCGATTTTGTTGAAAGGGACGTTCGTCCAGCCCACATTTACCGACTCGCGGATTTTCATGCAGTGCGCATCGTCCATTTGCGGGATTCCCCAATCATAGTTTCCCATTTCAGCAGAGACATACAGTCGAACCGTTTCCCGTGTACATTCGACGGGGTGTTTCAAAAGCTCATCTATGAGTTTGTAGGTATATCGGCTGGCATCGGCGGGCGGGTTGCCCAACGTTGTTCGTTCCACTCGCAATTCATACGCATAGCCCGGCTTGAAAGTAAAGCCTTCTATTTGGTTGAAAGCCATGAACTGGTAGTCCGTATCGTTCCCCACTTTTGCCCGCATCCCTTCTATCGGGTAGTTTGCCATAACCGGGCTGTCGATGTAAGTCATGGCGGAAATCGCCATGTTCATGGTTTCCACTTTGTCCTCTGGCGTGTCGTCGTTAAGGCAACTAGTCAGGACGAAGAGAGCGAATAAGGATAAGAAAAGTTTCGTTTTCATATTTCTGCGAGTTAGTATGTTATGCGCAAATATATATGAATAAGTTTTTAGAAAAAGGAAAGCTCAGGAAAAAGATATTCTCATTGGCACGGTTTCTCAACCTATGTTGAAAGCTTCGTCAGCCGAAAAGTTGTTTCCGGCGAATACGGCTCATATGCGTGGGCGTTATCATCAGGTAAGAAGCTATTTCTTTCAGCGGGACAGATTGCAGGATATCCGGGCATCGATTCAACAACTGGAGGTAGCGTTCTTCGGGCGTGAGGCGGTAAAGGTCCAGGTAACGCGAATAGGTTTGCAGGAAAAGCTGCTCAGCGTTGATGCGGGCGATGCCGGACTGTTGGCCGTAAAGGGCGGTAAGCTGTTCGGATGGACAAATATAGATTTCACTTCGGGTCAAGGCTTGTATGTTAGTTTCCGAACGCATGCCATAGATGCATGCAGGATAGTCGGCGACAAACTCGCCGGGAAAGGCAAAGCCCGTGTTGTACTGGCGGTTTTCGGTTTTATTGACGCTGACGTATTTAAAGATTCCCGTTTCGATAAAGCCAAAATAAGGATAAACATCTCCTTCTCTAATCAGGTACTCGCCTTTCCGGAAAATACACAGTTCTCCGTACCTGATGCACAGTTCTTTAAGGGAATCGGCATCTATCTGCTTGATATATGGATTAAAGTCGCTCATATTTTGTCTTTTTTGTTTTGCGAATATACGGAAGATCAAGGAGTAAGGCAAACATATCCCCCATTATTCAACGGGATAACCGGCACGCAACACCCGTGAAACAATAGGCGGACTTTTTGCCGCCAACCCTTACGAAATGTCGTATGAGGATTGTGTGGGTATTTTTGAAAAAGCTTATCGGTAAAAATTTTGACTAAGAAAGTAAATGCCCTGATGATTCCGGATTGTCAGGGCTTTTTTATGCCATTATCTCTGTATATAATTGAACTTTTCAACAATACTATTTGAGCTTTACAGCAATTATACTGCAACTTTTTCGGCATATCTTTGCATCGTGATAAGAAATTAAAAAATAGAATATCATGAGAAAGAAATTGCTATCCTTCATGATGCTTTGCTGCTTGGCTTTTTCAGCAAACGCCTGCGGTACGGATGGAACGCATCAGTCTGTGACAGAAAATGAAACCACCAATGATAGCGATGAAAACAAGGACGATACCATTACAAGCGATGACGGACCGTTCGACCAGAACAGAAGACAAGGCTTTATATCAATTTATAAAAAGAAGGGAGAAATATGAAAAAAACTGCAATGAAATCAATCGGCACTGCCTTATTCGCCTGCTTCTGTGGAACGGGCGGTCTTATGGCACAAGAAAATCAACTTAATACGAAAAACATTATGGAAGAAAAATTGGAATTAACTCAAGAATGGGACAAAACTTTTCCCAAAAGTGACCAAGTAGAACACAGCAAAGTGGCATTTATTAACCGTTACGGCATCACGCTTGCAGCCGACAAATATAAACCGAAAGGCGTTGACGATAAATTGCCGGCAATCGCGGTGTGCGGTCCCTTCGGCGCAGTAAAGGAACAGGCGGCCGGACTGTATGCACAGGAAATGGCAAAAAGAGGGTTTGTCACCATTGCCTTCGATCCTTCATTTACTGGCGAAAGCGGAGGTTATCCGCGTTATATGACATCACCGGACATCAATACAGAAGACTTCTGCGCAGCGGTAGATTATTTGGTTACCAGCCCAGATGTGGAACCGGAGAAAGTGGGGATTATAGGCATATGCGGTTGGGGAGGTCTTGCTATCAATGCCGCTGCTGCCGACCCACGCATCAAGGCTACATTGGCCTCGACCATGTATGACATGAGTCGTGTAAGTGCCAATGGCTATTTTGATGCTGATGACAATGCAGAAGCACGTAAATTTCAGAGAGAGATGCTGGCTGCACAACGGACGGAAGATTATCGGAACGGCACCCCCAAACTGGGTGGCGGTGTTCCCGAAGTGCTTCCCGATGATGCTCCCCAATACCTCCGGGACTATCACGATTACTACAAGACCCAACGGGGTTACCATCCGCGTTCTCTTAATTCCAACGACGGACGCAATGCAACTTCGCCAATTCCTTGGATTAATTTCCCACTGATGAGTCGTGCCGGAGAGATAGAAAACGCGGTGATGATCGTACACGGTGAGAAGGCTCACTCTTTCTATTTTGGCAGCGACGCCTATAAGAGATTAACGGTCGTCCCCGGCAAAGAAAACAACAAGATTTTTATGGTCATTCCCGGGGCGAACCATACGGACTTGTATGACAACTTCGACAAGATTCCTTTCGATGCCATAGAAGATTTCTTTACGGAATATCTGAAATGAGAAAAATGATTACTTTCCGAGACGGGCAGCAGGTATGCCCGCTCGGGCAAGGTACTTACCAAATGGGGCATCGACGCACAGAGGAGATACAAGCGCTACGCCGGGGCATCGACCTTGGACTAACCTTGATTGACACTGCGGAAATGTATGGCACAGAAGATCTTGTGGGAGAAGCTGTGCGCGATTGCCGCGACAAGGCGTTCATTGTCAGCAAAGTCCTGCCAAGCAATGCCAGTTATGAGGGAACGAAACGAGCTTGCGAGCGAAGCTTGCGGCGACTCGGCACGGACTACATTGACCTCTATCTGCTGCATTGGATTGGACATTACTCATTCTCCGAAACCGTCCGCGCCTTGGTAGAACTGCAACAAGAGGGGAAAATACGACAATGGGGCATGAGCAATTTGGACGTGGATGATATGGAACACATCATTGCTTTGCCGCATGGCAAGGATTGCGCAGCCAATCAGGTACTTTATAACTTGAAAGACCGTGGCATCGAGTACGACCTCATCCCGTGGAGTGGGCAGCATAAGATTCCCGTCATGGCCTACACACCTTTGGGCGAAGGACGGTTACGCAACCACAAGACATTGACAGAGATAGCCCACAGGCACGATGCGACCCCGACGCAGGTCATGCTGTCATGGATTGTGCGAACCGGCAATGTCATCGCCATACCGAAGGCCAGCAGCATCGCCCACGTGGAAGAAAACGCCCAAAGTCTCGACCTTGCCCTCACAGAAGAAGACCTGAAAGACATAGACAAGGCTTTTCCTGCCCCAACGTATAAAATTCATCTTGCCGGATGGTAAATAAAAGATTTGCCTATAGAGAAATGGGATGCGTTCATCCGTGATATGTTCCGCCAGCATCTTGCGGATGTTCATCAGGAGTTCAGTTAAGGATGGCATGCCACGCTTGCGCATGTCCGTTTTTCATTTCCTCCACCTCTGTTCCACCGCCAAATGAAACTTTGGCTTGGTGCGGCTGGACGCACAGGCCAATGGTTTCAATCTGACAAAATGATAATCCGAAACGCTGAGAATCTCATTTTCCGGACCCGAATGCCGGAAGAAGAGAAAAATCAAAAGGAGAACGTCTGGAGCTTTTTCAAAAAGAAACCACATATACATATTTACCACACAAAAGCGACATATATACCAAATACAAAATCACATAATATCATAAATAAAACAAACAGCCACCATTTTATCACACAACAAATATACATTTCACAAAGCATTCCAGAGAAAAAAGTACGCCTTTAAGAGGCAAAAGTCAAACGCTTCGGTGTTTGCCCCGAAGTGTCAAGACGTTTTTCAAGGAATATCAAGACGTTTTTCAGGAAATGTCAGGACGTTTTCTGGGATAAACCGTCACCTTTTCCACTACAACTTTTAGGGGTAACCCCTTCCACAAGGCCTCTGAGAGGGGGACTCCATTAATATTTATTAAGGAACCCACTCTAACAGGGCAAGATTCCACAAGGTCCCGGTCACAAAAATCACGACTCTACAAACATACTGAAAGCATTATACCAGAAAAAGCAGCATTGTGTTCACATGGCAAATCCGTCTTTCCGGAAGTGAGACCGACCGATTCCACTCCCGGAAACCATCGTCATTTTAAATCCAGACAGACGAAAAACAAGGGCAAAATGACATTTGGCGCAAAAAGAGACCTGACAGACGTGATTATTTGCGTATAAAGAATTAACTTTGCCCTCAAAATCATCAATCCTAATCAACATGAACAGCAAACAAACAATGAACCATGCAGCTGACAATATCCGTATTCTGGCTGCTTCCATGGTGGAAAAAGCAAAATCCGGACATCCGGGTGGTGCGATGGGTGGAGCCGACTTCATCAACGTGCTCTATTCCGAATATTTGCAGTATGACCCACAGAATCCCAAATGGGAAGGACGGGACCGCTTCTTCCTCGATCCCGGACATATGTCCCCGATGCTGTACGCCCAGCTCGCCTTCATCGGGAAATTCTCCATAGACGAGCTGAAACAATTACGCCAATGGGGCTCCCCCACTCCGGGACACCCTGAAGTGGACGTGGAGCGAGGCATAGAGAACACCTCCGGTCCGCTGGGACAGGGACACACATTCGCCGTAGGAGCCGCCATCGCCGCAAAATTCCTTGCGGCGCGCACCGGCAACCCCACATTCAAGAAAGAAACCATCTACGCATACATCTCTGACGGAGGCGTACAGGAAGAGATCTCCCAAGGCAGCGGACGCATCGCCGGCTATCTGGGGCTGGACAACCTGATCATGTTTTATGACGCGAACGACATCCAGCTTTCCACAGAGACGAACGCCGTGACCTCGGAGGATACGGCCATGAAATACCGCGCATGGGGATGGAACGTGATACAGATTGACGGCAACGACTGTGACGAGATCCGCAAGGCGCTCGACGCGGCCAAGGCGGAAGACAAACGTCCGACCCTGATCATCGGCCGTTGCGTCATGGGCAAAGGCGCGCGCAAGGCCGACAACACCTCATACGAGCACAGCTGCAAGACCCACGGCGCACCGTTGGGCGACGGGGCCTACACCAATACCATCATCAATCTGGGTGGCGACCCTGAAAATCCGTTTGTCATTTTCGATGACGTGAAAGAAATGTACGCAAGACGCGAGGCAGAACTGAAACAGATTGTGGCAGTCCGCCACGAAGAAGAGAATGCCTGGGCCGCCGCCAACCCGGAAAAAGCGGAGCAGCTGAAAGTATGGTTCAGCGGCACAGCACCCAAAGTGGACTGGGAACACATCCAGCAAAAAGCGGGAGACGCCACACGCAACGCCTCGGCCAACGTACTGGGCGTTCTGGCGCGTCAGGTGCCCAACATGATCTGTGCTTCGGCCGACTTGTCGAACTCTGACAAGACCGACGGGTTCCTGAAGCAAACCCACGCATTCGTCTCCGGAGACTTCAGCGGAGCGTTCCTTCAGGCAGGCGTTGCCGAACTGACAATGGCATGCTGCTGCATCGGAATGGCCCTTCACGGCGGAGTGATCGCCGCATGCGGCACATTCTTCGTATTCTCCGACTATATGAAACCGGCTGTCCGCATGGCCGCGCTGATGGAACTGCCCGTCAAGTTCATCTGGACACACGACGCGTTCCGCGTAGGAGAGGACGGTCCTACCCATGAGCCGGTGGAACAGGAGGCTCAGATCCGCCTGATGGAAAAACTGAAGAACCACAGCGGAAAGAACTCCATGCTCGTGCTCCGTCCGGCAGACGTGGAAGAGACGACAGTATGCTGGAGAATGGCCATGGAAAACACGGACAGCCCGACCGCGCTGATCCTGTCACGCCAGAACGTCAGCATGCTTCCGGAAGGAAACGACTATGTCCAGGCGGTGAAAGGCGCGTACACCGTAACCGGATCTGACGAGAATCCGGACGTGATCATGGTGGCTTCCGGCTCTGAGGTATCCACATTGGTGGCAGGCGCGGAACTGCTGCGCAAGGACGGAATAAAGACCCGCATCGTTTCCGTTCCGTCGGAAGGCCTGTTCCGCAGCCAAGACAAGGAATATCAGGAAAGCGTCATCCCCAGCGGGGCAAAGGTGTTCGGGCTCACTGCAGGACTGCCCGTCAACCTGCAGGGACTGGTCGGCGCCAACGGAAAAGTATGGGGACTGGAGTCATTCGGATTCTCCGCTCCTTACAAGGTGTTGGACGAGAAGCTGGGCTTCACCGCGGAGAATGTGTATAACCAAGTAAAGACGATGCTCTGATGAAAGTAATTGGACTTGCATCCGACCATGCCGGATTTGAGCTGAAACAGCACGTCAAGCAATGGCTGGAAAACAAAGGATGGGAATATAAGGATTTCGGAACCTACACACCTGACAGCTGTGACTATCCCGACTATGCGCACCCGTTGGCCGTTGCCGTTGAAAAAGGAGAATGCTGTTCCGGCATCGCCATCTGCGGCAGCGGAGAAGGCATCGGAATGACACTGAACAAGCATCAGGGAATCCGTGCCGCCTTGTGCTGGATGCCTGAAATCGCCCATATGTCGCGCCTGCACAACGATGCCAACGTACTGGTCATGCCGGGACGGTTCATCGATGCGAACATGGCCGACAAAATCATGAACGAGTTTTTCAACACCCCCTTCGAGGGAGGACGACATCAGAGACGTATCGACAAGATACCCGTGAAATAGCACAGGTTCTTTGTCGCAAACCAACATAAAAGGATGGAACCGTGTCTATACAGAGAAAATGGAAAGTACACGTTCCGTCCTTTTTTCTTAAAATCTTTTTAAAGCCATGAGAAAATATCTAATCATCCTATTGGCCGTCCTCCCTCTTTGGGGGTTCGCCGACAACAAGAAAAACAATTCCGACCCGAAATACCTGACCGGAGCCATCACACTCAACGAAGAAGGCAAGGTAAGCTTCAGCAAGGAAATCAAGGTGCCGTCAATGTCAAAATCCCAATTGTACGACATCATGCTCAAATGGGCGGACGAACGCTTCAAGCCCGATGGGGAACTGTTCAGCAAGGTGGTCTACACTGATAAAGAAAACGGGGACATCGCCGCTTCCGCCGAGGAATACATCGTATTCTCCTCGAGCGCCCTGTCGCTGGACCGCACACGCATCTATTACCAGTATCTCATCAAGGTGAAAGACGGTGCATGCGACATGACCATGACACGCATCCGCTACTGGTATGACGAGAACCGCGACGGCGGACAAAAATATATCGCCGAAGAATGGATTACGGACGACATGGCGCTCAACAAGAAAAAGACAAAGCTTGCCCCTATCTGCGGAAAATTCCGCAGGGAGACAATCGACCTGAAGGATGCCCTGCTCCAGTCGGCGGCCAATGCTCTCGGACAACAGACCCTACAGAACGGAGCAAGTGCTTCCACCCAATCCACACCCGTTCCGGTCCCCACAGGGGAACAGCCCCTGCCGGTTACAAGCGGTGAGATGAAAGAAGTGACATTGCCGCAACTGCCAGCCAACCTGAACGAGATTGCCGCAACCGGACGCATCACCCTCACATCCAACGATGAGGAAGTGGAGATCAAGGCGGAGAACTGGGGAGGGTTCGGAAAACTCTTCCACAAAGATGTGGCCTATATCCTGACAGACCAGAGCAAAGTGGCCGTCAGTGCCCTGGCCGAACACGCCGACAACTACATCATCTCGTTCTATCCGTCCGGGTCCGCACAGGCAAGTATCCAGATCACCTGCAAGAAAGCCATGTCGCAGGACCTGTCAGCCGAAGAGCTGAAATCACTCAACCCATCGATCGACACCTCAAAAACCTATAGAATGTATATCGGAGAGGTCATCAAACTGCAGATGAGAGAGTAAATGAAGAGAGGCTGTATCTGGATGAAAACCGACTTCCATCTTCTGATACAGCCCCTCTCTATATTACAATACCTCTTTCCCAGCCTATCCACGCAGCTGTCTGTCCATAGCGGCAGCCGCATGACGCCCGTCTCCCATAGCCAGGATTACGGTCGCTCCGCCACGTACAATGTCTCCACCGGCATAAATGGTGGGAATGGACGACTGCATGTCCTCATTCACGGCAATCGTACCCTTACGGCCCAACTCAAGTCCTTCCACCGAGTTCGGCACAATCGGATTCGGAGACACACCCACGCTTACAATCGCCATATCGATATCAATGGTCTCTATCGCGCCCGGTACAGGTACCGGCCGGCGGCGTCCCGAGGCGTCAGGCTCACCCAACTCCATCTTCTGAAGTACAACCTGTCTCACACGGCCCTGCTCGTCAGCCTTATACTCAATCGGATTATGCAAGGTGAGGAATTCCACACCTTCTTCTTTGGCATGTTTCACCTCCTCCGCACGGGCCGGCATTTCCGCTTCCGAACGACGGTAGATGATCATCGCCCTTTCCGCACCCAGCCGTTTGGCCGTACGCACGGAATCCATCGCCGTATTCCCGCCGCCGATCACAGCCACGCGCTTTCCGAAAGGCACCGGAGTATCAGAATCCTCACTGGCCGCATCCATCAGATTCACACGGGTCAGATACTCATTCGACGACATTATGTTGATGGAGTTCTCACCCGGAATGTTCATAAAGTTAGGCAACCCCGCACCAGAAGCCACAAAGATACCCTTGTATCCCTGGTTTTCCAGTTCCTCTATGCTGATGGTCTTTCCCACAATACAGTCTTTCACGAAAGTGACACCCATTTTCGACAGGTTCTCAATCTCCACATCCACAATCTTGTTGGGCAAACGGAATTCAGGAATACCATATTTCAACACACCTCCGATTTCATGCAACGCCTCGAACACGGTCACCTCATAACCTTTCTTGGCCATATCGCCGGCAAACGAAAGACCCGCAGGTCCAGAACCGACCACCGCAACCTTCATGCCGTTTCTCTCCTCAAGTTCAGGGACTGAAATCTGTCCGCTCTCACGCTCATAGTCAGCGGCAAAACGCTCCAGATAACCGATGGCTACCGCCTCATGTCCCATTTTCAGATGAATGCACTTCGACTCACATTGCTTTTCTTGTGGACATACACGGCCGCACACCGCCGGGAGAGCACTGGTCTGCTTCAATACACGCGCCGCGTTCAAGAACTCGCCACGCTCAATGTTCTTGATGAAAGAAGGAATGTTGATCCCTACCGGACAACCTTCCATACACGAAGGATTCGGACAATCAAGACAACGCTTCGCTTCCGTCAAAGCCTGTTCCTCATTCAGTCCCAGATTCACTTCTTCCTTCCGGCTGTGAGAACGGTATTCCGGATCCAGCTCGTTCATCCTGACCCGTGGAATAGCGGTACGTTCCTTCGGCTTCATCTGCTTGCGGAGCGCCTCACGCCAGGGAGCGTTGCGGTCGGTCAGACTGTCCTCCGCCTTACAGGTTTCCGGATGGCTGTCCAGTTTATGGATTTCCTCTCGCTCCACATCCTTGAACGCGCCCATACGTTTCAGCATCTCGTCGAAATCCACCTGATGGCCATCGAACTCAGGTCCGTCCACACACACGAAACGGGTTTTTCCGCCCACGGTGATCCGGCATGCGCCGCACATACCCGTACCATCGACCATGATTGTGTTCAGCGACACATCAGTGGGTATATCATATTTTTTAGTCAACAGACATACGAACTTCATCATAACGGCGGGACCGATAGCAAAGCATTTGTCCACCTTCTCACGCTTGATGATGGCCTCCACACCTTCAGTCACCAGTCCTTTATGACCATACGAACCATCGTCGGTCATTATCACAACCTCATCCGAGCTTTCACGCATCTCTTTCTCAAGAATGATCAGTTCTTTGGTACGTCCGGCAAGAACGGTAATCACCCGGTTACCGGCCGCCTTCAGCGCCTGCACAATAGGAAGCATCGGAGCGACACCGACACCGCCCCCCGCACAGACCACCGTACCGAAATTTTCGATATGGGTTGCCTTACCCAACGGCCCCACCACATCGGTAATATAATCACCTTCGTTCAATTCACACAGACGGGTAGACGACAGGCCGACTTCCTGTACCACCAAGGTAATGGTTCCTTTCACCGGATCGGCAGCCGCTATTGTCAACGGCATGCGTTCACCCTTCTCACCCACGCGTACAATCACGAAATGCCCCGCCTTACGCGACTTTGCAATCAAGGGAGCTTCAACCACAAGTTTGAAGACCTTTTCAGAAAAATGTTCTTTCGAAATGATTCTATTCATTATTATATCAAGTTAGTTATTTCAGATTTCATCTCACCCCACAAAGTTAGCGCAAATAATGAAATTATCAAAAAATACCGCTTCTTTACATGAATCTGACAGATGGTTCGCTACACAACCTTTTCAGACACAATCAAAATCAATTTCAGGAATCCGCATACAACCAGCGTGTTACAGAAAGGGAAGAATTTTATTTTTCCTGTTTTTCTCAGAAATGTTCCGGAAAATCCACTCTGGTATCAAATTAAAGACTATCTTTGCGAGGTTACATTTAATCATTACGCATGAACGAAACACTGACAAGCATCAAACAAGAACTTAACGATGGAGACGTATGCAGAGCCATCGAAAGACTCCGGGAACTACTGGAGACATCTCCGGAAAAAGACGCCGACATTCATTATCTCTTAGGAAATGCTTATCGCAAACGGGGGGACTGGCAAGGAGCGCTGAACAGCTATCAGGAAGCCATCGCCATCGACCCTGAAAGTCCGGCGGCCGAAGCCAGGAACATGCTGCTTGACATTCTCAATTTCTACAATAAGGACATGTTTAATCAATAAAGATACGTAAACTTATGGCTAAGATGAAAGGTGTGGTGGTTGTGAATACGGAAAGATGCAAAGGTTGCAACCTCTGTGTGGTGGCCTGCCCTCTTCACGTATTGTCACTCACCCCGAAAGTTAATCAGAAAGGATATAATTTTGTCCAGCAGGTAGTGGAAGACACCTGCAACGGATGCTCTTCATGCGCCATTGTGTGCCCGGACGGATGTCTGACCGTCTACAGAGCTAAATGTGAAGAATAAACAAGAAATTCAGAAACAAAGGTAAAATTATGGCAGAAGAAGTCGTTTTAATGAAAGGTAATGAAGCAATCGCCCGCGCAGCCATCCGCCTGGGAGTGGACGGTTACTTCGGATACCCCATCACTCCACAATCGGAGGTATTGGAAACTCTTGCCGAGCTGAAACCTTGGGAAACTACCGGTATGGTGGTGCTTCAGGCAGAAAGCGAACTGGCAGCAATCAATATGGTATATGGAGGCGCGGGAAGCGGAAAAATGGTCATGACCTCCTCGTCAAGTCCGGGTGTCAGCCTGAAACAGGAAGGTATCTCT
Organism: Candidatus Phocaeicola excrementigallinarum; assembly: GCA_019120125.1. Taxonomy (GTDB): domain Bacteria; phylum Bacteroidota; class Bacteroidia; order Bacteroidales; family Bacteroidaceae; genus Phocaeicola; species Phocaeicola excrementigallinarum. The sequence continues at coordinate 37,866 of DWVR01000031.1, read as the reverse complement.
TATATCGCGGGTGCCGAGCTGCCGTGTCTCGTGGTGAACGTAATGCGCGGGGGACCGGGACTGGGAACCATCCAACCGAGCCAGGCTGACTATTTCCAGGCAACCAAAGGTGGCGGACATGGTGACTATCACCTGATTGTGCTTGCACCGGCATCGGTACAGGAAATGGCAGACTTTGTGGGACTGGCTTTCGATCTGGCCTTCAAGTACCGTAACCCGGCCATGATTCTGGCTGACGGAGTTATCGGACAAATGATGGAGAAAGTCGTTCTTCCCGAACCCCGTCCGCGCCGTACCGACGAGGAAGTCATCGCACAATGCCCGTGGGCTACCACCGGACGGAAAGGACGCAAGCCGAACGTCATCACCTCACTCGAGCTTGATCCGGCCATTATGGAACAGCGCAACCTGCACCTGCAGGCCAAATATGCCGAAATAGAAGAAAAAGAAGCGCGTTATGAGGAATTGGATTGTGAGGATGCCGACTACCTGATTGTGGCTTTCGGCTCATGCGCGCGCATCGCCCAAAAGGCAATGGAACACGCACGCGAGGAAGGCATCAAAGTTGGACTGTTCCGTCCCATCACCTTATGGCCGTTCCCTACCAAAGCTTTGAAAGAAAGGGCAAAACAGGTCAAGGGCATTCTGGTAGTGGAACTAAACAGCGGCCAAATGATTGAAGACGTGCAGCTGGCCGTGGAATGCAAAGTGCCGGTAGCGCATTTCGGACGTCTGGGCGGTATTGTTCCAGATCCTGACGAAGTGATTGAAGCCATCCAGGAAAAACTGATAAACAGATAAGCCATGAACATAGAGCTGATAAGAAACGTGTTGAACATACTGTTCATGCTCGGAGCGGCGGCCTCGGTCGTCCTCTTCTTTACGGCAAGCGACAGCAATCCTTTTCTATACATCTATGTATGTATGGTCGCGATTGTCATCAAAATGGTGGAATATGTTCTGCGTTTCTCCCAAAACACCAAGGACAAAAATAAAAGAAGGACGTTATGACAAAAGAAGATATAATGAAGCCTGAGAATCTGGTGTACCAGAAACCCCGGCTGTTGAATGACAACCCCATGCATTACTGCCCGGGATGCAGTCATGGAGTGGTACACAAGTTGATCGCTGAAGTGATCGACGAAATGGGAATGGCCGAAAAGGCCGTAGGAGTCAGCCCTGTGGGTTGCGCCGTATTCATGTACAACTATCTTGACATCGACTGTCAGGAAGCGGCGCACGGCCGCGCACCGGCATTGGCGACCGCCATCAAGCGCCTGTGGCCTGACCGCCTGGTATTCACCTATCAGGGAGACGGAGACCTGGCCTGCATCGGTACGGCGGAATCCATCCATGCATTGAACCGCGGCGAGAACATCACCATCATATTCATCAACAACGCCATCTATGGCATGACGGGAGGGCAGATGGCACCGACCACGCTGCTGGGAATGAAGACATCCACCTGTCCTTACGGACGTATCCCCGAAATACACGGATATCCTCTGAAGATTACGGAAATCGCGGCCACACTGCAAGGCACCTGCTATGTGACACGCCAGTCCGTGCAATCGGTTGCGGCCATCCGCAAGGCAAAGAAAGCCATCCGCAAGGCTTTTGAGTGCTCCATGCAGAAAAAAGGGTCGAGTCTTGTGGAAATCGTCTCCACATGTAACTCAGGATGGAAAATGACTCCCGAGAAAGCCAACAAATGGATGGAAGAAAACATGTTCCCGTTCTATCCGCTGGGCGACTTGAAAGATACAACTGAAACCAAATAAACCCGAGCCTTATGAAAGAAGAAATTATTATAGCAGGATTCGGCGGACAAGGAGTGCTTTCTATGGGAAAGATTCTTGCCTATGCGGGACTGATGGAAAACAAGGAGGTGACCTGGATGCCGGCCTATGGTCCGGAACAACGTGGAGGTACGGCCAACGTGACCGTCATCATCAGCGACGAACGCATATCCTCCCCCATTCTGAGCAAATACGATACCGCCATCATACTGAACCAGCCTTCGCTCGCCAAGTTCGAGGGCAAGGTGAAACCGGGCGGCGTATTGATTTACGATGGCTACGGAATCATCAATCCTCCCACACGGACAGACATCCAGGTCTACCGTATTGATGCCATGGACGAGGCGAACGAGCGCAAGATGGCCAAGACATTCAACATGATCGTATTAGGCGGTCTGTTAAGAATACGTCCTGTCGTCACCATCGAAAGTGTGGTGAAAGCGTTACGCAAGACATTGCCTGAACGCCATCATAACCTGATTCCGATGAATGAGGATGCCATCAGAATCGGCATGGACATCATCAAGAAGGTTTCGGAATAAACGTAAACACAAAGACTGGCACCAGACGGCCTCATGCGGAGACTTCCCGGACGGGAAGGACACCACATGAGGCCGTATCCGTCTTACGACCCGGTCCTTTCCCTTCCAGAAAAGGCAAGACACCCATACTTTGTTGGAAAATCCAAGCAGCCTCCTGTCTTTTCACAATTTTATTGTATCTTTGCCCCATTATGAAAAAGATACTTTTTGCAGCGATACTGATTTTCATGTGCGGCACACTCGCGGCACAGAACACGATACCCAACCAATACGGCCAATATGGTACCTCGGCTTCCGGACTCAGCAGCAACCGCTATGACCGGAACGGAAACCCTATTGACACTACCGCTGTCATTGACGCCAACACAATCCCTATCGGACTTCATGCCTGGAAAATAGAGGAACGCTTCGGGGAAAGGATACAGGTCCCGATTGACACCATCATGCATGGTTTCCAGAACTCCAACGACACAGGCGGGCCCACAGGACATTACTCCTTTCTGGGCAATCTGGGAGCGCCACGTATCTCCCACGTATTCTTCGAGCAGAAAGATCCGTCCCAGTTCTTCTTCACGGACCCTTACGACTTTACAGTCCGCAAACCCAGTGACATAATCTATACGGACACCAAATCACCGTTCACCAACCTCACTTACTACAAACAGGGTGACGGACGCTATGGCGAGGAACGCTTCAAGGCTTATTTTGCCGTCAATGTCAACAAGCGTCTGGGATTCGGATTTGACATCGACTATACATACGGACGTGGCAAATATCAAAGCCAGTCAACCGCACTTTTCAACGGAAACCTCTTCGCCTATTACCATGGTGACAAATACGACATGCACTTCAGTTTCATCAACGAGAACCTGAAAGTGGCCGAAAACGGAGGTATCACGGACGACCGGTATGTCACCGACCCCCTAGAGATGGCAGAAGGAGAACGCACGTATGAGACTTACAACATCCCCACTAACCTGAACGACATCTGGAACAACAATACCGGATACCATGCTTTCCTCACTCAGCGCTACAACGTGGGATTCTACCGCGACGAAACCACGGAGAACGATACGGTAAGCAAACGGGTATTCGTGCCGGTCACCAGCTTCATCCACAGCGTGAAAGTGGATATTGACCGGAGAAAATACGTCTCATACAACATACAACAGAACAATGACTATTTCGAACATAATTATCTCGGCACAGACTCACTCGACATCACCCGCCATTTCTCCGTCAAGAACACGATAGGCATCTCCTTGCGTGAAGGATTCAACAAATGGGCAAAAGCGGGACTGACCGCTTTCATGAGCTTTGAACACCGCAACTTCACCATGACCGATACCGTGCCAGACTCTCCCGGCCAACGCATCGACACCCCCCATAAGGAAAACGTGCTCTCCATCGGGGGACAGCTGAGCAAGCAGCAGGGAAAGACCCTCCACTACAACGTAACCGGTGAGATCGCCATGATTGGAGAAGATGCCGGACAGTTCACAGTGGAAGGCAACGGCGACCTGAACTTCAAGCTCTTCAATGATACGGTACGTCTGGAGGCGGACGCATACATCAAGAACCTCAACCCTACATTCTATTTCCGGCATTTCCATTCAAAGCACTATTGGTGGGACAACGACCTGTCGAAAATCATGCGTACACGTGTGCGGGGAAAACTGAGTATAGACCGCTGGCGCACACAACTGAGTGTGGGAGTGGAAAACATAAAGAACTACACGTATCTAGGTAACACTTCTGTAGGATATACTGATGACCAGGGAAAACGGACATACAAGAATGACATAGCCGTTCAACAACACTCCGGAAGCGTACAGGTGTTCAGTGCGACATTGAGACAGGACTTCAAAATCGGGATCCTGCACCTCGACAATGAAATCACCTACCAGAAGACCAGCGATGCCGATGTGCTCCCTCTTCCGGAACTGGTATTGTATCATAACCTTTACCTCAAATTCGCGCTTGCAAAAAAAGTGCTGAAAATAGAGATGGGTGCTGACATGCGCTATTTCACACAATACTACGCACCTGACTACGCGCCCGCTATCGGCCAATTCTACCTGCAGAATCCCGAGACCCGATACAAGCTTGGAGGATATCCGATGCTCAACGCATACCTCAACCTACATCTGAAACGCACACGTATCTTCGTACAGATGTACAACCTGCTCCAACGCCAGGGAGACAAGAGCTATTTCTACATTCCACACTACCCGTTGAATCCGCGTATTCTGAAAATCGGCATTTCCTGGAACTTCTTTGACTAACACATTCTTGAACCTATGCTACGGAAACACAAAATTTACCTGACTGCAGGGGGATGCTTGGCATCCCTCGTTGCCATTGTCCTGCTTTTCTCGCATAAAGAAACTACGGACAACGAACATCATGTTCCAAGAGATTATCCAGAAATCGTGGAATCAGGAATCCTGCGTGCGGTAACCGAATACAATGCCATTAGTTATCATGCTTCCGGAGACACAGTCGAAGGCTTTGACTATGATCTGCTTCATGCTTTTGCTGACGAGAAAAAGCTCAGGCTGGTAATGATTCCCGAAATGAGTTTCGAGAAAAGACTCGATGGAATCTGCTCAGGGGCTTACGACATACTAGCCACAGGTACGGCCATCACATCCCAGTCCAAAGACTCATTGCTCTTCACCCGACACATCCTGCTGGGCAAACAGGTGCTGGTGCAACGGAAAAAAGAAAACGAAAACGACAGCCTCTACATCAATAATCTGCTGGAGTTAGGGCACAAGAACCTGCATGTCATCGGGAACTCACCAGCCCTGCTACGCATCCATAACCTGATTAATGAAATCGCGGACACCATCTATATCCAAGAAGTGAAAGACTACGGACCGGAACAACTTCTGGCAATGGTATCCGGAGGTGACATTGACTATGCCGTCTGCGATGAGAACATCGCCCAAGTCTCACTTCCACAATTCACGAACCTTGACATCAGCAAGGATATCAGCTTTACGCAGTTCTACGCATGGGGAGTGAACAAACGTTCCACCATTCTGCTCGACAGTCTCAACTCATGGCTAGAACGCTATGTTATGACAGACGAATACAAAAAGCTATACAAAAAATATTTCAACTAAACACTATCAGGCATGAGAATACTAGAAAACGTAAACTGGGGCTTCATCGGCTGCGGTGAAGTCACAGAAAAGAAAAGCGGCCCCGCATTCAATATGATAGAAGGGTCAAAGGTTGTGGCTGTAATGAGCCGCGAGGAAGAGAAAGCAAAATCCTATGCCATACGCCACAACATCCCGAAATGGTACACCGACGCACAAGAGCTTATCGGCGACGAAGAAGTGAACGCCATTTACATCGCCACACCTCCTTCCTCACATGCCACATATGCCATCATGGCCATGAAAACCGGGAAACCTGTCTACATTGAGAAACCCATGGCCGCCAGCTATGAGGACTGCGCCCGTATCAACCGTATTTCCAAAGAAACCGGTGTGCCGTGTTTCGTAGCCTACTACCGCCGATACCTTCCCTATTTCCAGAAAGTCCGCCAACTGGTGGACGAAGGCCAGATTGGCAATGTAATCAATATACAGATCCGTTTCGCGCAACCGCCACGCGCGCTCGACTACAACAGTGCCAACTTGCCATGGCGCGTGCAGCCCGACATCGCAGGCGGCGGCTACTTCTATGACCTGGCACCCCATCAACTTGACTTGCTACAGGATATGTTCGGATGCATTCTCGAAGCGGAAGGCTACAAGAGTAACCGGGGAGGACTCTACGAGGCGGAAGACACTATCAGCGCCTGCTTCAAGTTCGATTCAGGATTGCCGGGATCAGGCTCCTGGTGCTTTGTTGCTCACGAATCAGCCAAAGAAGACCGTATAGAAATTATCGGAGATAAAGGAATGATCTGCTTCTCCGTCTTTACTTACGAACCTATCGGCTTGCATACAGAGCGTGGGCGTGAGGAAATACTTCCCCTCAATCCACCTCATGTACAATTGCCACTCATCAAGGCGGTTGTAGAACATTTGCAAGGGAAAGCCATCTGTACCTGTGATGGAATCAGCGCCACTCCCACCAACTGGGTTATGGACCGCATCCTGAACAAGCTCTAGGCTCCACTGGGCGGTTCAGACATTCCACCACAAGAACAAAAAGAAGAAGAGAGTGTGCCGTAATCGATGAGTTACACTGAAACACACTCTCTTATCACACATTCCTCACTGAGCCAGCTCAGGCAATTTCCGGCGTACGCTTCTGTCCATCACACGTTCAAAGTCACGTATGATGGTCTCACCCATATTTATCCGTGTACTGTCCACTTTCCGGATAGCCACCGGAGTGACCGCATCCTTGTACTTGGCACGACCGATACGGATCTTCATCTTGTCCAGATTGCCCGATATGTTGACACCTGCCTTGAACGGCAACGGAGACTTCAGAATGGAAATATGGTACTGGAAATTCATATCAAGTCCCTGCGTACCTCCTACCGCCGCCTTGTAACGGTCTATCTGGACGACAAAAGGATAGACTGTCACATTACCGTCCTTCACAGTCAGATTGACCGATATGCTGTCGAACACATTGCGCTTTTTGTTCTTGAACATCAGTTTCTTGGATATTTCCGCGAAAGTCTCTCCATCCATAAGGACCAGACTGTCTCCTTTAATATGCACCGCGGCGCGCAAGGTAGGAATCCTGATATTCAAGTTGGAATCAAGCACAGCCTCTGCTGCCGCGTCAAAATCAACCATTCCCTTGAATGACCGCAACATGGGCACAATCGTGTCCAACGACGGGACAAAATCCACCAGTTTTCCGATATTGACCTTATGCAACTTGAAATCAAAACCGGCATACCCTCTCTCTTTCCGGCGGGCATGATAGACCAGCGTTGTGTTCAGATCCGCATCAAGACCACGCATCGACAGATGTTTCAGATGGACAGCCTGATTACGGATATCCACGGCTCCACGCACCCGCTCGAACACCATATTGTCGTAAGTCACTCTACCCAGATCAGTCTGAAGCTCAAAGTCAATATTCTTGGGCACCACAAAGAGTTTCAAGGCAGCGGCAGTATCGACTTCCGTCCCGACCAGGGCTTCAGTTTCAGCCTGCAACGTGTCTTCCGGAAAATTCAAGGCATTGATCAGCTGGTTGCAATCAAGGTTGCGAGAAGAAACTGAAAGATTGGCACGAAGCATACCCCCTTTCTTGAGCACCTCATACAGACGATGCACCTCACCGGAAGCAGTCAGATCGGAACGTCCGATGCGCATTGTCGCGTTCTTCAAAGCAATACGCCGATTTCCCACCGTCACTGCCGTCTTGCTCATACGAATCGGCAAGGCTAATTGCGGCATCTTCACACGCAGACGATTGAATCCGATAATGCCATGCGGATCCCAAACAGAATCCCTCACTTTCTCCGCAGTCACGGCAAAACCTCCCTTATCCATGCCCATACGCATTTCTCCCAATCGGCAGAACAGCGTATCTGTCTCCAAAGAAAGCTGTATCCGCGGCATGGCCGGATTCTTTTTCCCCGGATGCAGACGGACCGTAGCCTTGGTAAGCTTACTGAACACATTCAACGAATCACCCATCGAGCCTTTCAGACGGTTCATCTCTAACTTGCATTCCAGTTCAACGATACGGGTCGTGTCTTGTGGATTGGTTGACTTCACGTCCGCTTTCAGCTGCTGGAGGTCAGCATAAATTTTCGGTGAACGAAGCTTCGCGTTACTGATCTCAGCACGGGCCCCCAACGCCTCATTTCCGATGAACGCCAATGAGGCATTGCTCGTGAAATCAAAATTCTTTTTCTCATCACAGAGAAACACGTCCTTCAGCTCCAATTTTCCAGCCGCCAGGATTCGTCCCAAGTCCTGTTTCTTTATCGATGACAAGCGGCATTTCAATCGAAGATCAGCATCCAGTCTTCCCCCTATTGACACCCCCTCCTGTAACGGAAAAGTCTGCGCAAGAGCCGTCAAATCCACTTTCGACTTTGTACTGAAAGTGATGTAAGGATCCCCCAACAAGTCATCAGCCTTTCCCTCAGCCAATATATCGGTATGCGCTCCCTGGAAACGAAGTATTTTCAAATCAGCATACGAGGGCTTCTTTTTCATCAAATCCACAAAGCCATAAAGTTTGGCGGTAAAATTATCCACACCATAAGGCATCCCATCGTACTTAGCGGAAACATCCGTGATTTCCATCGCCAAAGTCACCTCAGGCATTTGCCGTTTGCCATATAATCCTTTCACCGTTCCACCCAATTCCACTTCTCCGTCCGCCTTCAGGCTTTCACGTCTCAATATACTTTCGGGCACCATTCTCAACACGGCTTCCAAAGAAGGAGCATGCAAGCCATAACTCAGATCCACCACCGCAGCATGGCACAGCGTATCCCGCGTCAGCGTTCCATTCAAATCCAATTCCACTCCGTTGACGGCAAGCCGAGTGTCGTTCAGGGTCAATGTACGCCGCTCACGGTTCAAGTCAAGTTCTGTTCTCAGCTCTGTCGCGATATGGTTCAGCAGCAGTTGTCCGTCCTGCCAGAACAGGATATTGTCATTTCTGAAAGCAAGTGACAACCGGGAATGTCCTTTTCTCAGCAAAGCCCTCAGATCAAGGCCGGCATTCTCCACACGGGCATAAACATGAGTGTTCCGGTCATCAAACACTACATTCGTCCGTTTCAATGAAACCCGGTTGATATTGATCTCACCGATTTCAGGTCCTGATACAGACGCTGTATCCTCCACCACAGCCATCGTATCAGGCAACGCCACATCCCAATTGGCACGACCCTCTTTGTCAACAAATGCATATACGGAAGCACCCTCCAGCCCCAGATAGCGGAGATTCACTTTCTGGTCCTTCAGATAGTCGATCGGATTCACCACCACCACACATTTCTCAAAAGAGACCAACGAGTCTGTCTTCTGCCACATCGAATCACGCAACGCTTTCGAGACCAATGAGCCATCTGTCAGCTTCAGGCCGAAACGTGGGAAAGTGGAAAAGAAAGTCAGCTCCACACTTTTCATGTCAAGCCGCGCGTTGAGAGAACGGTTTGCCACACCTACCACCACAGGAGTCAGTTTTTCGGGAGTAAACACAAAGTGGATGGCAAAAGCAATGACCGCCAACACCAATGTCACGACAGAGAACAATAACACAACCGCTATCTTGATCGTACTCTTCAATTTCTTATTCATCTCAGTCTAGTTTTTTGAATGCTAAGACAAAAAAGCACAAGGTCCAGGACCGGATGACGATTGTCCCATACCTTGTGCCTCCATATATAAGTTCCTATTCCACTATATTTCTCTTTTAGAAATTCAGCCCCAACGTGAACAGCAACTGATGGCGGTTGTGGTCTACCTTCGCTGCCGGATTGCGCGAGACGATCGAACCTCCATCGTCTGAAAAGACATAATCATCAAACATATAGAAATCCGACTTATAGAAATCATACTTATAGGCTACATCGCAATAAAAGAGCGGACCTCTGTAGCCCAATCCCAAAGTCACCGCATTGCGGGCCTTCAGATTATGGTATTCCGGATCGGTACGTGTCTCGTCAAAATAAATCTGGTCACCCAGATTCGTTTCCAGATTAGGGACATAGCGTGCCGAATTGTCTTTGATGGGCGAGGTGACATAATTGTAACCCGCACGGAAACTGAAAGCAGGCGAGAATCTCGCCTCCATTCCCACACGGAACGTATGAGTGTCCTTCAGATACTTGTCCACGGCCTCGTTTGAGGCAGAAAGATCATAACCGTCAAGATCATGGAATTTCATCGAGCCGTATGCCGCATACTCATACTCCGCGCCTACCGCAAGCACATCACTGAATGTGGTACCAAGACTCAAATTCACCTTCCACGGAGAGTTCATGCGGTAATCCCACACATAATCAGGATTCAGGTAATCCGACAGGTTTTCCGTATAAGACTGAGGCATGGCCAGCACAGCCGTATTCAGCACAGCCGTATAACGGTCGGTCACAGAATACCAGACAGGTGTATGCACAGCCACTCCGATACGGAAAGGAGAATACTCGAAGGGGCGGAAAATGGCACCCAGCTTCAGGTCAAATCCTGCTCCGTCGGCATTATACCAATTATCCAAAGTATATCCCCCATTATCATTGCCATTGTCATCAAGAATGTTTTCCGCATACGAGGAATAACGGCTGTAACTGAGGTCATAGATACCCAATGTGACTCCGAAATAAAAACGGTCTCTGATATTGAACGATACGTTGAGATCGTACACATTGATTCCTCCCTCTTCCCGACTATAATATTGCCCGTTCTGACCGTTCCAACCCATCATATAGAAACCCTGAGCGTCCGTCACATCATCCACCAGTCCCGTGCGCACACCCATGGAACCCAAAAACGGGGTTCCATAATAATATGATGAAGTATAAGGGTTCCCCGCATCAAGAAGGTCATTGTAGCTTTCCTGGGTATTATACAATCCTGTACCCAACATCATATCCTGCATCTGCCAGGTCAGCGACGCCCCGTTAAGGTTTCCTCCGGAAGAGAACTGTCGGTTGAAGTTGGCGGCCTTATGGTAGTTGAACGCAAAATTCAGATACCGCAGGTCCGTCTTGTTGCCGATTTTTGTGCTATACACAAAACCGGCCTGGTCGAAAGACGCGCGTGTGCGGTCGTCCTTCATCATCACTCCTTCCAGATTGCTTTCCGTCTGGTTTTTGTTGAACCCGAACGAGACCGACACATCATGGCTTCGGAAGAGACCGATACCCGCAGGATTCGTCCCGATGACAGAAATGTCAGCACCCAACGCGCTCATCGCGCCACCCATACCTACAAAACGGGCTGTCCCGTTCAATTCCGACCCGGCATAGCGGGCCGCATCATATTGAGTCTGTGCCATGGCGGCCGATACCGTCATGGCTATGACACCTAAAGTAATTATTCTCGTTTTCATCTAACTTATCCTTAAAACAATTATTCACTTATATCAGAAGTTATCTTCTGCGACCTCCACCTCCTCCGGACGAACGGCTCACACTCCGGCCTCCACCCATGGAGCCACGATTGAAGCTACTTCCACTGCTCCGGTTGTAACTGCCAGAAGAACGGCTGTTCTGATAACTGCTACGGGTATTTGAATTGAGTCCGTTACTCCGGTTATAGTCAACACTCCTACGGGTACTGCTCGGGCGGTTATAAGTGGAACCGTTCCTATTCACTCCGATACTCGGACGGGTATATACCCCCTGCGAGCGCGTACCGGTACGCGACCCCGTAGTGCCCTGTCCTCTTACCGCAGTCCTTCCCGGCCGTACGGATTGAGTGGCACCACGCGTACCTGAGCCTTCCACCACACGACCGATTGACGAACGACGTACGGAAGAAGTTCCACGCTGCCGGGCCACGGTTGCACCCGAAGCACGGTAGCCGGCCGTACTACTCGGACGACGGGTCACCGAACCGCCCATAGCATGATAACGGCCCGGACGGAAATCAGTATGTCCCGGACGATGCCAGCCGCCCCATCCCCAATGATGATGAGGCCAGCCGCCATACCAGCCGCCATACCAGCCGCCCCAGTAGCCACCATACCAATAAGGAGAATACCAATAAGAAGAATACCAACCGGCATACCAGGGTGAATACCATCCCCAGCTCCAGCCCCAACGGGGACCAGCCACGCCCCAGTTCCACCGCCAGTCCCACCAAAGCGGATTGGTGTAGGTAGGAAACACATAAGCGTACAAGCCATCGTCGTATACATTCCAGTCCCATGACGGAAGCGCGCCATAGACCACATCAAAATACAACGGGCTACTGATCGGAATGGCATAGGCAGGACTACGGAAACGCACGATACGCATGGCATATTCATAATCGCTCCGCGAGCCTTCGAATCCGTCCACCCACTCGCCGCGCTCACCCACTGGCTTTTCTTCTATATATAAGGTATCGTTCTCCAGACTGAAAGTATTGTCACGCGAGGTGTAACGACGGTTGTATTCGTCCACATCGCGCACCTTGCCGGAGGCATCCCTCACCACCACCGCTGTCGCAGGAGTCACGGTCGATGCCACAGAAGAAGTCCGCACCCCCACCGGTTCCGCCTTCTTCACCGGAACCGCCGCTTCTTTCTTCTCCACTTCCGCCTTTTTCTTCGGGACGAAATAAAGGTCATCGCCGCTCTGCGCCATCACCAGCCAAGGAAGGCCCGCCAACAGCCACGTAAAAAATATTCTGCTTCTCATCATAATGCCAGTTTTACAGTTCCACATTATTATTCTGATACAAATTTAGGAAGTTATCCGAAGTCAGCAAGCAGGAAATCCCTATTTTCATATAGGGATTTCCCTAAAAGCTGTATCTTTGTGGCCGAGAATTTATCATTTCTGAAACAGAGACACGAAGGCACGGAGAAGCAGCCGGACACATGCCCGTCCATCTGCCCATCCAAAAGGCTATGGAGCTGCGTCTCTGTGTTCAAGCACATAAATCTCCGTCTTGCTTATGAAATATTTTGAAGTGACCTTTAACGTAAAGCCGTGCAGTGAAACGGCAACAGACATCCTCTCGGCCCTGACCGCCGATATCGGATTCGAAAGCTTTGTGGAGTGTGACAATGGGATGAAAGCCTACATCCAACAGCCGCTGTTCGATGAAGCCGCGCTCAAACAAGTGCTGGCCGGTTTCCCGATGCCCGATACGGAAATCTCGTATACCATCAACGAACCGGAGGACAAGGACTGGAATGAGGAATGGGAAAAGAATTTTTTCCAGCCTATCGTCATCGGCGACCGCTGTGTCATCCACAGCACATTCCACAAGGATTATCCGGAAGCGGAATATGACATCGTCATCAATCCGCAGATGGCCTTCGGTACAGGCCACCATGAGACCACCAGTTCCATCCTTGCCGAGCTGCTCGAGGCTGACCTGAAAGGCAAGTCCGTGCTCGACATGGGATGCGGCACATCCATCCTGGCCATCCTTGCCTCCATGCGCGGAGCCGGTCAGGTGACCGCCATCGACATCGACGACTGGTGCGTGAACAACTCACGTGACAACATCGCCCTGAACCATTTGGACAACATCACCGTGGAATTGGGTGACGCTTCTTTGCTGGAAGGCCGTAAACCGTTCGATGTAATCATCGCCAACATCAACCGTAACATCCTGTTGCGTGACATGCCCGTCTACGCGGCCTGCATGCACCCGGGTTCGGAAATCTACATGAGCGGATTCTACACCGAAGACATTCCCGCCATCCGGGAAAAGGGAGAGAATCTTGGAATGGAATTCATACACTTCCGTAAGAAGCACAATTGGGCCGCCGTGAAGCTCATTATGAAATGAGCCCCTTAAAAAAGATGTTCCAGGTACAAATAGTCTCCGTAACGCAGGCAGTCGCAGAATATGATCTTTCCGCCCGACTTCCCTTCACGTTCCGTCACCTTCTGTACCCTGTTATGACCGACCACCTGCACATAGCCATGCAGAGGGTCGGCCAGTTCAGTCATGTCAGCCCAGAAGATTCCACCCGTCGCTTCCTTTTTCCCTCCACGCGCATAGCCGACACGGAACAAGGCTGGAAGCTGGGACTCAGAAGGATGATTTAATTGTCCGGCTACAGGAAGAGTGACATCTCCCCGGAAATCATCCGTAAACCAATCCTGCGAGACACCGGCATGAGTAAACAGACAATTCCCCTCCTGCCAAGCGTAACAAAACAGATCACGATGCTCCGTAAAGATACGGGCCGCCTCTTCTTCTATCTGAAAATCGTAACGTGACGCTCTTGGAACATCCGGATCCATGTAATGCAAATCGTGGTTACCCAGCAACAGCACCACATTTTCCGGATTTTCTTGCTTCAAGGCTACAATCTGACGGAGATTAGCCAGCAGATCTTTCCGCGGGACAAATCCGAACGGATCCAGATAATCTCCCAAAAACACGATCCGCGCTTCCGGATGAATCTCCACTATCTTTTTCCAGAGAACACGTCCATGAATGTCTCCTATTCCAACAACCGGTCTCATCGTTCCAATCACACTAAAGTATTTCCAATGCAATGCGGGCACATGCCTCCGCATCAGCCAAGGCATGATGGTGCCGCGTAAGGTCGTAGCCGCAACGTAAAGCCACCGTAGGCAACTTATGGTCAGGCAACTGCCTGCCGAATACCCGGCGAGAGGCACGGCATGTACAATAAAAAATATAATCGGGATAATCCATCCCATAAGCACGGAACACCGCCTTCAGGCAAGCTTCGTCAAACGGACTGTTGTGGGCCACCAATGGAAGCCCCCCGACAAGCGGAGCGATCTCACTCCACACTTCGGGAAACGCCTTGGCATTATCCGTATCTTCATGCCTCAGTCCATGCACGCGAGTGTTCCAGTAGCTGTAGTAATCGGGGACAGGACGGACCAACCGATAGAGCTCATCCACTATCCGCCCTCCACGCACAATCACCACCCCCACGCTGCACACACTCGACAATTCCCTGTTGGCCGTCTCAAAATCAATCGCCGCAAAATCTTCCATCGTCATTCCTCCTCCATTTCCAGTTCAAGCAACACGGGCAGATGGTCACTGTAACCGCCCTGATAACGCATGCCTTTATACATACGGAAAGGAGTGTCTCCCCCGTAACGCTCATCTTCCTCAAGAAGAAAAGAGAAAGTCAGTATACGGGCTTTCCCATAATCCGTACGTATGGACGAATCTTTCCGCAACAGCCGTCCGTTGACTATCATCTGGTCGAGAATGTTCCATTCCCCTTTATACCGGTAGGTGCCGCCCGGTTTCCCGTCCATCAGATTATAAAGATTCCCGGACAGCACATTTCCGGACAAAGGACGAGATGCGGACAACACCTCCCGAATGGAACGGTCGGCCGGACAATCATTGAAATCGCCTGTCACAATCAGATGCAGGCGTTGTCGCAAGACACGGACTGAATCGATAGCCTGACGCAGACACGAGGCCGCCATCAGACGATACGGCTCCGACTGTCTCCTGCCACCCGAGCGGGAAGGGAAATGACAGACAAACACGTCAAGGGTATCGCCCGAAACAACCCTCCCCGTCACATGAAGTATGTCACGCGTGGGACGATGGCCAAGACGCTCCAAAGGAACCCTTACCGCCCGTGAGTGCAGCAACCGGAAAGTGGCCGGCTGATAAAGCAACGCCACATCAATCCCCCGTTCATCAGGAGAGTCGGTCATCACATACCTATAAGCCGCATCCCGCAATGGGGAAAAACGGGTAAGACTGCGCAGGCAATAGTCATTCTCCATCTCACACAAAGCCACCAGGTCAGGCACCTGACCGTCACTTGCCGCCAGAACCACTTTCGCTATCTTGTCTACTTTCTCCTGAAAACGGAAACGGTTCCATCCTCTCACACCCGATGGAAGAAACTCCTCGTCGTGCTTCAAGGAATCATGACGGCAGTCAAAAAGATTCTCCACATTATATTCCATCACCCGGAAAGGCTGCTGTGCCACCACCGGCAGCAAGGATACCCCTACCGCCAGCAGCACAGACAGCATTCTCAACCCGCCGGTCATTCCTTGACAGGGATATGCCTCAACACATCAAGCAGATGCCTCCAGAACTTGTCCACAGTAGGAATCAGCATACGCTCATCGGGAGAGTGAACACCCCTCAGCGTCGGTCCGAACGACACCATGTCGAGCGACGGATATTTCTCCAGAAAAAGTCCGCACTCCAGTCCGGCATGAATGGCCTTTACCTTCGGCTCCACCCCGAACAGACGCCTGTAGCTTTCCACGGCAATGCCCAATATCTCCGAATGCGGATCCGGCTTCCAGCCGGGATAACCGTCGGCCGTCACACATGTCGCCCCACCCAGCTCAAAGGCCGCACTCACCATCCGCGACATGTCCTTACGCGATGAAAGAATGGAACTCCGCTGGCTGGTGACAATGACAATCTTTCCGTCCCTCTGCTTCACGGATGCCAGGTTCGAGGAGGTCTCCACCAGTCCCGGAATGTCCTGGCTCATCATGTACACCCCATTATGCACAGCATATACGGCCAACAGGAAACGCCTCATGGCTTCCGGCTCCATGACCTCTTTCCGCGGAGTTTCCGACTCCAGCTCCATTGCCAGATTCGGTTCGGTCACAGAATATTCCTCTTCCACTTCCGCCAGATACACATTCAGGTCCACCCTTACCGCCTCCTTATACTCCATCGGTACGGCACAGACCGCCGAAGCCTCGCGCGGAATGGCATTGTGCAGGTTACCACCCCCGATCTCACACAGACGCATTCCGTAACGCTGCATCATGGAGGTCAGATAACGGTTGAGCAGCTTGTTGGCATTCGCACGGTTCTTGTTGATGTCGTCACCGGAATGCCCGCCGGTCAGTCCCTTCACCGCCACACGGAAGAAGAACCAGCCTTCAGGAGCCTTTACCATCGGACAAGAAAATTCCGCGGTCGTACCGGCCCCACCGGCACATCCGATGAACAGTTCCCCTTCGTCTTCCGAATCCAGATTGATCAGAATATCCCCGTCCATGAACCCTTCCTTCAAGGCAAAGGCACCGGTCAGTCCCGTCTCCTCATCCACCGTAAACAGACATTCTATCGGTCCGTGCTCTATGTCATCGGCAGCCAGGACCGCCAGTTCCGCAGCCACCCCGATGCCGTTGTCGGCACCCAATGTGGTTCCTTTCGCCCTCAGCCATTCCCCGTCGATATACGTCTCGATAGGATCAGTCTCGAAATCATGAGACACTCCCCCGTTCTTCTCACACACCATGTCCATGTGTGACTGAAGAATCACCTTTTTCCGATTCTCCATACCGGCCGATGCCGCCTTGCTGACCAGCACATTGCCTGCCTCGTCTGTCTTACAGGCAAGTCCGTGTGCCGCAGCGAAATCCACCAGGTACTGTCTGATCTTCTCTTCCTTCTTCGATGGGCGGGGCACTTTGCACACCTCCTCAAAATAATGAAAAACCGATGCCGGCTGTAAATCTTTCTTTTCCATAAAATGACTTTTATATGACTTGTTTTAACTGTTTTCCCTGCAAAAATAAGTTAAATAGAAGAATTATATCTACCAAATTGACTTTTTTCAAGATAAAATCCCAAGTTATCCTGACAAAAAATATATCTTTGCACCACAAAATTAATAGAAATGCTTAAGACAATTCTGATCACATTGTTAATAGTTGCTATCAGCATGGTATTCTTGTCGGTCAAGGTCATTCTCAAAAAGAACGGACGTTTTCCGAACACCCATGTGAGCGGGAACAAGGCCATGCGTGAACGGGGAATCGGCTGCGTGCAGTCGCAAGACAGGGAAGCGCGGAAAGCCAATCCGCATGCCGTCGCCGAACGCAAATAAGGAGATGTGGTCCGGAAGTGGTGCAGAAAGAATATTAACTAAAAAGATACACAGTAATATCATTATGAAAAAGGCAAAGTACATTGTAAACGCGTTCGTGGCGTTTACCTTTATCTTCTTGTTCGCCCAATGCGGCCAAAAGAATGAATCGGCATCGGAAAACGCCACCGCCGCTGTAGCGGGTACAGACATGAAGATCGCATACGTGGAAGTGGATTCACTTCTCACAAAATACCGCTATTGGAACGACCTGAACGAGCTCATGATCGAGAAGGAAGAGAACATCCGCACCACCCTGAACGAAAAGGCCAAGGAACTTGACGGCGAGATGAGAGAATTCCAGCGCAAGATCGAGAACAACGGCTTCGCAAGCCGTGAACGTGCGGAACAGGAAAACGCGCGTCTGCTCCAAAAACAGCGCGACCTCCAGCAGCTGCAGGAAAAACTCTATGCCGAGCTTCAGGCTGAAAACCAGAAAAACAGCCTCCAGTTGCGTGACTCCATCAACTCTTTCCTGAAAGTATATAACGAGAAGAAAGGCTACAGCCTGATCATCAGCAACACCCAGCTCGACAATCTGTTGTATGCCGACAAATCACTCGACATCACGCAGGAAATCGTAGACGGACTGAACGCACGCTACAATCCGGGTGACAAGAAATGACCCAAAAGACACTGATTTTTTCTTTATACGGAAAGGCCGCTTCCTCATTCGTCTGAGGGGCGGCTTTTTTCATGAGCCACTGTTCCGGATTTCCTATCACAAATTACCTGAAACAGAAACCTTCTCCATACAAGAGACACCACGATTCCCGATCCGTGCCATTCCAGAAAACCAGTGTATCCCTCCGCACTCACCCCATCGGAAGGGGTCTGTAGACGCGTTCCGAAAACATCAAGACGTTTTACCCGAAATGTCAAGGCGTTTTATCTGAAACGTAAGGACGTTTTATCCGAAACGTCAAGGCGTTTTTCCGAAAGATAACGCAACGTATTTTCTCCCACATCACAAAAGGAACATCCAGAAGCGTACTAGCTGATTCTTCCACAATAAAATGCTCCGTTTTTCCTAAATTTCTTTAAAAGGAAGCCATCCGGAAGATTATTTAAGACATGCCAGATCATATATTCGCCATAATTTGTTTATTTCGCAAAACAAAAAGGTGATTATGGAGAACGACACAACAAACAGACATTTTGAAAACAACCGCACAACAGACATAGCGACTTACCATGACGACCGACTTGCCATCATAGACAACATATCGAACCTGAAAAGACAGGACCAGAAAGGCAGCATCAAAGTAGATGTGTCCGTCGCCACGCTGTGTCTGAAAGGAAAAGCCATGCTGAGCATAAACGGAGAAATGAAAACCCTCAACGCCAACGACCTGCTCATCTGCCGGCCTAACATTGTCATGGAAAAAAGCACCATGAGTATGGACATGGAATTCCGCTGCATCTGCCTCTCTCCCGAGTACATGAAACAGATGACACTGATTTCAAGAAGCACATGGGATGCGCAACAGTTCATCGAGAAAAACCCTATTCTGTCCCTTTCACCGGACGAAGTCTCCCTTTTCTGCCAATATTATGACCTGCTGCGCAGGAAACTGACAAGCACCCATCACAAGCACCAACGGGAAACGACCGACGCACTCTTGCGCGCCTTCATGTACGAGTTCCACGACGTGCTGGAACGATATATTTCCCTGAAACCACGCAACTACACCTCGGGCGAGAACCTGTTCTTCGCATTTACGGAACTCATTTCCGGCTCTTTCCCGAAAAACCGGTCGGTGGCATGGTATGCCGACAAACTGCACATCACGCCGAAATACCTTTCCGCCATCAGCAAGGAGATAAGCGGACACACAGCCTCGGACATCATCAACCACTACGTGGCAAAAGACATTGAAATGCTGCTGAAACGGACGGACAAGAGCATCAAGGAAGTGGCCAACGAGACAGATTTCCCCAACCTGTCGTTTTTCGGAAAATACGTGAAACGCCATTTCGGATGCTCACCGCGCGAATTCCGCGACAATTATCTTAAAAGCCTGAAATGAGGAAACATTCCATTTACTCATGATGGTAAGGCCCGTTGTTCAGAATGGTCATCGCCCGATAAAGCTGTTCGGCAAAGACAAGTCTCACCATCTGGTGCGAGAAGGTCATCTTCGAGAGTGAGATCTTCTCCTGAGCGGCCTGGTAGACCGCCGGAGAAAATCCGTAAGGTCCGCCGACGACAAACACCAGCCTGCGGCTCACGGCATGCGTCTTTTTCCCAATCCATGCGGCAAACTCCACCGAGCGGAACTCTTTCCCGTGCTCATCCAGCAACACCGGGAAATCGCCCGGCTGGATAGCTTTCAGAATCAGTTCACCCTCCTTCTCCTTCTGCTGTTCCTGAGTAAGGTTCCGGGTGTTCTTCAGTTCCGGAATCACTTCCATCTCACACTGTATATAATGTCCCGTACGCTCCAGATAATCCCGGATGCCTTCGGTATAAAGTCTGTCGGCAGTACGCCCCACCACAAGCAACGTTATTTTCATTTTCTTTTTTACCTGATTTAAACCTGTTGTTTTTGCAAAGATACGAATATTGCTTACCTTTGCCAGCGACAAACCATCTAAACAAGAAAATAAAAATGGACGAGAAAATTGTTAAAGATTTAATAGACCGCCTGATAGACCTCTCTTTCGCTGAGGACATAGGCGACGGTGACCATACTACACTGTCATGCATCCCGGCCGATGCCATGGGCAAGTCAAAACTGCTCATCAAGGAAGAAGGCATTCTGGCCGGTATCGAGGTGGCCAAGGAAGTGTTCCGCCGTTTCGACCCTACCATGCAGGTGGAAGTGTTCATACAGGACGGCGCACATGTCAAACCGGGCGATGTGCCGATGGTGGTGACCGGCAAGGTACAGTCATTGCTTCAGACCGAACGCCTGATGCTGAACATCATGCAGCGCATGAGTGGAATCGCCACGATGACCCACAAATACGTGGAACGTCTGGA
The DNA here is from genome assembly GCA_019120125.1 of Candidatus Phocaeicola excrementigallinarum. Lineage (GTDB taxonomy): Bacteria > Bacteroidota > Bacteroidia > Bacteroidales > Bacteroidaceae > Phocaeicola > Phocaeicola excrementigallinarum. Next base: position 17,056 of record DWVR01000031.1, on the reverse strand, counting down.
AGGCACGAAAACCCGTGTGCTCGACACGCGCAAGACCACTCCGGGCATGCGCATCCTTGAGAAAATGGCAGTGAAGATAGGCGGAGGAGTGAACCACCGTATCGGCCTGTTCGACATGATTCTGCTGAAGGACAACCATGTGGACTTCGCGGGCGGCATCGACAAGGCCATCACACGCGCCAAGGAATATTGCAAGGAAAAAGGTAAGGACCTGAAAATAGAAATCGAGGTCCGCAACTTCGACGAGCTCCAACAGGTGCTTGACCTGGGCGGAGTAGACCGCATCATGCTCGACAACTTCACACCCGAGAACACACGCAAGGCGGTCATGATGGTAGACGGACGCTATGAGATCGAATCATCGGGAGGCATCACTTTCGACACGCTCCGTGACTATGCGGAATGCGGAGTGGACTACATCTCGGTGGGTGCTCTTACCCATTCGGTGAAAGGTCTCGACATGAGCTTCAAGGCATGCTGAAAAAGAACTTAGACTTAAAACCGGATAGAGATGAAAAGAAAAGGTTTGTTTAGAGTAATGCTGATGGCCGTACTCTGCCTGACTGCCACAGTGAACGGCATGGCGCAGGACTGGAAATCAATCCTCTCCGGCGTGGCAGGCGCCGTCATCAACAAGGCGACCGGAGAAAGCAACTCCATTGTGGGTACATGGACATACGCCGGACCCGACTGCAAGTTCACGAGCGACAACCTGCTGGCGAAAGCCGGAGGTGAGGTGGCCGCCAAGAAAGTGGAAGAGAAAATGAGCGGTGTGCTCGACATGCTGGGATTCAAGGAAGGCTCCTCCTATACGTTCAACGAGGACAGCACTTACACATCCACCATCGGCAACCGCACCACCCAGGGAACCTATAGCTACAACCCTGAGACAAAAGAGCTGACCATGAAGACCCGACTGGGCATCAAGACAAATGTAACCGTATCCAAGGGACTGACCGGCGACACGATGAGCCTGCTCTTCAAGGCAGACAAACTGATGTCACTTGCCCAGAACATTACGGGAGCCATTGCCGGAAACTCCTCGAACGGAGCTGTCAGCACCGCTACGTCGTTACTGAACGAATATGACGGACTGCAATTGGGAGTGTCGCTGAAAAAACAGAAATAAAATGAAAGTATAAAATAGCCGGAACACAGAGACACGAAGACACAGGGTTTTTACTGATTTGCAAGTTTGCCCCCTGTGTCTTTGTGTCTCTGTGTTTTATTTTTCCTATTAATTCCACATTCTTATTCATTCAGATGCTTCCTTTACTCGAAGGAATCTCATAGTGATAGACATCACGCCGTGCCGCCATCCGGATACTCCGGGCCAACGCCTTGAATATCCCTTCGATCTTATGGTGCTCATTCACACCTTCCGCCTTGACATTCAAATTCATCCTCGCCTCATCGCTCAATGACTTGAAAAAATGGAAAAACATCTCGGTGGGCATGTCTCCTATCTTCTCCCGCTTGAACTCCGCATCCCATACCAGCCACGGACGCCCTCCGAAATCAAGAGCCACCTGACAAAGACAATCATCCATCGGCAAACAATAGCCATAACGCTCGATACCCCGTTTATCGCCTAACGCCTTGCGTATACACTCGCCCAATGCCAAAGCGGTATCTTCGATGGTATGATGCTCGTCCACCTGCAAATCGCCTTTCACATGAACAGTCAGGTCCAATCCGCCATGCTTGCCGATCTGCTCCAGCATATGGTCAAAGAATCCCAGTCCTGTATGGATGTCGCATGCCCCACTACCGTCCAGATTCAGGCGGACAAGAATATCAGTCTCCTTGGTGGTACGCCGCACTTCAGCCGTGCGCTCTCCTGCAAAAAGAAATTCCGCCACACGGTCCCAATCGGTTGTAGCCAGCGCACAGACACCCTCCAGACCCGTTCCTTCCAACATCGACCTGTCCGGCTGAAGCAGAATCGCCTTACAACCCAGATTACGGGCCAGTTCCACATCCGTCGCCCGGTCGCCAATGACATAGCTTTCTTCCAGATCGTATTCATGACTATCCGTATAAGCGGCCAGCATTCCCGTACGTGGCTTGCGTGTGGGAGCATTGTCCTCCGGAAAACTCCGGTCGATACATACCTCATCAAACTCAATGCCCTCACCTTTGAAGGTATTCATCACCAGGTCATGCACGGGCCAGAAAGTATTCTCCGGAAATGACGCTGTACCCAACCCGTCCTGATTGGTGACCATCACAAAACGGAAATCCAGCTTCTGGCGTATAAAATAAAGATTACGGAACACTTTCGGATAAAACTCCAGCTTCTCGAACGAGTCCAGCTGATAATCCACCGGAGGCTCGATGACCAATGTCCCGTCACGGTCTATGAACAACACTTTCTTCTTCATTTCCAATATCAGTCTTAGTCTTACAAATCCTTGTATTGCCTTAACGCTTCCAGCAGCATATCATTCTCCGGACGTGTACCAATGGTGATACGCAGACAGTTATGACACAAAGCCACATTGGTACGGTTGCGCACAATGATTCCCTTGTCCACCAGATAATCGTAAATCCTTTTCGCGTCGGTCACTTCCGCAAGGAAGAAATTCGCGTCGGTCGGATACACCTTCCGGCAACATTCCAGTTTCCTGAACTCTTCCATCAGCTGAGTACGCTCTTCCAGCAATGATTTCACCCATTGTCTCACTTGATAATACTGCTCCATCATTCGGATAGCCTCCTCCTGTGTCAGGCGGTTAATATTGTACGGGTATTTGATCTTGTTGAGAATGGCAATGATATCTGACGAGGCGAAAGCCATTCCCAGACGAATTGCCGCACACCCCCATGCCTTCGAGAAAGTCTGTAGCACCACCAGATTGGGATGAAGCTCCAGTTCGGAAAGGAACGACGGTTCATCGGAAAAGTCAGAATATGCCTCATCCACAATCACCAGTCCGTCGAAGCGCTCCAACAAGGAAAGGATTTCCTTGCGGTCGAGGTTGTTCCCTGTCGGATTGTTGGGCGAACAAAGAAACATCAGTTTGGTGTCCATATCAGCCGCTGCCAACATGTCATCAGCCTTGAACTGGAAATTCACGTCAAGACGCACGTTGCGGTATTCCACATCGTTCACCGCCGCGCACACCTGATACATCCCATACGTCGGCTCAATGGCCACGACATTATCGATTCCAGGACGGCAAAAAGCCCGGAACATCAGATCGATGGCCTCATCGCTCCCGTTACCAAGAAAGATCTGTTCCGGCAGCACTTTCTTGACCGGTGCGATTTTCTTCTTCAACTCCCATTGCAAAGGATCCGGATAACGGTTGTTGGGAGTGTTATACGGATTCTCGTTGGCGTCCAGAAACACGGACGCCTCTTTTCCACTATATTCGTCGCGTGCCGAAGAATAGGGCTTCAAAGCCCAGATATTCGGACGGGTCAGTTCTTCCAATGTTCTCATATCTTCCGGTTTAATCTTAATGAAACGGCATTTTTGTGGGCATCCAGACTTTCATTGGCCGCAAGTACCTCGATGGCCGGACCAATGGTGGCAATTCCTTCGGGTGTCACTTCCTGAAAGGTTATTTTCCGGATAAAACTGTCAAGGCTCACCCCACTATAGGCTTTCGCATAGCCGTTGGTCGGCAGGGTGTGGTTCGTGCCTGAAGCGTAATCACCGGCACTTTCCGGAGAATAAGAACCAAGGAATACAGAACCCGCGTTGACAACCCTCTCAGCCAACCGCATATAATCTTTTGTCTCTATGATGAGATGTTCCGGAGCGTACTCGTTGACCATAGCCACCCCTTCATCCATATCCTTCACCAATATCAGCTTGCTTGACTCAAGCGACTTCATGGCAATCTGCTTACGCGGAAGAAGCTCCAACTGACGTTCCACTTCTTTCTGCACCTGACCGAGCAAATCGGAAGAGGTTGTGACCAGAATGACCTGACTATCCACCCCATGCTCAGCCTGCGAAAGAAGATCAGAAGCCACAAACGACGGATTGGCTGTCTCATCCGCAAGGACCGCCACTTCCGACGGACCCGCCGGCATGTCGATAGCCACATCACGCAAGGACACCTGCTGCTTGGCCGCGGTCACATACTGATTGCCCGGACCGAATATCTTATAGACTTTAGGTACGGAACTGGTACCGTATGCCATGGCACCGATAGCCTGTACCCCACCTGCCTTAAACACCTTGTCGACTCCTGCCACCTTTGCCGCATAAAGAATGGCCGGATGGAGTTTTCCGTTTCTGTCAGGTGGAGAGCACAACACGATCTCCTTACACCCGGCAATACGGGCCGGAGCGGCCAACATCAGTACGGTAGAGAACAAAGGTGCCGTTCCTCCCGGCACATAGAGTCCCACTTTCTCAATCGGCACCGCTTTCTGCCAGCAGGTCACACCCGGCAAGGTAGCCACTTTCTTTCCCTCGAATTTCTGGGCCGCGTGGAATGTATGGATATTCTTATATGCCAACATAATGGCCGCCTTCAGTTCAATACTCACCGCTTTTTCGGCTTCCATGAATTCATCTTCGGTCACCGCCAGCGAATGCAGCCTCACTTTGTCAAATTTTTCCTCACACTCAATCACCGCCTTGTCGCCTTCTGTACGCACACGGTCAAGAATCTCGCAAACGGCTTCACGAAGAGCCTCTGTATTAAGCGCCGGACGCTTCAGGAGACTTTTCCAATCCGCCCGGTCAGGATATGTAATGATGTTCATCTTATATCAGTATTAAAGTATTAAAGCAGTATAAATAGTAAAGCGGTAAAGAATAAAAGAAGAAAGCCAAGCCAGCAAACCGCCAGTCTGACAATCCGGCTTCAGAGTATCATCTTCTCGACAGGAAGCACCAGGATGCCCTGTGCACCGATAGCCTTCAGCCTGCCGATAATTTCCCAAAAGCGTTTCTCATCAAGCACGGTATGCACGCTGCTCCATCCCTCCGTGGCCAAAGGCATTACAGTAGGACTCTTGATTCCCGGAAGCACCTCTATGATGTCTTTCACCTTATCCGTAGGCACGTTCATCAACACATATTTCTTGTCCTCAGCAGCCTTTACCGCCTCGATACGGAAAAGCAGCTCATTAAGGATTTCCCTTTTTTCTGTACTCAGATTCTTGTTGCCTATGAGCAATGCCTCACTCTTCATCACCACCTCCACTTCTTTCAGGTTATTGCTGATGAGAGTAGAGCCTGAACTGACAATGTCGAAAATGGCATCCGCCAGTCCGATGCCGGGAGCGATTTCCACGGAACCGGTAATCACATGAATATCCGCGCTGATACCGTTCTTGTCAAGAAACCTTTTCAAGATGCCAGGATAAGAGGTCGCTATCTTCTTCCCATTAAACCACTCCAGTCCTTTGTAGTCGGTTTCCTTGTGGATAGCCAGCGAGAGACGGCATTTGCTGAAACCCAGCCTCCGGATGATGTCAGCTTCCTCGTCGCGCTCCATAAACTCATTTTCTCCTACTATACCCAAATCGGCCACACCTCCTGCCACGCATTGCGGTATATCGTCATCGCGCAGGAAAAGCACCTCCACCGGAAAATTTCCCGATTGGGTAAGTAAAGTACGTTTGGAAGTGGACAGCTTGATGTCCGCTTCTTCAAGCAATGCCATCGTATCCTCATACAGACGGCCTTTCGATTGTACGGCAATTCTTAACATATCGTCTATTTTTAATTGTCCGGAAAAACAAAAAAGGCCTGCCGGTCACATTGCGGCAAGCCTTCCCTCTGTGTATCCACACACGTCCTCAGCCTACCGTCTGTTCCGTCAGGCAATGATGAGAATGATGGTGTGTGTTCATGAAAATCATTTGATCTGCTTTTATTATTCGTGACAAAAGTATAGGTTACATTTCAATTATGCAAATATTTATCAGAAAATATTCCGTTTTTCTTTCTCTTTAATGGACATTATATCCCTTGGGATTACCATTCCAGAGGATTTACATCTTCCTTTTCCACCTCACACCCGCTGAAATGAAGCTCGTTGAGCGCCTTCTCTTTGGTGAACGTGAAATAAGTGCACGAAGCCTTCGTACACGGTTCTCCAGCCTGATCATAAATACAGGCGTCCACCGTCACAATATTCCGTTTCCGTTCGGCTATGGTTCCCCGGATCACCAGATACTCGTCAGTGGTATGAACGGGCTTCAGATACCGGAGCTCCATCTTTGAAGTCACTCCGGTGGTCTGCAGTTTGCGGGCGATGGTCCATGCGCTGATCTCGTCAAGCAAAGTCGCCTGAATGCCTCCGTGCAAGGTATGCGTCCATCCTTGATACTTAGGTTCCGGATGCCACACACTCACCACATCATCTCCGTCCTCATAGAACTCCATCTTCACGCCGGCCTCGTTATGAGGCGCGCAGCCGAAACAGGAATAGCCGTCCATTCCAATCCAAGGGTTGACTATCTTTTTCATTCTCCCCTCCTTTACTCAGCATTCATAATCCGCGCACGCACGTCCGCATTTCACGTCTTTCAGAATACCGGCCGCAGCCAGATGGTCGGGGTGTACGGAATAAGCCTTCACATCCTCGAGCGAGTCGAAGGTGCTTTCCAGACAGATATCCCACTCTTCTGCCGGGTTGATGTTTAATCCCACATAGACACTCCTGATAAAAGAAATCTTCTCAGGGAGAGCCTCAATGGCACTCTTGAAACGGAGCATGATGTCCGATTTCTCCGCCGGAGCCAGCGTATCTTTCAATTTGAATAAAACAATGTGCTTGACCATAGTTGTGTATGTTTTTGAAATTCGTATATTTGTATGCTGCAAATATAACGATTTAAAACCGAAACCGCACCATGATTATCATTGGAATTGCAGGAGGGACAGGCTCCGGAAAAACAACTGTCGTGAGACGAATCATAGAAAGCCTTCCACCGGATGAAGTGGTGGTACTTCCGCTTGATTCCTACTATAAGGACAATAGCCACGTGCCAACGGAAGAAAGACAGAGCATCAACTTCGATCATCCGAACGCCTTCGACTGGGAACTGCTTGCCAGACATATCTCCATGCTCCGCCGGGGAGAAGCCATCGAGCAACCCGTATACTCCTACCTGACATGCACACGCCAACCTGAAACCATTCACATCGAGCCACGTAAAGTGGTAATCGTGGAAGGCATCCTGGCATTGAGCGACAAAAAGCTGAACAGGCAGATGGACTTGCGCATTTTCGTGGATGCCGACTCCGACGAACGGCTCATCCGTGTCATCCAGCGTGACATGCTTGAACGGGGACGCACAGCCGAGGCGGTGATGGAACGCTACCTGCGTGTGCTCAAACCCATGCATGAGGAGTTCATCGAACCCGCCAAACGCATCGCTGACCTGATCATTCCGCAAGGCGGACACAATGAGAAAGCCATAGAGATACTGAAACTTTACATCGAAAAAATTGCAGGGCAATGAAACGATATGCCACCCGATACCTTTATCTGATAATCTGCCTGTGCCTTTTTGCCTGTAAGGGGGAGAAAGAAGAAAAATCCCATGTCGACTTGCCCCAGATCAAGGAAAAAGGAGAACTGGTGGTGCTTACAGTCAACGGCTCAACCTCCTACTTCAACTACCGTGGCGAACCGATGGGATTCCAGTATGAACTGGCACAACAATTCGCCCGTTCACTCGGAGTGGAACTGAAACTGAAAATCGTGAAAGACGAATCGGAGCTGGTGGACAGCCTGATACAAGGAGCGGGAGACCTGATCGCCTACAACCTGACCATCACCAATCCACTAAAGGACAGCCTTATATTTTGTGGGGAAGAGAACATCACGCATCAGGTCATCGTACAACGGAAAGGAAAGAATGTCCTAAAAGATGTCACCCAACTTCTCGGCAAGGAAATCTACGTCAATCCGGGACCGTTCCATACCCGACTGAGCAACCTCAACAACGAATTGGGAGAAGGAATAGACATCCATGAAGTCCCGTCGGATACGGCTACTGCAGAAGAACTGATCACATGGGTCTCCGAAGGGACTATTGACTATACAGTGGCCACCAATGAAATTGCACGGATCAACCGCACTTATTACCCGAATCTTGACATCAATCTGGTCATCAGTTTCGACCAACGTTCCTCATGGGCCGTACGAAAGACCTCTCCACTTCTTGCGGAAGCCGCCGACAAATGGCACAGGGAAAACATCAACTCCGCGGAATTCAAGGCCAGTGCACGCCGATATTTCGAACTGAACAAACGTCCCTCTCACGGACCGATTCTTTCCGCCAAGGACGGCAAGATATCACATTATGATGACCTGTTCCGAAAATACGCAAGACAGATAGGATGGGACTGGCGGCTTCTGGCCTCATTGGCCTATACCGAGTCAAACTTCAACCCGAAAGTAGTATCATGGGCGGGCGCACGGGGACTCATGCAGCTCATGCCGGCCACCAGCCATGCCCTGGGAGTGCCGAAAGGAAAAGAGGACGACCCTGAGGAAAGCATCAAGGCAGCCGTAAAATACATTGCATCCATGCAAAAGACATTCGGAAGAATCAGTGAAAAGGATGACCAAGTGAAATTCATACTGGCGGCCTACAATGCGGGAATCGGACATGTGATGGACGCCATGGCCCTGGCTGAAAAATACGGACGCAACCGCTATGTCTGGGAGCACAACGTAGCTCACTTCATCCTGCTGAAAAGTGAAAAGGAATATTACCAGGACCCCGTATGCCGCAACGGATATCTGCGGGGAAGCGACACCTACCGTTTCGTGAGGGAAATCACAGCCCGAGCGGAATATTATAAGGAAAAGATAAAGAGTTAGTGTTTCGCCGGAGACCAGAAAAATTAAAGCCAATAGCTTTGTGGTTATCCACAAAAGTATTGGCTTTTAATATCCCCTTAACATCCAATTCCGGAAGCCCTCACTGCAACCAAACGATAGAACCCACGGCAGGTATTCCATCATCCTCGTCCATACCATTCAGTCTATAGAGATTTTCCAGTCTCATTCCGAATTTCTGCGCGATGGAATACATGGAATCGCCCGGACGGACCACATAACTGATAAATCCATTTACCGCATGCTTATGCTTCTCCTCCAGATACACAATCTCGCCTCCTTGGAACTCATACCCTTTCGGAAGTTCATTGTACTTACGCACATTCTTCTTTTTGATGCCAAACTCCTTGCCGATTGACTTGAACGTATCCCCCTTACGAGCGATTACATAAAGCAAGTCGTTCGCCAGATAAGGCTGGTGAGGGTCGGGAAACTTTTCCATCCATTCCAATCCACCCTTCTTGTCATACCGGTCAAGACCGTACAGCTCGATGATATTGATCAGACGTGTGGCGTATCTGGGATCAGTGGCATAGCCTGCCTTCTTAAGTCCCCGTGCCCAGCCTTTATAGTCCGTAATCTTCAGTTTGAATAACGACGCGTATCTTGACCCTCCCCTCAGAAATTTGGAATGGTCACGATAAGACTCTTTCGCATGACGGTAAGCACGGAAACACTCATTGGGAGCATCATCATCGGCACGCACAGTCCGCCCTTCCCAATATCTGCCGCATTTGATTCCGAAATGATTGTTCGATTTCCGTGCGAGCTGGCTTCTCCCCGCTCCTGACTCCAGCAGTCCTTGCGCCAGTGTGATACTGGCCGGCACGTGATACCGTTTCATCTCTTCCACCGCAATCTTACGATACTTGTGAATGTATTCCTCATAAGCCTTGCTTCGCTTTTGAGCCGCACCGGAAACGACAGCCAGCCCAAGAAAAAACGACAGCAGGAAATATCTCAGTATCCTCATCCTTATTTTCATTTCACTTTTACCAACTCATATTTTCTGTTACCCAATCCTATTTTCTCCGCATGGACTAGACATGTCTTGTATTCAGCGTTCGGATTCGTGTTGTCAAAATGGTCGTGACGGTCATGAAAATGAGGACTGCCCATCTCGTCCGTCAACTGGCTTCCCGGCAACGGGGTTTGTCTGAGACAGGCGTCTACACAAGCCTGATCAAGCGCCAGCGGGTCGAACGACGCGAACATACCCACATCCGGAATGATAGGGGTATCGTTTCCGGCGTGGCAGTCGCATGTAGGCGACACGTCGCACACCAGCGAGATATGGAAAGCAGGACGTCCGTCCACTACAGCCTTGGCGTATTCCGCCATACGGCAGTTCAGCTCCTTAATGGCCGCATCCTGGGCAAAGTCAATGGCATCGAAATTGCAGGCACCGATACATCGTCCGCAACCCACACAATTCTCCGTGTCCACGGTCATTTTCCCATGCTCCTCATCGAACACCAGTCCACCGTTTGCACATTCCCGCATACACCGCCTGCATCCCCGGCACGCATTCTGGTCAATGACCGCCTTCCCGTTGCAATGCTGGTCCTTTTTCCCCGCTCTCGAACCGCATCCCATTCCGATGTTCTTGATGGCGCCTCCGAATCCTGTCATCTCATGTCCTTTGAAATGAGTGAGCGAGATGAAAATATCAGCATCCATCACAGCACGTCCGATTCTTGCCTCCTTCACATATTCACCACTTTCCACCGGTACAGCAATGTCATCCGTACCCTTCAAGCCGTCACCGATAATCACCGGACAACCTACAGTAAGCGGAGTGAACCCGTTTTCCCAAGCACAATACAAATGCTCGATAGCGTTCTTGCGGCTTCCAGGATAAAGCGTATTGCAATCGGTAAGAAAAGGCTTACCGCCAGTCCGCCTAACCATGTCAGCCACGGCACGGGCATAATTAGGACGCAAAAAACTCAGATTACCCAATTCACCGAAATGCATCTTGATGGCCACGAACTTTCCGTCCATATCCATCTTATCCATCCCTGCGGCTTTCATCAGGCGTTTCAACTTATCGACCGGCCCTTCATCAGGCTTGCAACGAAAATCAGTATAATACACCTTTGAGGTGTCAGATATAGTCATTTCATCCATCATGTCTTCACTCTTTAGGCTTCCACTCGCGCAAAGTTAGACAAAAAGCGCATATATTTTTCATCCGGATTCCACTTTTTTCACTATCTTTGAACTGATACCATAAGGACAATATCATGAAAGACCTGCACATTGACATCCACATACATTCCGCATGCTATGAGGAACTTGACGAGACACAACGCCGGCTGGTGGACGCGGCCAAGGAAGCCACCTCACACAGTTATTCTCCCTATTCGCACTTTGCAGTAGGCGCAGCGGTATTGCTGGCCGACGGAACCATCGTCTCCGGATCAAACCAGGAGAACGCAGCGTTTCCTTCAGGCACCTGTGCCGAACGCACCACCGTATTCTATGCCAACTCCCGCTATCCCGACCAACCTGTATGCACACTTGCCATTGCGGCCAGAAACGAATCAGGATTTGTCGACACCCCCATTCCACCCTGTGGAGCATGCCGGCAAGTATTGTTGGAAACGGAACAACGCTACAGACAACCCATGCATATCATACTTTACGGAGAAAAAAAGATTTTCTTAATTGACGGGGTAAAGAGTCTGCTCCCACTCTCCTTCGGAGCGGAGTTTCTATAAAGGATTAAAGGAGATCAAGACATTAAAGCCAACAGCCTTATGGATAACCGACTTCAGCTTCAAACACAGCGAAGCTGAGTGGTGTCCAGAATCAAAACGGCACATCAGGTATCGGACCTCCGAACGGATTCTCGGCAGGGGGAGCCATTTCTGACGAAGGAGGAGGCACATCTGCCTGACCATTCCTTCCATTCATTCTGGAACGAAGCACCGGAGCCGCACTCTCCTCGCCCGGCACCGGGACAATCACATCATCGTCCGGATTTTGGAAACGGGCATACTCACTCCGGAAACGAAGAAGCACATCACCCACCGCACCGTTACGATGCTTGGCAATAATGATCTCGGCCATACCATGAAGATCATTCCCCTTCTCGTCCGTATAAATCTTATAATACTCCGGACGGTGGATGAAACAGACCATATCCGCATCTTGCTCAATGGCTCCCGACTCACGGAGGTCGCTCAACTGGGGACGTTTCCCATCAATGCCCTCACGGTTCTCCACACCACGGTTCAACTGACTCAACGCGACAATAGGAATGTCCAACTCCTTGGCCAGTCCCTTAAGCGAACGCGAGATGGTGCTTACCTCTTCCTGACGGTTGCCATACGACATACCGCTCGCATTCATAAGCTGAAGGTAGTCAATGATGATGATCTTCACTCCATGCTCACGCACCAGACGACGCGCCTTGGTACGCAGTTCGAACACTGAGAGTGAGGGCGTATCGTCCACATAGAGTGGCGCGTCATAAAGTTCCTTGATCTTATAGTCAAGCTGACCCCACTCGTAGGGCGCAAGCTGTCCGCTCTTGATTTTCTCACCCGGAATCTCACACACATTCACTATAAGGCGGTTCACCAGCTGTACGTTGCTCATTTCAAGCGAGAACAATGCCACGGGAACCTTGTTGTTCACCGCCATGTTCTTGGCCATTGAAAGCACGAAAGCTGTCTTACCCATAGCCGGACGCGCCGCAATGATAATCAGGTCTGAGTTCTGCCACCCCGAAGTCATCTTGTCAAGCTGATGGAAACCGCTCGCCAGTCCACTCAATCCGTCAGTACGTGCCGCCGCCTTCTGAAGCATCTCATACGCCTCCTGAATCACGGGATTGATCTGTGTGTAATCCTTCTTCATATTCTGCTGGGAAATCTCGAAGAGCTTCCCTTCCGCCTCCTGCATCAAATCGTCCACGTCCTGTGTCTCATCGAACGCCTTTGTCTGTATCTGACTAGTGAAAGTAATCAGCTCACGTGCCAGGAACTTCTGTGCGATAATGCGCGCGTGATACTCAATGTGTGCGGACGATGCCACCTTGCCACTCAATTGAGTGATATAAAACGGTCCTCCCGCCTCTTCAAGGTCACCCCGTTGGCGCAACTGTTCGGTAACGGTAAGTATGTCGATAGGCTTCTGCTGAATGGCCAGGTCAGTGATGGCCGCATAGATAAGCTGGTGCTTGTGCTCATAAAATGATTCAGGACGCAGAATCTCACTCACCAGAGGATAGGCATCCTTCTCAATCATCAACGCGCCAATCACAGCCTCCTCCAGTTCGGGAGCCTGAGGCTGCAAGTGGCCGTACTCATCAGTCTGTCTGGTCTTTGGGGCTTTCTGCACCCGTATATTTCTTTTTGTCTCTGCCATTGTCTCTAGTTTTGGGGGAACAAAGGTAAAAGAAAAATATGAAAAAAGCAGAATTAGGGATTAAAGAATAAAGAGAGCCCTATGTCACTATTCTAAAAATGCAGGCTCATGCAGGTTAAATATTATTCCATAAAACCTGCACGAGTCTGCGTCTCAAGAAATTCCACGCTTCATTAGCATTCAGCACATAATCATGCGTCTGATCTCACTCCGTACGCAAATTCTCCGTGGGATTGATGCGGGCCGTGCACCACACCAGCCAGGCCGCAAGAGACATTACCAGTAAAAGAACGGCCATCGCGCTGAAAGCAAAAAGGCACCACGTCAGCGCGATCTTCACGGCAAACAATTCCAGCAGCGACCGACTGATTATCCATGCCGTCAACGTGCCCAAAAGAATGGCCGGAAGTGCGATTCTCAACAAATCAACAAGGAAGATGCGCTCCACATCGGTCACCGTAGCTCCATGAATGATGCGGACGGCTATTTCCGAACGCCGCCGCGCCACCTCGTCGCGCACATAGGCCAACAGCCCGATCAAGGCGATGGCCATCACACAAAGTCCGGCAAAAAGCACACTGTTGCGCACGCGGAACAGGGAGTCGTAAAGACTGCTTATCTGGGTGTCAAGACTGGTCACAATCTTTTCCTGATTCGTCACGGTGGCACTGACCACCCTCTGCACCTCACGGATAACCTCGGGAGTCATCTCCTGCACCCGGACATACAGATTCCACCGGGGCACCTCATGATAGAACATCACCGTGGGACGCTCGTCGCGCTCCTCCGACATCTGCGAACCGATATGGATTTCCTCATACACACCGCATACGGTGAGCGGACCGCCGTGCTCGCTCAGAAAGAACGCCTTGCCTATGGGCGAGCCTGTCCACCCGGCCAACGTCTCCATCCGCTCCACAAAGTTCCGGCTCACCATCGCCTGACGGGTCACCGTATCACTGAGATGCGGAGTGAACACTTCGCCTTCGATGACCGGAATCTGGAAAGTCTTGTGGTAATCGTCACTTACATAATACATGTCGGCCACGTTCATATACTCTTCCCCCGTCTCTGGATTGTACACATTGTTCCCGCTGCAATGGGAGGCAAGCGACTGGTAGCCCGCTGTCACGGAAACCACTCCGGGAAGTTTCCTCAGTTCCTGCGCGCAGCGCTCCCTCTCATGTTGCTTCACCCCGCCCAAGTCGGCGGTCAGTACATGTTTGTACTCGAATCCGGCGTCATAGTTGGTCAGGGCGTGATACTGCAAGGCAATCACCGTCAGAAGGGTCACAAAGAGAGCGGTGAGCGTAAACTGTACGAAAAGCAGACCGAGCTTCCACCGCTTCTTGCTCTCCGAATAGCGGCGGTAGGCATACGTGACGGGGATGCGTGCGTAAAGGTAGCCGGGTACCATGCCGCACACCACGACTACAGCCAGCGTGACCAACAGACACACCGACACGGCCCGGGGAGTGAACACAGACCGCAGGCTATGCCCCAGCTGTTCCTGAAGAAAGTCCTGAAGTCCGAAGATGAGCAGCACCGCCAGTCCGAGGCTCAGGATGCCCACATAAAGGAACGACTCGGAGAGAATCATCCGATAGATGTCTTTGTAGGCCGCACCATAACAACGATAAGTGGCAATGCTCTTCGCCCGGTTCACCATCGACGAGATGGAGAGCAGCACATAGTTGAGCAGAGCCGCCAGCAGCATGATTACCGCAAACGCAAGGAACACGATGTTCATCACCCGATTGTAGTCGGACGAAACGAATATGTCGCCCACCGGCTCCAGCGAATAGTCCATCTTGCCTCCCGACTTTTCCAGAGTCTCCGAAATATGGTCGTCCATCATCCGCTCAATGTTGGGGCGGAGCCGGTCGGGATCCGTTCCTGGACGCAGACGCACATAGCCCGTATAACGGTCGTTGCCCAGCCAGTTGTCGCGACCGTCCCATGACACCCACTTGATGGTAGGCAAGGCCAGCATCATGTTGAAGCGTGGCAGATGGGTATTCTCCGGAAGGTTGTCGAACACCCCCGCCACCGTGACCCGCAGGTCGGGATTGAGTTTCCACTCCAGCGTACGCCCGATGACACTCTCGCCCAACGCCTCAAATAACTCACGCGAGATATAGGCGTTTCCTGCCTTTTCCAGTCCCGTACGGGGCCTCTCACCCATCAGTAGCGGGATAGGGAATATGTCGAAGAAGGAACTGTCGCACATCAGCACCTGGCAGGATACTTCCTTCTTGTCCTCCGACACGAAAGGGGTGCCTTCCTGGGAAAATTCCGTGAAACGGGTAGCAGCCTCCACCTCCGGGCAATAAGACTTGATTCCCGGTGCCACGGCTCCCGACACGTTGGGATGCGTGCGCCATTCGGTACTGCTCCCGTACAGATAGGCTTCCTTTATGCG
Source organism: Candidatus Phocaeicola excrementigallinarum (assembly GCA_019120125.1). Lineage (GTDB taxonomy): Bacteria > Bacteroidota > Bacteroidia > Bacteroidales > Bacteroidaceae > Phocaeicola > Phocaeicola excrementigallinarum. Next base: position 1,429 of record DWVR01000031.1, on the reverse strand, counting down.
ATACGTATCTTCCAGCCGGGGAATGAAATTGTCGTACGAACGCTGGAAGATGACTTCGGCAAGGAGTGTGAGGGCCACAGCCAGTCCCACCCCCAGACAGATAATCTTCACCACGTTGGCATCCCCCTTCCGGAACAAAGATTTCAATGCTTGGATCATTTTTTTAAGAGTCAAAAAAGTTAAAGAAGTTAGAGAAACCATCCACTGAAATATCGGTTTTTAACTTCCAACGGAACGAAGCAGAATGACCACTCCTTTAATTTCTCCAACTTCTTTAAGATAAATTACATTTCCGCAATCGATGACACCACCTGACCATCGAACAAGTTGATGACACGTCCGGCAAAACCGGCGTCACGCTGGCTGTGAGTTACCATCACGATGGTCGTGCCCTCCTTGTTCAACTCGGTAAGCAACTGCATCACTTCCAGACCGTTCTTTGAGTCAAGGTTACCGGTCGGCTCGTCGGCCAGAATAATCTTCGGGCCGGAAACCACCGCACGGGCAATGGCCACACGCTGCTGCTGACCTCCGGAGAGCTGCTGCGGATAGTGTTTCGCACGGTGACTGATGTTCATTCGCTTCAGTATATCGGCCACACGGCGCTTGCGCTCGTCCGACGGAATATGCAGATAAGTAAGCGGAAGCTCCACATTCTCGAACACGTTCAGCTCGTCAATCAGGTTGAAGCTCTGGAACACAAAACCGATGTTTCCCTTGCGCACGTTTGTGCGGTCTTTCTCCTTCAAATGGCCCACCTCCTGGTCACCCAGATAATAGTTGCCCGAAGTCGGGTTGTCGAGCAGGCCGAGAATATTCAGCAAGGTAGACTTGCCGCATCCCGACGGCCCCATGATGGCCACAAACTCTTTCTCATTCACTTCCAGACTGACCTTGTTCAACGCGATGGTTTCCACTTCTGTCGTACGGAATGTCTTTGTCAAATTCTCAATCTTAATCATAGTCGTATATTTTTGTTTTTAAGTTTTTGTTTTCGGATATATCGTTTCCACATAAGAATGCAAAAGCCATGCCAAACCATCAATGCGTTTATTTTCAATAAAATAAATTCCAGTAATCAAATCATTAGTGTCTAAAAATTTGACAACCGGTGTATGATTTTTTGACACCCGCGTATCCACCCTTACGGAAAAAACTCTTCATTCTTCATTCTTCACTCTTCATTCTTCACTCTTCATTCTTCATTTAATTCATTCCGTCTTTATCGAGCTGGCCGGGTTCTCGCTTGCCGTGCGCCAGCTCTGCACCGTCACCGTGAGCAGCGTGACGCAGGTCACCACAAGGAACGAGGCGAGGAAGATCCACGCGCGTATGGGAGTCTTCTCGGCAAACCCTTCCAGCCAGTGACGGCCGATCCACCACCCGAAGGGAGCCGCCGCCACAAAGCACCCCAGCAATATATACAAGT
>DWVR01000004.1 GCA_019120125.1 Candidatus Phocaeicola excrementigallinarum | reverse complement strand
TCCATGCCGGAGTATTGCCGCAGGACAAGGCGGCCTTTGTCAAAAAACTGCAGGACGAGGGCCGTAAGGTGGCGATGATAGGCGACGGCATCAATGACAGTGCGGCTCTGGCTCAGGCAGACCTCAGTATCGCCATGGGTGGAGGCAGTGACATCGCGATGGATGCGGCCATGATCACCATTCTGTCCTCGGACCTCATGAAGGTCCCTGACGCGATCCGTCTTTCACATCTTACTGTCCGTACTATAAGGCAAAACCTTTTCTGGGCCTTTATCTACAATATCATCGCAGTGCCGGTGGCCGCCGGAGTGCTTTATCCTATAAACGGTTTCCTGCTCAATCCGATGATCGGAGGAGCCGCCATGGCCCTCAGCAGCGTGAGCGTCGTGACCAACAGCCTCCGTCTGAGGGGCAGGAAATTATAGGAACTTGCCGGATTTGTTGTATTTTTGCCACCAAAGAGTAATCATGAATACTGATATCCATAAGCAGCAGGTCATAGTATCAATGACTTCATTCCCGGCTGCCATACCGTATGCCTTACAGGCCGTGCAGTCCATTCTGAACGGTTCCGTATTGCCCGATAAGCTGGTGCTTTATCTTACCTTTGCGCAGTTTGGTGACAACGGACTGCCGCAGGAACTGCTGGCATTGGCCGATAGAAGTCCTGTTTTCGAGATACGGAACTATGACAGGGATATCCGCTCGTACAGGAAATTGATTCCAGCCTTGCAGGATTTCCCGGAAGCCGTGATAGTGACTGTGGATGATGATGTGGACTACCACAAGCATATGTTGCGCGACCTTTTGCGCCTGCACGCTCAGTACCCCGATGCGGTGCTGGCTCATCGTGCCAAACGCATGAAACCGGGCAAGCCGTACCGTCAGTGGCGCAAATACCGGTGGTATAACTTTGTATGGAAGAGAATCCACTCTGGTTTTAAGAACATACAGACCGGTGTGGGAGGGGTGCTCTATCCTCCCCATGCATTAAAGTCAGACATGTTGGATATAGACCTTTTCACGCAAATGGCCCCGACAACGGATGACATATGGTTTTGGGCAGCAGCGGTGGCTCATGGAACACCTGTAGTCCCAGTTCCATTCGGTCATAATAAGCCGAAAGGGGTAGGAAAGCCGCGGGTGCTGTCCTTGAAAACTACCAACTTCAAGTCTGGAACAGACCGCAATGCGGCTGCTTTGAATGCTATCGTGGAGAGATTTCCTGAAGTGGGGAAACGGATTGATTATGAAGTAAAAACAATAAATTAGACGGGAAATGAACGGTGAGCGGAAGATTATAGTGTCGCTGACTTCGTTTCCTGCGGCTATCCCTTATGCAGTGCAGGCCATACGCTGCATTCTGAACGGCTCTTTGCAACCTGATAAAATAGTGTTGTACCTGGACACACAAAGTTTTCCGGACGGAGTACTGCCTCAGGAACTGGAATCTCTCAAAGCCGGATACCCTATTTTCGAAGTCAGGTTTGATCCTGCCGAAATACGTTCGTACAAGAAGCTGATACCTGCTTTAAGAGATTTTCCTGAAGATATTATCGTGACTGTTGACGATGATATCCGCTACCATCCGGATTTGTTGAGAGATCTCCTGCGTCTGCACAGACGGTTGCCTGATGCGATTGTCGCGCATCGTGTAAGGCATGTGAGACTGAATGCTCCTTATGGAAAATGGAGAAAGTACAAATGGTACGATTTTATCTTCAAGAAGTACCATTTCAGTCATCTCGCCATGCAGACAGGAGTAGGCGGTGTATTGTATCCTCCTCATTCATTGGACGAAAAGATGCTCGATCCTGCACTTTTCATGACTTTGGCTCCTACAAACGACGATGTGTGGTTTTGGGCTGCAGCCGTATCCCGTGGCACTTACGTGGTGCCGCTTCCAAATGGACAACGTACGGCCAAGGCAGTAGGAAAGCCTATGCAGTATTCCCTTATGTCCGTCAATCTGCGGTCGGGGGATGACCGTAACCGGGAAGCACTGGAGAAAATACTGGAACATTATCCTCGCCTAAGACGGATATTGGAGAATGGATAAGACTGACTATTGGACTGGTTGAGTATTCCCCTCATTAAGTATGATAGGAAACCAAAAATCTTTCATTTTCCCTTTATACCAAGCATGACAACCAAAAGGCAGCCTGTTTGAATTCTCTTTATAGCAGAGGGCAGGATATTTGTCGAAACTGAACTGCAGGGCCTTTTTGTAGTCGGGATACTTGAAGTTCAATCCGTGTCTGTTTACTTCCAAGGCGAAAAAAAGGTCTTCGTTAGAATAATAACCTTGTCTGGATAGATGTTCGTGAATGATATTCTTCATCTGTTCCGTGACCCGCAGGTGGCTGGATACTTTCCGCAAAGAAAATCCGCCGTTTCCTACTTTGAAATCTTTTTCAGTTCGCCATCGGCTATGGAAATGTTTGCGCCATTGTTTAAGTAAAGGCAGGCGGAAGTGCATGGGCACCGGCCATGGAGCTCCGATGTAGTCATATCCTTCATTGCACCAATATAGCAGCTCGTCTCGAAAGACATAGGCGTCCAATTGACAGATCAGCAGATATTCGGTGTCTGAAAAGCGTGCGTAGAAATCAGAAGACATCATCAGTCTGTTGTATCCGTTGATGTCCCGAAAATAATTGTCGTCAAAAACTTCTTCCGCGCATTCTGGGAATTCTGTCAGTAAAGGGGTTATGTTCAGACTTTCAGGGTGGATAAAGACAAAGGGATAAGCGTTCAGAATTCTCCGGTTCTGTTTCAATGAGATATGCTCATACTGCTCCAATCGGTCTCTGTAGACTGGAACTATGACCTTTACAAGCGTGTCAGATGCGTTCATACTCCTCGATGTCGTTCAGATCATACTGCTCAAAGTAATCTAAATCGCGCAACTTATTGATGCGCGCACGGCCTCTGGCACGTTTGCCGAGAAATTCTTCGTATGACTTTACCGCGTAATGGTTGATGCGTATAATGTCTTGTTGGGGCTCACGGTCACGGAAGCCTTTTTTCAACGGCACGCCGTGAGAGTCGGCTGCGCGGCCGGACAGACGGGCCGCCTCATGACAGCCTGTCATTGTGCAGACGCGGCGCGGGTCGGCAATGCTCTTGACGTGCCTGTTCAGCCTGTGCCCGGGAAGAGAATGCTTTCTGAACCTCTCCATTACTCCACCCGGCTCACGTTTCTCAGCACCGCCGCTTCCATATACTAACCAGTTGATTTCTACTACAGAGAACTCCTCCATCCGATGCAGGAACCCGGGAATCGTTCTGTCCTTTACGGGCACGATGTATTCATCAAGGTCTATCACGGCCAGCCAGCGGGTCTCTGATCGGTGACGCTCAAAGCAGTCGTCATATGCGGCAAGTTGCCGTTTCTGTCCCGGAAAGAAGGTATATTCCACCAAACCTGATTCTATATAGGGTGCAAGTACCTCTTTAGTATTGTCTGTGCTGCCGTTGTCGTAGATGTAGAATTTCTCTACCCCTTTTGAGCGGTGCCATTCTATCCATTCCTTGAAATATGGCCCTTCATTCTTGGCTATGGCACAGACTGACAGATAATATTGTGGCAGCGTATGGCAGTGCTTTAACCTATGCTTCAATTTCAGTGCTCTGATCGCTCCGTAGCGCAGAATTCCGCGCCATCGGTTCCGGCTCATCTTGCATGGAATTATCCCGGCGATGATTTCTGCTAGGACTTTATTCATAAGTACTTAGTTGTCAGTGCTCAAAATCGGATTTCTCAGGTAGGATGTGCTCAAATGCACTCCTGATGTTCTCCATGACTTGTGTGTAGTTGCGGATATGCACGTTGTCGTTCAGGCAGATCAGGGAGTAGGACTGGTTGTAGATGGCCTGTACGGCCTGCTTTGGACGTATCATGAGCGGAAACATCTTTGTGTCCTGATAGGTGTTGTAGGGTTCGAAGTTACCTTTACATATCTGCCACGTGCGGAAAAGTTCCGGAGTGTAGTCGCTGAGCGCACGGAAACGGTTGGCGGATGTCTCGGTCAGTTCCTTGCCGGCCGCATTCCACACCTCCTCGAAAGTGGTCTTTAGAAAAGGCTGTGCGTTATGGGGAGTACGCAGGGTTATGAATTTGCCGTAGTGCCTGAGCAGGCGGTTCCAGCGGGCTTTGGAACCGTAACTCTTGTCAAACCACTTGTCATGGTCGCGGGCCATTACTTCTTTTTTGTCAAAGTGGCGGTTGATGATATTGATGTTGTTCTTGATTCGCCTGTACCACTGGGACCAGGACGGGTTATATAGAAAAGCGGCGATGTCGCATGGCAGTCCGTTGCGGAAAAACCTGTCAGGGCCGATATGGTTGATGATGTAAAAGTCATCATTGAAATATACAAAATGCTCGGCAAGGCCGGGAATATTATATATGTATCGTTCAATTACGACTGAATTGTACGTGGGCAGGAACTGTCCGGGGATAAAGTCTTTATGGTCGACAATGTGTATCTTGGGATTGTCTGTGTTGAGCCACTCAGGTATCTGTCCGCTGGAGACGAAGTGTATTCTGCGCACCCACGGGGCGAACTTCTCCACTCCGCGGAACCAGTATTTCAGGAGACCGTAATCGCGGAAACGGGCTTCGGATACTCCGTTTTTGGTATTGTCCTTATTGCCGGAGAACTTTGCGAAATCCGCCTGCCACTTCGGGTCGTTCATGTCCACCCACGTGATTACAAAATCAATATCCATTCTTAATGTTAAGTAAGTTCTTATTTAAAGAATGCAAAGTTAAGTTTTTTTGTGTATTCAGGGAAAATTTCAATAATTTTGTTTTTGTGTTGAACTTGTATATTAATGACTATAGATAGTAAATATAAAATCCTGAAAAGTTTTTTTACGTGTTTCGCGCTATTGCCATTGGGGGTCTTGTACCTGTTCAGTGATATGGCTTATTTTATTGTCTATTATGTTATCGGATACCGAAGAAAGACAGTACGCCATAATCTTGAGCTTGTTTTCGGAACATCGGACAGGAAACGGCTTGGACGGATAGAAAAGAAGTTTTACCGTCACCTGTGTGACTGCATGGTGGAGACTGTGAAGTTGCTGCACATCTCAGACAAGGAGATTGACCGCAGAGTGGATGTGACCAACGGAGAGCTTATTGACGGAATCGTCAGGTCGGGGCGTTCGGTTGTTCTGTTCCTTGGCCATTACGGTAATTGGGAATGGGTGCAGGCCATAATTCATCATTTCCATGAGCCACTGGTAGGCGGCCAGATATACAGGCCGTTGAGAAATAAGGTAATGGATCGGCTGATGCTTAAAGTAAGGTCGCGGTTCGGCCTGGAATGCATCCCGCAGAAGAATGCCGTGCGAAGGCTTATCGGTATTGAACGCGAAGGCAAGAAGTTCGTGATAGGCTTCATTTCCGATCAGCGGCCTTTGGGTTCGGCTCTTCATTACTGGACGGACTTCCTCGGCCAGGACACACCTTATTCTATCGGGGGGGAAACAATAGGTAACCATGTCGGGGCGGAGTTCGTGTACATTGATGTGGAGAAGACTTCTCGCGGACATTATCGTCTGACTTTTGTACCCGTTACTCCGGATCCTTCGGATGACGGTCAGAATCCGTATACGCGGGAATTTATGAAGATGCTTGAGAAGACCATATACAGGGAACCGGCTTACTGGCTGTGGTCACACAAGCGCTGGAAACGTCATAGAGACCGGTTTGCCGCTACGGCTCCTGTGCAGTAATGCGGGAACAGATGTCACAACGTCGGAGCCGTACCATTTATGTCAGATTGTTTGATAATACTGAAATAAATAGATTTAGATTATGAAAAAGGTTGTTTTGACATTGGCTGCGCTGTCTGTGCTGGCAGGTACGGCTGCGGCTCAGAATGTAGATGATTTTGATCGGTTCAAGGCGGAACTGGAACATGAGAAGTCAGACTATCAAACAAGGCGTGCCGAGGAATACGCACATTTTAAGGCAGCGTATTACG
>DWVR01000030.1 GCA_019120125.1 Candidatus Phocaeicola excrementigallinarum | reverse complement strand
ATGAAGGAGTTATTATCAATAAGAATCCGTACAGTGGAATATTTGTAGAAGTCAAGGGAGAAGGTATAGGGTGTATACCCAGAGCCGCATTGCCTAAAGATTATATGCAGAATAAAAAAATGAAGAAAGGAATGCCAATAAAGGTAGAAGTCACAAGCATAAACGAACTGAACCAAGTGAAATTTAAACTTGTTCCAGTTAGATAATCCGTGCTTGTCAGCCAACGAATGGTAACCACTCGCTGACTGCTTTGTTGCTCGATATCGGGCGAACCACGCTATACGGTAAGATGAAGTAGTACGGTATATAAAGTGTATGGCAAATCCCAATTGCTAATACAATACACACTTGACCAATAGAAAAATAGCAAACCGACACTGTTCAAAATTTTGTGTAAATAGAAACAGGATTCAGTTGTAAGTTCTTCTTATATCTGGATTCTGTTTTCAAAAATAAGCATAAACTGGTTCATAATCAATCCTCAGTTTGAAATAGGCATAGTCCATTTCTTTTCAATCTCCATAAGCGAAAGATAGACGGTCTTTTTGACGGCATCATCCGAAGGGAATGAAAGCTTTGATTTTGTGTACTTTCTGGTTTTTCCATTCAGATTTTCAATGAGATTTGTGGTATAGATTATTTTTCTGATTTCCAGCGGGAATTGGAAGGAAACAGTCAAATCATCCCAGTTGTTTCTCCATGAAAGTATGGCATAAGGATACTTTCCTCCCCATTTCTTTTCCAGATTGTCAAGTTCCGTGGCTGCAACCTCTTTGTTGGGTGCATTATAGATATTCTTCATATCCGCTGTAAACTCTTTCTTATCCTTATAAACGTATCTGTGGAGTGCCTCCAAAAACGTCAAGACGTTTTGCCTGAAACGCCCTTATGTTTTCCTTAAAACGTCCTTACGTTTTGGTTGAAACGCCTAGACGTTTTTGGGGGAACCTGGAAGCGGCCTGAAAAAAGGCCGGACTCCCACCTCCATTTCCGTAAGATTGTCCTTTTGTTTCAGAAAAAAATCCATTCTGCATTTCCCGCGAACGCGCTATCTTTGTCGGTAAACACAAAAAGCATCGCATATGAAACCATCCACATTTGTCCTGCTGCCAATGTTCATGGCCGGTTGCGCCGGACAGACTGACAGGATAGACCTGTCGGGAACATGGAAGTTCACGACTGACAGCACTGAATGGCAAGGAAGCGTCAGCCTTCCGGGATCCATGACCTCCAACGGATTGGGCGAGGAAATCTCACCCGACACCAAATGGACAGGAGCCATCGTCGACTCATCCTTCTTCACCAGTGAACGGTATGCCAGATACAGGGAAAAAGGCAACGTGAAAGTCCCTTTCTGGCTGCAGCCCGTCAAATATTATAAAGGAGTGGCCTGGTACAGAAAAGAAGTCACCGTCCCTGATGACTGGGAAGGACAGGACCTGTCGCTCTTTCTGGAACGCTGCCACTGGGAGACCCGTCTCTGGATAGACGATAAGGAAGTAGGCATGCGGAACTCGCTGGGCGCCCCACACAAATATGACCTGACCGGTATCCTTACACCGGGAAAGCATACGCTGACGCTCCGCGTGGACAACCGGATCAAGGACATCGATCCCGGAGAGAACTCACACAGCATCTCGGACCATACCCAAGGCAACTGGAACGGCGTGACAGGCGACATGTACATTGAAAGGAAACCGGCCGTCAACATCGCCGCAATGGAAATATACCCGGACAGAAAACGGAAGGAAGTACGGGTTAAGGCCCGTCTGATGAACCGGACAGCAAGGACCGCCGAGGCCACACTCGAACTGAAAATCAGCCCGGACGTGGCGGAACGTACCGTAAGACTGGAGCCGGGAGAGAACTTCTGTGAACTGACAGTGCCTATAAAAGGCGACATCCGCTTGTGGGACGAATTCACACCGGAACTGTACGACCTGACCGCAAGACTGACCGATGAAGCGACAGGCACCACCGACCGGATGGACGAGCGTTTCGGATTCCGCGACTTCAAGGTGACAGACGGCAGACTGACCGTCAACGGCCGACAGGTGTTCTTGCGCGGCACGCTGGACTGCGCGGCTTTCCCGAAAACAGGATATCCGCCTACCGACGTGGAGTCATGGAAAAGAATCTGCCGGATCTGTAAGGAACATGGACTGAACCACATACGCTTCCATTCGTGGTGTCCGCCCGAGGCCGCTTTCGACGCCGCCGACGAGGCGGGAATCTATCTGGAAGTGGAGTGCTCCTCGTGGGCCAACAGCTCGACCACCATCGGCGACGGCGGTCCGCTGGACCGGTTCATTCTGGAAGAAAGCAGACATATCGTGGAAGCATATGGGAATCACCCGTCATTCGTGATGATGATGTACGGCAACGAGCCGGGAGGGGCCGGAAACGCTGCCTATCTCACCGACTTTGTCACACGGTGGAAAGAGAAAGACAACCGGAGGCTGTATGCCTCTGCGGCCGGATGGCCCAACCTGCCGGTCAATGACTTCCTGAGCGATCCCACACCCCGCATCCAAGGATGGGGACAAGGGCTCCACAGCATCATCAACGGCCAGGCTCCCCGTACGGACTATGACTGGTCGGAGTATACCGGCCGGTTCACCCAACCCATGGTCAGCCATGAAATCGGCCAGTGGTGTGTTTACCCGAACTTCAAGGAAACGTCCAAATACGACGGCGTGATGCGCGCCCGCAATTTCGAGATTTTCAAGGAAACCCTACAGGAGAACGGTATGGGACATCTGGCGGACAGTTTCCTTCTGGCCTCGGGAAAGCTTCAGGCACTGTGTTATAAGGCCGACATAGAGGCGGCGTTGCGCACGAAAGACTTCGGCGGCTTCCAGCTGCTGGGCCTGTATGACTTTCCGGGACAGGGCACGGCCCTGGTCGGTATCCTCGACGCGTTCTGGGACGAGAAAGGCTATATTTCCCCGGAAGAATACAGACGTTTCTGCAACAGCACGGTTCCTCTGGCACGTTTCCCCAAACTGGTCTATACCAACAATGAGACCGTGAAAGGCGAAATCGAGATAGCCCATTTCGGCCAGAAACCTCTCCCTGTCACTTCCACCGTATGGAGGCTGATGACAGAAGACAGCACGGAAGTGGCTTCAGGGGAACTCCGCCACAAAGAGATTCCTGTGGGCAACGGCTTCATGGCCGGCACGGTGGAAATACCGCTGTCTGCGGTGAAAGAGCCTTCACACCTTGTCTTTGAGGTCAGGACCGGCGAATACGTCAACAGTTGGAACTTGTGGTGCTATCCCTCCACACTCCCCGCGACAGCCGGAGAGGAAAACATCATGATGACCGACCGGCTGACTGACACCGCGCTGAAAAGGCTGGACAATGGCGGGAAAGTGCTGCTCTCCCTCCAGAAAGGAAGTCTTTCCGAAGAGACAGGAGGAAAGATCCAGATCGGTTTCTCAAGCATCTTCTGGAACACGGCCTGGACAAACGGGCAGGCTCCTCATACCCTGGGCATCCTGTGCGACCCACAGCACCACGCGTTTGACGGATTCCCGACGGAATATCACAGCGACTATCAGTGGTGGGACGCGATGAGCCATTCGGGAGCCATCGAGACAGCCAAGGTGAACAAGGACATCACTCCTATCGTGAGAGTAATTGACGACTGGTTCACCAACCGGCCGCTGGCGTTGCTCTTTGAAGTGAGAATCGGAAAAGGAAAGCTTCTGGTGTCCGGCATCGACTTCTGGGAGGATATGGACAGACGCCCCGAAGCCCGTCAGCTGCTGCACAGTCTGAAAGCCTATATGACTGGAGAATCGTTCAATCCGTCCGTGGAAGTTTCCGCCGCCGACATCCGGAAACTCTTCGGAAAAACCGCAAAACAGTGAAACGTCTGTTTCCGCGGACCGGAATCTGAAACGATTATTTCATACGCCCGTTGTATGACAAGAACAAAAAACTTCTTATTTTTGTCGTCACATATTGTGAGAATGATCTGAGAATTCAAATTCCATTAAAAGTACAGAGCGATATGACAAGAAAGAATATCCTGAAAGGGTCGGCAATATCATGCCTGACCTTCCTGTTGGCCGCATGCGGCACTCCGGGAGAAGAGAGGAAAGCCGCGGAGCCGGCCACGAAACTGACGTTCGCCTATCTGACCGACGTACACCTGAACAAGGACAATTCCGGCAACGGCAACGAAGGACTGCGCAAGGCCCTGAAAGCCGCGGCCGACAATGGGGCCGAGTTCCTGCTGTTTGGCGGTGACAATGCCGACACCGACGCGCTGGGAGACGCGGAGACCACGGCCGACACGCTGCACGCACGGTTCACCCGCCTGGTGGAGGAAACCGGACTGCCTGCCTATTACACCATCGGAAACCACGACCGGTACTACCGCTTTGAAGGGCAACCCGACACGCTGGGATTCCGCATGTTCGAAAAGCACTACGGCCCTTCCCACCGCTCGTTCACGCGAAAAGGCGTACATTTCGTCATCCTCAACTCCCTCTATCCGGAAGACAACGGAGGATATAATGTGGGAAACAAGCAGCTGGAATGGCTGAAAGCTGATCTGGACAGCGTCGGCAAGCAGACTCCTGTCATCGTGTCCACCCACGTGCCCATGCTCTCGCTCTACTATCCTGTGGTGGAGGGAAGCATGAAGGCTTTGGACATGATAAACGACACGAAGGACGTTGTAGACGTGCTGAAAGACCACAACACGCAGCTAGTCCTGCAAGGACACCAGCATATCTATGAGCAGATCCAGGAACGCGACCTGTGGTTCGTCACCGCCGGAGCCGTATCGGCCTATTGGTGGAAAGGTCCCTTCCTGACCACTGAGGAAGGTCTCCTGCTAGTCAAAGTGGACGAGAACAACCGCGTCAGCTGGGAATACCTTGACTATGGCTGGGAAGTGAAGGAACAAGAATAGCCAATATAAAAAATAAAGGTTCATGAGAAAACTCCACTTGCTCTTACTGGCAGTCCTCCTGTCGTGCGGCGCGGGTTCCGCACAATACAAGAAAGCGGTCTCCATCCTCGGCGACTCTTATTCCACGTACGAGGGCTATATCCCCACAGGCAACTGGTCGTGGTATTTCAACAACCCCCAGCAGGGGAACGACGTGAACGACGTCACTCTGACATGGTGGCACATGTTCATTACGGAAAACGACTGCCGCCTGTGCGTGAACAACTCGTTTTCCGGAGCGACCGTCTGCAATACGGGATATAACAAGGAGGACTATACTGACCGGTCGTTCATCAGCCGGATGGATAATCTGGGATGCCCCGACATCATCTTCATTTTCGGAGGGACAAACGACAGCTGGGCCGGCTCTCCATTGGGAGAGTTCCAATACAGCGAATGGACCAAGGAAACCCTCTACTGTTTCCGTCCCGCCATGGCCTATATGCTTGACCACATGAAGAAACGCTATCCGAACGTAGATATTCATTTCCTGCTCAACACGGGACTTAAGGAGTCCATTGATGAGTCGGTAAAGACCATCTGCCGGCATTATGGCGTGGACTGCATCGAGCTGCATGACATCGACAAAATCGGGGGCCATCCCTCAGTCAGAGGCATGGAGCAGATAAACGCGCAGATAAAAGAGCGCCTTTCTAAATGACGAGGAGTGACAGCAGCTCTTTTTCCAATCGTCCGCGCACCTCTTCCATGGGTATCTCATGCCCAAGCTCGGCTGCCAGGGAGGTGACTCCCTTGTCTACGAATCCGCACGGATGAATGTAGCTGAAATAACGCAGGTCTGTATTGACATTCAATGCCAGTCCGTGCATCGTGACAAAATGACTGCACCTCACTCCCATTGCGCAGATTTTCCGCTCACGGGTTGTGCCGGTGTCCAGCCACACGCCGGTGGCACCCTTCACCCTGCCGGACACAATGCCGTATGAGGCGCATACCCGTACCACCGCCTCTTCCAGCAAGTGCAGGTAATCTTTCAGTCCCAGACGGAAATCCTCCAGATTCAGGATGGGATAGCATACCCATTGTCCCGGCCCGTGATAAGTGATGTCCCCTCCCCGGTCGGTATGGAACAGTCCGGCATGAATGCGGCGCAACTGCTCCTCGCCAAGCAGCATGTTGCTCCCTTTCCCGTGCTTTCCCAACGTGTACACATGCGGATGCTGGCAGAACACGATCCGGTTTCTGTATTCCGTCCCTTCCTTTCTTGCCCTCACCAGTCCGTCAAACAAGATTCTCTGCCTGTCCCACGCTTCCGCGTAGGGAATCAGTCCCCATTGTTCTATTTCTATCATTTTCATCGCATTCTAAGGTCTATACAGCCACAAAGGAACGTTTTTTCCATGTAAAAGACAAAGAAAAGCAAAAAAGATATGTCAGATTTTTAGTCCCAATCCCCGAATTGTACTATATTTGTGAAACAAACGCTTGAGTTTTACAAACATTTTATGAATATGAAGAAAAAGGAACTGATTCTCGCCTCTCTCATCGTATGCGCGGGTGCCGGTACGATGCTTACCGGATGTTACACAGGAGAGGACGTGGGTGAAGGAACGGTCAACGTCTGCAGGGCCGACACCACCATCTATCTGGACAACAGCGGCAAATCATCACCAGCCTGTCATATCAAACTGGACTTCATGTACCTGAACCCCTATTCGGAAAAAGATTCCGTTTCGGAGGCGGTCAACCATACACTGAAGCAGATGTATTTCGGTGAACTTTATGCCAGGCTCACCCCGAAAAACTTCATCGACTCCATCACAAACAGCCTGATCAAAGACTACCGCCGCGACGTGATGGAGTATTACCGCACCGACCTGGAAAACGGAGTGAGACCGGAGGATATGCCGCAATGGTACAACTATGATTTCGAGATCACATCGGAACTGGAGAAAGGACGCGACAGCGTCTGGAACTACAAGGTCATCACCTACCAGAATACGGGCGGCGCGCATCCCAACACGTGGGCGAAATGGGTCAACATCGACTCACGCGACGGACGCGTCATCAGCCGGGAAGAAGTGTTCAGGAACGCGGACACCCCACTGCTCCGCCAACTGATTCTCAAGAAAATCATAGAAGCCTCCAATGAACGGCTGGAGACAGATACCATCACCTGCCTTGAGGGACTCCGTGCGAACGGCGTGCTGCTGGATGAGGAGGTGTTCATCCCGGAAAACTTCCTGCTGACAGACAACGGCATGACGTTCCTTTACAATCCGTACGAGATAGCCCCCTACTTTATGGGCAGTTTTGAGCTGAATGTCAGTGATGAAGAGACAGAATCATGTTTAACCACGAAATAACAGAGCAATGGAAATAATCAACAAATACTTTCCTGACCTGACCGACAGGCAGAAACAGCAGTTCGCCGCCTTGAACGACCTGTATACGGACTGGAACAGCAAAATCAACGTGATCTCCCGCAAGGACATCGGGAACCTTTACGAGCATCATGTGCTCCACTCCCTGGGTATCGCCAAAGTCATCCATTTCCGACCCGGAACGGAGATAATGGATCTGGGCACGGGAGGAGGCTTCCCCGGAATCCCTTTGGCCATTCTGTTTCCCGAATCACATTTCCATCTGATTGACAGCATTGGAAAGAAAGTGAAAGTGGCCACAGAAGTGGCCCGGGCCATCGGACTGGAGAACGTGACCACATGCCATTGCCGTGCGGAAGAAGAGAAGAAGATGTTTGATTTCGTGGTGAGCAGAGCCGTCATGCCACTGGCCGACCTCGTGAAGATTATCCGGAAGAATATCCGTAAAAAACAGGCAAACGCCTATCCCAACGGAGTGTTCTGTCTGAAAGGTGGAGAGCTGGCCCACGAACTCCTGCCGTTCAAACACTGTTCGGAAGTGATGGACCTGAAAAATTATTTCAAAGAAGAATATTTCAACACCAAGAAGGTGGTTTATGTTACTGTCAGCTAAAAACAGAGACTGCCATGAAAATAAAACGTTTTGAATTCAATATGTTTCCGGTCAACTGCTACGTGTTGGCCGACGAGACGCAAGAAGCGGTCATCATCGACGCGGGCTGCTATTATCCGGAAGAACAGCGGCAGCTGAAAAGCTTCATCACGACACACCAGCTTACGGTAAGACACCTGCTCAATACCCACCTGCACGCTGACCACCTGTTCGGAAACGCTTTTGCGGCCCGCGAATTCGGCGTGAGTCCGGAAGCGAGCCAACGGGACGAATTCCTGCTCGCGGGCATCCCCACGTTCTGCAAGTCCTTCGGATTTCCGCTGAACGAGAAGCCGGCCGCATTGGGACACTATATTTCCGACGGCGAGACTATCCGTTTCGGGAATACGGAACTGAAGGCGATCTCAGTCCCGGGCCACTCACCAGGAAGCCTTGTGTACTATTGCGAGAAAGAGCACTGCATGTTCAGCGGCGACACCCTGTTCAAAGGAAGCATCGGACGGGCGGACCTGGAAGGAGGAAACTTTGACGACTTGCGTGAAAACATCATGTCCAGACTGTTTGTCTTGCCTGACAACACCGTGGTCTATCCGGGACACGGCAATGAGACCAGCATCGGCAATGAGAAGAAAAACAATCCTTTCTTCCGCTGAGAAGGCGCCGGCACAACCAGAAATCTGTAGTAAACCTTAAAACATATCCATCATGAAAACTGCAACATTTTCCCACAGACATATCGGAATAAATGAGGATGACCTGAAAGTGATGCTGGAAAAAATCGGTGTCACGTCAGTCGATGAGTTGATTGACAAAACTATCCCGGCAAAAATCCGGTTGAAAAAGAATCTGGAACTTGCCCCTGCCATGACGGAGCGTGAGTTTGCCGGACATATCGCTTCTCTGGCCGCACGGAACAAGACATTCAAATCATATATCGGCACAGGCTGGTATGACACCGCGACTCCGGCTGTCATCCAGCGCAACGTGTTCGAGAATCCGGTATGGTACACGTCATACACTCCCTACCAGGCGGAAATCTCACAAGGGCGTCTGGAAGCACTGATGAACTTCCAGACTGTCGTGTGCGACATGACGGGAATGCCGCTCGCCAACTGCTCCTTGCTTGACGAGGCCACCGCGGCAGCCGAAGCGATGACCATGATACACGGACTGCGGAGCCGCGCACAACAGAAGGCGGGAGCCGACACCCTTTTCGTCGACGAGGAAGTATTCCCGCAGGTATTGGCTGTGATACGCACCCGTGCCATTCCCCAAGGGATCCAGGTGAAAGTGGGGAACTATAAATCTCTTGAATTCACACCCGACCTCTTCGGATGCATTATCCAGTATCCTAATGACAGCGGAAATGTGGAAGATTACCGCACCTTTGTGGAACAGGCCCATGCGGCAGGCTGCAAAGTGGCCGTAGGTGCCGACATCCTTTCACTTGCCCTACTGGTCCCTCCCGGCGAATGGGGAGCCGACATCGTGTACGGAAGCACCCAGCGTCTGGGCATCCCGATGTTCTACGGAGGTCCCTCGGCGGCCTATTTCGCCACGCGCGACGAATACAAGCGGAACATGCCGGGGCGGATCATCGGCCTGTCGAAAGACAAATATGGCCATCTGTGCTACCGCCTGGCCCTCCAGACACGTGAGCAGCACATCAAACGGGAAAGAGCTACATCCAATATCTGTACCGCACAGGCACTGCTGGCCACAATGGCCGGATTCTATGCCATATACCATGGTCCGGAAGGCATCAGGGAAATAGCCGGGAAAATACATGCCACCGCCTCGTGGCTGGACAAACAGCTCGCACGCTTAGGCTACAAACAGAAGAATAAGGTTTTCTTTGACACACTGCGCGTTACTTTGCCTGAGCAGGTCACCGCCCAAAAACTGCAGACCATCGCCTTAAGCAAGAGTGTCAACCTCCGCTACTTCGGGAACGGTGATGTGGGTATCAGCGTCGATGAGACGACCACTCTGGCGGACGCCAACCTGCTGGTGAACATCTTCGGCATAGCGGCAGAAGAGACCACACATGACGCATCCGGAATTCCAGACACAGCCTCTATCCCCAAAGAACTGCGCCGCCATACATCATACCTGACCCACGAGATCTTCAGAAAATATCATACGGAGACAGAAATGATGCGCTACATCAAACGGCTGGAACGCAAGGACATCTCCCTCACCCACTCGATGATATCCCTCGGCTCATGCACCATGAAGCTGAACGCGGCAGCCGAGATGCTTCCATTAAGCAATGCGGCGTGGATGAACATCCATCCATTGGTGCCTGAGGATCAGGCGGAGGGTTATACCGCATTGATACATAATCTTTCCGAACAGTTGAAGACCATTACCGGTTTTTCCGGAATCACATTCCAGCCAAACTCCGGTGCCGCTGGCGAATATACGGGCCTGCGCATCATACGTAGCTATCTGGAAAGCATCGGACAAGGTCACCGGCATCTGGTGCTGATTCCGGCATCAGCCCACGGCACGAATCCGGCTTCGGCTGTACAGGCCGGATACGAACCTCTCACCTGTGCCTGTGACGAACATGGGAATGTGGATATAAAGGATTTGAAGGCCAAGGCAGAAGCCAACAAGGAGAATCTGGCCGCACTGATGATCACCTATCCTTCCACTCACGGAATTTTTGAAGAGGACATCGTGGAGATATGCAGGATCATTCACCGTTGCGGCGCACAAGTCTACATGGACGGGGCGAACATGAACGCGCAGGTGGGACTGACCAATCCCGCGACTATCGGTGCCGACCTCTGCCACCTGAACCTGCACAAGACTTTTGCCAGTCCTCACGGAGGAGGAGGTCCGGGCGTAGGACCAGTCTGCGTTTCCGAGCATCTGACGCCTTTCCTGCCGGGACATGCGGCATTCGGGAATGACAGGAACGAAGTCTCCGCCGCTCCATACGGAAGTGCCGGTATCCTGCCCATCACCTACGCTTATATCTGCATGATGGGCGAGGAAGGGTTGCGCCACGCCACGGAGACAGCCATTCTCAATGCCAATTATCTGGCGGCCTGTCTGAAAGACACATATGGGATTGTCTATTGTGGCAGCAAAGGTTTTGTGGGACATGAGATGATTCTGGAATGCAGAAGAATCCATGAAGAGAGCGGCATCTCGGAAAACGACATCTCCAAGCGTCTCATGGATTACGGCTATCATGCGCCCACACTCTCCTTCCCCGTACACGGCACATTGATGATCGAGCCCACGGAAAGCGAAAGCCTGGCTGAACTCGACCGTTTTGTGAATGCCATGCTGGGTATCTGGAACGAGATTGAGGAAATCAAGAACGGCGACGCCTCGAAAGAGGACAACGTGCTGGTCAACTCTCCGCATCCGGAATACGAGATCGTGGCGAATAAATGGCAGCACATGTACAGCCGGGAAAAAGCGGCGTATCCTTCTGAGGACGTGCGGGAGAACAAATTCTGGATCAACGTGGCGCGCATTGACAACACGCTTGGCGACCGCAAGCTGCTGCCTACCCGCTACGGCTCATTTGACTGATCTGACAGGCAAATTAAAAGCAAAAACATCCTATAGGGTAAATAACTGACAGTTTTAATTGGTTTTATCTTGAATATTGCTATATTTGCCGACTGTAAGTCAGACAAAAGATAAAAAGACATGGATTCTCACACGAAGGCGTGACGGTATCAATCAAAAAACACCTCACGCCTTCATGAGAAATCCAATAAAACCAATTCAAGACCATGAAAGACAAGGAAATGTATTTACATCCGGAACTGGAGACGATGAGCCGTCCGGAAATAGAAAAACTGCAGTTGGAGAGACTGCAAAAAACCATACAACGCTGCATGCGTACTCCCTTCTACAAGCAGCGTTTTCAGGAGAACGGCCTAAGACCGGAAGACATCCGCTCGCTGGATGATCTCCATAAGATTCCCTTCACTACCAAACAAGACTTGCGTGACCATTATCCGTTCGGGCTTTCATCCGTACCGTTGGAAGAAGTCGTACGGCTCCATTCCTCCAGCGGAACGACAGGCACACCGACCGTCATCCTCCATACACAGCACGACCTGGATGAATGGGCCAACGCTGTGGCCCGCTGCCTGTACATGGTAGGATTACGCAAGGGAGACATATTCCAGAATTCATCAGGCTACGGCATGTTTACCGGCGGACTGGGATTCCAATATGGCGCCGAACGTCTGGGGATGCTGACCGTACCCGCCGCCGCCGGAAACACCAAACGCCAGATCAAATTCATCACCGACTTCGGAACAACAGCCCTCCATGCCATACCGAGCTATGCGGGACGCCTGTATGAAGTGATGCAGGAAATGGGAATCGACCCACGCAGAGACACAAGACTCCGCACGCTGATTATCGGTGCGGAACCGCATTCCGACGAGCAGCGCCGACGCATCGAAGACATGCTGGGCGTAAAAGCCTACAACTCATTCGGCATGTCGGAGATGTGCGGACCGGGAGTGGCCTTTGAGTGTCCCGAACAGAACGGCCTGCATATCTGGGAAGACTATTACATCGTGGAGATCGTGAACCCTGACACACTGGAGCCTGTTCCGGAAGGAGAAGTGGGCGAACTGGTGCTGACAACCATCAACCGTGAGGCCATGCCCCTGCTGCGCTACCGCACCCGTGACCTGACCCGCATCCTGCCGGGCGACTGCCCGTGCGGACGCCACCACAAACGGCTTGACCGCATGAAAGGACGAAGCGACGACATGATGATCCTGAAGGGTGTGAACATCTTCCCGATCCAGATAGAGAATATTCTGATGCAGTTCAAGGAGCTCGGCAATGAATACCTCATCACCCTGACCAATCTGGAAGCGAACGACGAAATGACCGTGGAAGTGGAACTCAACAACTTCATTGACGACTACGGTTTCCTGCAAAACCTGACAAAAGAAATCACCCGACAACTGAAGGACGAGATTCTGATCACACCACGCGTGAAACTTGTCGCGAAGGGAAGTCTCCCGAAACAGGAAGGAAAGGCAGTCCGCGTGAAAGACTTGCGCAAGACACTGATTTGAAAAAATAACAAATAAAGTAAAGAAACATGACCGTACATCAATTATCCGTATTTGTGGAGAACAAGTCGGGCACACTCCTGCAAGTGCTTGAACTTCTTAAAGAAGCGAATATCCAGCTCATCGCCTCCACCATTTCCGATACCGTGGAATACGGCATCTACCGCATTATCTGTTCCGAACCCATGCGGGCATACGACACGCTGAAACAGGCGGGAATATCCGCCAACCTCTCCGAGGTGTTTGCCATCATGCTCGACAACCAGCCGGGACGTGCCGCCGATGCCATCCGCAGCTTCAGCGAGGCCGGAATCGGCATTTCCTACCTTTATTCATTCCTGCTGTCCGGAAAAGGGATACTGGTGTTCCGCACAGACAACACGGAACTGACCCGACAGGTGATTCTGGAAAAGAGACTGGACTATATTGAAGAAAACCGGCTTCTGGAGATGGCCTAGCGGAAAGTGACATGCCTGTTGGTCATGAAGTTGACCGCTCCGTAAATGAACAAGCCGAGAAACTGGGCCAGATATTCGTTGCAGTGAAGCAACTCGACCAACATCAGGAGAAAAAGGAACTGGGAGCTGTAAGCCAACAGGAAGGCTCCGGCAAAAAACAGCATCTGATGCCAGATGCTGTTTTTTTTGCCGTCAGCCTCTAAGGGAAATATCCAGTATTTACACCAGATGAAATTATGAATCTGTGCGATGACATACGCGATGATGTTCGCCGTAATGTAGCTCTCCCCTTCAATGTGCATCAACAGCCACACCACCAGGGCCGTTATCAGCGCATTGAGTGTGCCCACTATCGCAAAGCGGAAAATTCGCACAGATTCCTTCATTCAATTCCTTGTTTTTGTAACTGGTGGAGTGTTTGAGGTACTTAATCAATCGGGGTCACCTGCAGATGCAGTTCGTCCAGCTGCTTCTGGTCAAGACAACCCGGGGCATCCAGCATCACGTCACGTCCGGAATTGTTCTTCGGGAACGCGATGCAGTCGCGGATGGAATCGAGACCGGCGAACAGCGATACCCAACGGTCGAGGCCGTAAGCCAGACCTCCATGGGGAGGAGCACCGAACTTGAAAGCGTTCATCAGGAAGCCGAACTGCTCCTGCGCCTTTTCCGGAGTGAATCCCAGAATCTCGAACATCTTCTCCTGAAGGGCGGAATCATGGATACGGATGGAACCGCCGCCTACTTCCACACCGTTCACCACCATATCATACGCATCGGCACGCACAGCGGCCGGATTAGTGTCCAGCAACGGAATGTCCTCGTCCTTCGGATGAGTGAACGGATGGTGCATGGCCATCAGACGACCTTCCTCCTCGCTCCATTCGAACATCGGGAAATCCACCACCCACAGGCAGGCAAACTTGTTCTTGTCGCGCAGCCCGAGCTGGTTACCCATCTCCAGACGCAGCTCGCTCAACTGCTTGCGGGTCTTCATCGCATCATCGCCGCTCAGGATCAGAATCAGGTCACCCGGTTTCGCGCCGAACGCTTCCTTCATCTTCTGAAGCACGTCCTGACTGTAGAACTTGTCCACACTCGACTTCACGGTGCCGTCTGCCTCAATACGGGCATAGACCATACCTTTGGCACCGATCTGCGGACGTTTCACGAATTCCGTCAGATGGTCAAGCTGCTTGCGGGTATAATGAGCCGCCCCTTCCGTACAGATACCGCCGATATACGCCGCATTGTCGAACACGGAGAATCCATACCCTTTCAGAATGTCCATCAGCTCCACGAACTTCATGCCGAAACGCAGGTCTGGCTTGTCGCTGCCATAGTATTTCATGGCGTCCGCCCATGGCATCCGTTGGAACGGCTCTGCCAGCTCCACGCCACGAAGCTCCTTGAACAGATGTTTCGCCATGCCTTCGAACATCTGGATAATGTCTTCCTGCTCCACAAAACTCATCTCGCAGTCAATCTGGGTGAATTCCGGCTGGCGGTCGGCACGGAGGTCCTCGTCACGGAAGCATTTCACAATCTGGAAATAACGGTCGAAACCGGAAACCATCAGTAACTGCTTCAGTGTCTGCGGAGACTGCGGCAACGCATAGAACTGTCCCGGATTCATGCGCGAGGGAACCACAAAGTCGCGTGCACCCTCAGGGGTGGAACCGATCAGCATCGGAGTCTCCACCTCCAGGAATCCCTTGCTGTCAAGATAGCGGCGCACTTCCATAGTCATCCGGTGACGGAGCTCCAGATTCTTGCGCACCGCCGTACGGCGCAAGTCCAGATAACGGTATTTCATACGGAGGTCGTCACCGCCGTCCGTATTGTCCTCAATGGTGAAAGGAGGAGTCTGCGCCGCATTCAGGACATTCAGTACCGACACGATGATCTCAATGTCCCCGGTCGAAAGATTGGCGTTCTTGCTTGAGCGCTCGCTGACTGTGCCCGTCACCTGGATCACGTATTCGCGGCCCAGACGGTTGGCGCGGTCACACAGTTCCGCGTTTACTTCCGTATTGAAAACCAGCTGGGTGATGCCGTAGCGGTCGCGGAGGTCCACGAAGGTCATTCCTCCCATCTTACGTGAGCGCTGCACCCATCCGGCCAACGTCACGGTTTTGCCTGCATCGGCGAGTCGCAACTCGCCGCAAGTATGACTTCTGAACATATCTTTAAATGTTAGTTTTTTAATCACATTTGAGGCACAAAGGTAGCACCATTTTTTGATTTATGCAATTATTTTGTCATTTCATGCCTCATGGCAATCTCCGCCGTCCACCGTTGCCGCACCTGCGTGCGACACTTGTCTGACGGACGTGCGGTGGCTGTCTCACGGATATCAGACACCGGGAATCGCCGGACAGTCAGGACGTGACCGAAGCTTTGCATACACAACATATTATCGAACGAATATAAGAAAGCCGTATGAACAGGATTATTCTGATTGTTGGAACGCTGACCCTTTATGAAGATGACGGTTATCCGTATGTTGTTCCAATTAGTTATGTGTATGCCGACGGCAAGATTGTCCATCCACCCGTTCAACGATTTGCCACCCTCCTGGGAAGAATGGCATCCACCCGTTCCGTGAAACAGCTGAACTTCGCCGCCATGACGGAAGCGCAGGAACCGCTTATTCGGTTCGGTACTCCTGAAAAGTTGCCGGGAAACGCGTCTCCCGTGCAAAAGCTATTACCGCAACAAGGAGCGCGGCTATCATCCCCGTTACCTCGGCACACGCTACACCAGTCAGGCGGCATTGATGAACTTCTATCCCTTTGCGATGATCAAGGAGATTTCTCCCGTCCGGTCTTGTTCATCGCCGGGGAGAACGCCCATTCACGCTATTTCAGCGAGGATGCCTACAAGCAGGCGAACGAGCCGAAGGAACTGTACATCGTGCCCGGTGCCAACCATGTGGACTTGTACGACCAGACGGACAAGATTTCGTTTGACAAGTTGACGGACTTCTTCAAGACAAACTTGAAATAATCATCCTAAAAAACGAGAGCTTCATGAAGAAAGAAAGCGACAAGCGCATGGAAATGTCTCGCCGTGGTTTTCTGAAAGCGGCGGCATTGACCGGAGCAGCAATCTGAGTATCCCCGGCGTTAGAAAGAGTAGAAGCGGCTGAAAGAGCTATCAGCAAGACATCTGCCAAAGACATCCCGGCGGGCATGGCGGCAGTACGCAAACGAAGGATTTTGGGCAGCGGACAGGCAGCCTTCACCGTGTCGGCAATGGGCTTCGGCTGTATGGACTTAAACTACCACCGCAGCAAGCATCCCGACGAGGCGGCTTGCATCCGTCTGGTACACGAAGCCATAGAGCGGGGCGTTACCTTGTTTGATACAGCAGAGAGCTACGGCCCCTTCACCAACGAGGTGCTGATGGGCAAGGCGTTGAAAGGATATACGAACAGAGTATGCGTCACCTCCAAATTCGGACACAAGTACGTGAACGGCGTGCAGGTGAAGACGGAGGAATACAGCAGTCCCGCCAATATCCGCAAGGTGTGCGAGAACTCCCTCCGCAGCCTCGGCGTGGAGAAACTGGATATGTTCTACCAGCACCGTGGCGACCCCAATACGCCTATCGAGGTGGTGGCGGAAACCATTGCGGAGCTTATCAAGGAAGGCAAGATACTCCACTGGGGATTGTGCGAGGTGAACGCTGACACCATCCGCCGCGCCCACGTCATTTGTCCCATTACCGCCATCCAAAGCGAATACCACCTGATGCACCGCACGGTAGAAGAAAGCGTGTTGCCTTTGTGCCGTGAACTGGGCATCGGTTTCGTGCCTTACAGCCCCATCAACCGGGGATTTCTCGGAGGACTGATTAACGAGCACACGAAGTTCAGCCCCAACGACAACCGCCAGACCTTGCCCCGCTTCCAGCCAGAAGCCATCCGTCAGAACCTGCGCATCGTGGAAGTGCTGAACCAATTCGGACGGACACGCGGCTACACTCCGGCACAGATAGACACTCTTGGCGGAAAAGGAAACCCACCTGCTGCATCTGACGGAATCCTTGCCCGTCAGAACGGAGCGGACAGCCTCTTGGTGAACTGCCTGCCCGAAGTGACGCATGGAGTTCAAAGGCAGAAGGCAGGATGTAAACTTACGCAAAACGCAAAGATACAGGTTGTTAGTGTTAAATACGCATCAGGTGTCAAGTAATGGTTTGGATGTGTATCTTCTACTGCAATCCGCCTAAATCCGTTTTTCCGCCCTTGTACCATTCTGTGCCACCCGGAACCAAACTCTATGACCGTTAGTAAGAATGCTCAAATTCGTCTTATTCTGCGTTTTATCCTATTATTTTACAGAAAACACGACGGACTATTCACGGAATCGAAGAAAAAGTATATTTTTGTCTTGCTTTTTCCCGACATAAAGAGAAAAAACGAAATATTAAAAACATATAAAAAACGTAATTATGGCAACAGAACATGTAAAATGCTTGATTATCGGCTCAGGTCCCGCCGGATACACGGCCGCCATCTATACCGGACGCGCGAACATCGCTCCCGTGGTATACGAAGGCATCCAGCCGGGCGGACAGCTGACCATCACGACCGAAGTTGAAAATTTCCCCGGCTATCCGGACGGTGTCACGGGACCCGTTCTGATGGACGACCTACGCCGGCAGGCGGAACGTTTCGGGGCAGACATCCGTGGAGGTATCGTCACAAAGGCCGACCTCAGCAAGGCTCCTTACACATTCATCATCGATGAAGAGAAAGAAATCACCGCCGACACGGTCATCATCTCCACCGGAGCCACCGCAAAGTATCTGGGACTGGAGGACGAGAAGAAATATGCCGGCATGGGGGTGAGCGCCTGCGCCACCTGCGACGGATTCTTCTACCGCAAGAAGACAGTGGCGGTGGTAGGCGGCGGAGACACCGCCTGCGAGGAAGCCATCTATCTGGCCGGACTTGCCGGAAAGGTATATATGGTGGTGCGCAAGCCCTATCTGCGCGCGTCGAAGATCATGCAGGAACGTGTCATGAACCATCCGAACATCACCGTGCTCTTTGAACACAATGCCGTGGGACTTTATGGCGACAACGGCGTGGAAGGAATGCACGTGGTGAAACGCATGGGCGAGCCCGACGAGGAACGTTACGACGTGCCCATCGACGGATTTTTCCTGGCCATCGGACACAAGCCGAACTCAGACATCTTCAAACCTTGGGTAAAGACCGATGAGACGGGATACATCATCACGGAAGGGAACACGCCCCGCACCGGAATACCGGGAGTGTTCGCGGCAGGCGATGTGGCCGACCCCCACTACCGCCAGGCTGTCACCGCAGCCGGAAGCGGATGCAAGGCGGCCATCGAGGCCGAAAGATATTTGTCGGCCCAAGGAATGCTGTAACCAAACGAAGCAAAACCTTAGGTTCCCGCCACGGAATGACACGAATTCCCGTTTCTCAAAACACACACGGCAACAATGCCGATCCGTACAGTCCTTGTGACGGGAACCACGCATAAACATAACTTAAACGAACATGAAAAGTTTTTTCAGAAAAACATTCGCCGCAGCCTTTCTCTTAGGCAGCGCGGCCTTGGCATCCGCCCAACAGCAAATGCCTCCCGTTCCGGTCGACCCGAACGTGCGTATCGGTAAACTCGACAACGGACTCACCTATTACATCCGCCACAACGAACTGCCCGACAATCAGGCAGACTTCTACATCGCACAGAAAGTGGGCTCCATTCTTGAGGACGACAACCAGCGCGGTCTGGCACACTTCCTCGAGCACATGTGTTTTAACGGAACCACCAATTTTCCCGGCAACCTGCTCCGCGAGTATCTTGAGAAGAACGGCGTGAAGTTCGGAGCCAACCTCAACGCCTACACTTCGATTGACGAGACGGTATACAACATCACGAACGTACCGGTACGCGAAGGACTTGTGGACTCCTGCCTGCTTATCCTGCACGACTGGGCGAACGACCTGACCCTCGCCCCGGAAGAAATAGACAAGGAGCGCGGTGTGATCCACGAAGAATGGCGCACCAGCATGGGAGCCATGATGCGCATGTACGAGAAAGTGTTCCCCGTCATCTATAAGGACAGCAAATACGCCTACCGTCTGCCTATCGGTACCATGGAGGTAGTGGACAACTTCCCCTACCAGGCATTGCGCGACTATTACGAGAAATGGTACCGCCCCGACCAGCAGGGAATCATCGTGGTGGGCGACATCGACGTAGACCAGATCGAACAGAAAATCAAGACGCTGTTCTCCCCCATCGAAATGCCCGACAACGCAGCCAAGCGCGAGTATTTCCCCGTGCCCGACAACGAGGAGCCCATCATCGCTATCGCCAAGGACAAGGAACAGCCAGTGCCCGTCATCTACCTCTTCCACAAACACGACGCTATTCCCAACGACCAGAAGGGCAACATGGGCTATCTCATGGTGGGCTACATGAAGTCGATGATCGAGAACATGCTCAACGCCCGTCTGAACGAGCTGACCCAGCAGGCCGATCCGCCCTTCATCCAGGCTGCGGCCGGTGACGGAGACTTCCTGCTGGCCAAGACCAAATCGGCCTTCATCGGACTGGCTGTGGCGAAGGAGGACGGAATCCTGACCTCAACCAAGACATTGATGGAAGAGATCGAACGGGTGCGCCGGTTCGGATTCACCGCCAGCGAATACGCCCGTGCCAAAGCCGACTATCTGAGGATGCTTGAAGTGGCATACAACGAGCGCGACAAACAGAAGACAGACGCATACGTGCAGAAGTATGTAAGACATTTCATCGACAACGAGCCGATTCCGGGTATTGAAAACGAATATGCCATCATGAGCCAGATAGCTCCCAACATCCCGGTAGAGGCAGTCAACGAGTTCATGAAACAGCTCATCAAGGAAAACAACATCGTGCTCAGCGTGTTCTGTCCCGAGAAAGACGGGATGAAATATCCTACCGAGGCCGAGCTGAAAGGAATCATCGACAAGGTACGCGCCGAAAAGCTAGAGCCGTATGTGGACAAGGTTTCCAACGAGCCGCTGATGAAAGAGAAGCCTCAGGGCGGAAAAGTGGCAAGTACAGAACAGGGACAGTTCGGTTCCACCATCCTGACACTGAGCAACGGCGTACGTGTTATCGTGAAGCCGACCGACTTCAAGGCCGATGAGATCCGCATGAGAGCCTACAGTCCGGGCGGAAACTCTTTATTCAAGGACAGCGACGTACTTCAGTTCGCCATGCTCGACGACATTGTATCCGTCGGCGGCCTGGGCAACTTCAGCAGTGTCGACCTCGACAAGGTGCTTGCCGGGAAAGTGGCCTCAGCCAACGCCTATGTGGGCACGCTTACAGAAGGGCTGTCAGGCAGTTGCTCGCCGAAGGACCTGGAGACCATGTTCCAGCTCACGTACCTGCGTTTCACCGCGCCCCGCATGGACCAGGAAGCCTACACCTCGTTCATTCAGCGCAACAAGGCCGCTTTGAGCAATCAGGAAGCCAACCCCATGTCCGCGTTCAGCGATACGTTGAGAGTAGCCCTCTACAACAACCATCCGCGCGCCATCGACCTGCAGGCCGAAATGCTTGACAAGATCGACTACAACAAGGTGATGGCACTTTACAAGGACCGTTTCGCCGACGCAAGCGACTTCACCTTCATCCTGGTAGGAAACATCGACCTGGCCACAGCCACTCCGCTTATCGAGCAGTATCTGGGAGGCCTGCCTGCCATCAAGCGCCAGGAGAGCTTCCGAGATCCGGACATGGACATCCGTACAGGACTGTATGACAACAACTTCACCCGTGCGATGGAGACACCGAAATCCAGCGTGATACTCGTGAGCAGCGGCAAATGTCCCTACACACAGAAGAACAACATCCTGATGAGCATGACCGACCAGCTGCTTGACATCCTCTACACCCAGACCGTGCGTGAGGAAGCGGGAGGCACATACGGAGTGATCTGCCAGGGTTCACTTTCCAAATATCCTGATGAAGAAGGTGTAATGCAGATCTATTTCGACACCGACCCGGCACGCCGCGCCGACATGGTGAAACTGATAAAAAAAGGCATCAATGACTTCATCGCCCAAGGTCCGAAGGAAGAAAACCTGGACAAGGTAAAGGAATACATGCTGAAGACCTATCAGGAAAACCAGAAGGAAAACGGTTATTGGACAAGCATGCTTCAGGAATATTACTGGGACGGACTTGACATGAACACCGGCTATGAGGATACGGTAAAGAGCATCACAGTCGCCGACCTGAAAGCCTTTGCCAAGGCGTTCTTCGGCCAGAACAACCAGATTGAAGTCAGCATGAGTTCACCGGCACAAAAATAAGAAATCATGTTACTGAAAACAATCCGACACAACCAGCGCCTGGCAGAGCGGCGAAGTTCCATCTACGACAAGAACCGCTACGCCAAGGCACTGGTCTACCTGTTCGTCGCATTCTGGGCAGCATACCTCGTTTTCATCGGGGTATCGCTGTCCATTGCGTTTAAGGAGGTCTCGCACCTCGAAGCCTACGATGTATTGAACTGCGGGCTGTCCATTTTCCTGTTCATTGATTTTCTCATCAGGTTCATGCTTCCGCTGCCTTCACAGGAAATCAAGCCCTACCTGCTCCTTCCCATCCCGAAACAGAAGCTCATGAACGTGCTGCTTCTGCAAACAGGACTGAAGTCTTTCAACCTGTTCTGGCTTTTCCTCTTCGTCCCGTTCGGAATCATGACCGTCACCCGATTCTACGGTATCGGCGGGGTCATGGGATATGCGTTCGGAATATGGCTGATGATGGTGATGAACGCCTATTGGTCCGTAATGGTCCGCACGTTGATGCGCGCGCACATTTTCTGGATTCTGCTTCCCATCCTGTTTTACGGAGGACTGCTTGTGCTCGAGCTGTCCGCCAACGGAATAGTAAGCGAGACAAGCATGTGGCTCGGCGACGGAATGATCCGCTGGAATCTGCCGACATATCTGTCCTTGCTCACGGCAATAGCCATTCTCTGGTACTTGAACAGCCGTATCCAGTATGAGGCCATCTATAACGAGCTTTCACGCAAACAAGACACCCGACTGAAGCATGTGAGCCAGTACGGATGGATGGACAAGTTCGGAGAGACCGGCGAATACATGCGTCTGGAGCTGAAACTCATTTTCCGCAACAAGGCGGCAAGCGCCAACTTCAAGACACTTACAGTATGTATCCTGCTGTTCGCGGCCATGCTGTTCGGAATGGTCCACGGAGGCCAGTTTGCCGAATCACCGTTCATCATTTATTTCTATTGCGTCTACTGCTACTGTTCTTACGGTGTAGCCATCCTCTCGCGCGTCATGGCTTACGAAGGGAACTATCTTGACGGAATCATGGCCCGCAAAGGCTCGCTTTATAACCTGCTGAAAGGAAAATACTACCTGCACTGCCTGCTGCTGGTCATCCCGTTGGTCTGCCTGTTGCCTTCCTGCATCTGGAGTAACCTTTCTTTCGCTTATGTGGCCGGCCAGTTCTTCTTCACGGCAGGAATCACACTTCCCATGCTGATGTGTCTGGCCATGTTCAACGACAAGACCGCTCCGCTGACAGCTTCCCTATGGGGAAAAGGACAATGGAATTCCGCATATCAGTCGGTAACAGTAATCGCAGCTTTGTTCCTCCCTATTCTACTGTGCAAAGGCCTGACAATCATTGTAGGTGAAGAGACCGGCAACTGGATCTGTCTCGCCGCCGGTCTTGCGGGAATACTCCTCCAACCGATTTGGCTCGGAGCCATCTACCGCCAGATTATGACCAAACGCTACAGAATCATGGAGAGTTTGAGAGAAACAAGGTGAAATATATAAACAAACAGTTACTTCAACAAACATGAAAATACAGATAGAACAACTGAGAAAATGCTACGGAAAGAAAGTCGCCGTCAATATTTCTGAATATCAGATAGCGGAAGGCGAAATGTTAGGACTGGTCGGCAACAACGGAGCCGGAAAAACCACCCTTTTCCGCCTGACCCTCGACCTGCTGAAAGCAGACAACGGACATGTACTGATTGACGGAACCGATGTCAGCAAGGACGAATCGTGGAAAGAGACAGTAGGTGCCTACATGGACGAGAGTTTCCTCATCGACTACCTGACTCCCGATGAATACTTCCAATTCATCGGCAAGGCTTACGGGCTTGACAAAGCTACTGTAGACGAGCGTGTAGGACGCTTTGACCGGTTCATGAACGGAGAGGTGAAGGGACAGAAAACCTACATACGTAACCTCTCGGCAGGAAACAAGCAGAAAGTCGGCATTATCGGAGCCATGCTCCATAACCCGTCTCTGCTCATCCTTGACGAGCCGTTTAATTTCCTTGACCCCACCTCACAGTCCGCGCTCAAGTTCCTGCTTAAGGAATATAACCAGACTACAGGGGCCACCGTCCTGGTTTCCAGCCACAACCTGCTGCACACCATCGAGATCAGCTCACGCGTCGCCCTGCTCGAGCACGGGGTGATCATCCGTGACCTGCCCAACGGAAACCGTGCCGCCGAGAAGGAGCTTGAAAGCTATTTTGAGTGGAAGGAAGAGGCGGATGAGCCTGAAAAAGAAAACTGATTTTTTCTAAATAGTCTAAACAACGGCACAGTGCAGACAGATTTTCTCTACATTTGTCTCCACAAAAAACGCCGGATATGTACAGACTGTCTGATTATACCAAATATATTCTATTCACGGTCGTGGCGCTGACATTGTCCTCATGCAAGACAACGGCGCCACGATTGGACTATCAGGACCTGGCCCATGCGGCCATCAGCCTTGACATGGACATTGATCTTGACGACAACCACCAGCTTTATATCGAATCGGCGAAATGGATCGGAGTCCCCTACCGCTACGGCGGCAGCTCCCGCCGGGGAGTGGACTGCTCGGGACTT
The DNA here is from genome assembly GCA_019120125.1 of Candidatus Phocaeicola excrementigallinarum. Classification (GTDB taxonomy): domain Bacteria; phylum Bacteroidota; class Bacteroidia; order Bacteroidales; family Bacteroidaceae; genus Phocaeicola; species Phocaeicola excrementigallinarum. The sequence continues at coordinate 8,722 of DWVR01000030.1, read as the reverse complement.
ACCTGTGCCATCTACAAGAAAGTATACCATAAAAAACTCAAGCGGAGTTCGGATGAACAGCGCACGGACAACTGCAGCCGGGTGGCCAAACGCAATCTGCGCGAGGGAGACCTTGTGTTCTTCCACAACGGGCGCCGGAAGAGAAAAGCCAACCATGTGGGCATCTACCTGAAACAAGGACGGTTCATCCATGCCAGTTCCAGCCAGGGAGTCATCGTGAGCAGTCTGGACGAACCGTACTATGAGAAATGTTGGATGCAGGGAGGAAGAGTGAGGAAACACAGATGAATATACCCGCTTTCCACACACACCGGTTCCGGATGGCAGTCTCCGCATTGTATTGCCTGACAGGAATATTGCCTTTCCACGCGCAGGAGCAGAAAGACAAGGAAGAAATACGTCTCAATATGGACGCGGTGAAGATGATACAATTCGATTTCAACGGCACTCCTGAAGCCACTCCCAAAGAAGCCCCCTTATCGAAGAAATGGATGGAATTCAAGGACATTACAGGCATGCCGCGCAACATGATTGACACGACCATCCTCTGGAAACCGGCGGACTGGTTCCGCTTTGAACCTTACACCATCTGGACCAGGTATTGGGAAGATCCCATCTACGACAAGCTGGTGACAAGTCGTCCCCGAAAACTGGAAATCTCGTGGACCATCAACCCGTCCGCGAACTACAAGGACGACGGAAAGAACGTACCTCCCTCACCGGGAAGAGGCTATGAACGTGCCGCAGGAAGAGCCGGAGGGCCGCTCGGTGCAGGAGCCGTCATCGGAGGACTCGACTTCATCGGGTTCCTGTACAACAACCTCAGCCGACATGGACGGACGCTGGCCCACAACCGCAAGCACGCCAACGCATGGAAAACCTACAAGGACTACAAGCCTACAAGAGAAGACAGCCTGAAAGTCCCCAACTTCTATCCGAAACTGGTATTCCCGGCCAACACCGCGACCGACACAGCCAGCACCGGACATCACACCGCGACCGACACATTGCCGACAGGCAACATCCCGACAGATACCCTTCTTCCACGGAAAGCGAAGGACAAAAAAAAGCCCTCACATCCGGAGAGTGAAGGCAATCTGTATGAATACATCCGCCGCAAGCAGGCGGAAGATTCCATCCGCCATCAGAAAGATTTCCTCAAGAAAGATGGGGTACGCACCAACCCTTACGACCTGCAACGCCAAGTGCGCCGGCTGCGCGAGATGAGCGACTGACGCCTACTTCTTGAACACGAAATAGACAGCAAGCACCAGACAGACAAAAGCCGCCAGATGATTCCACTTCAGCTCAAGCTTGAAGGCAATCATCGAGAACACTGTAAACACGGCCAACGTGACCACTTCCTGAATCACCTTCAACTGCATGATGTCAAACGGTCCCCCACTGTCCTTGAAACCAAGCCTGTTGGCCGGAACCTGCAGACAATATTCAAAAAACGCGATCGCCCAGCTGAAACCAATGACACCGATCAGCGGCAGGGCCGCGAACCAACTGAACTCCTCACGCATTTTCAGATGCCCGTACCAGGCGAATGTCATGAAAATGTTGGAGAACACCAATAAAATTACAGCATAAATACCATGTAACCACATAGTTATCCAATAAAATTTAAAAAATTAAGAATTCCAACCAACAGGAATCACACCAGGAATCATGTCCTGTCCGTCCGCCCGGGCAGCAAATCGTCCTGAATGTTTCCCATGCTTCCCCACAGACTGTAGCGAGCCTCCGGATTCATCTCTTCCAGCCTGTGCAACACCGACTTCATGTCAGCACGGTGCGAGTCGCGCTCATAGGGACAGTTCCTGATCTGTTTCCGGTAACCCTTCATTTCCGCCAGTTCCTTCAGATCGGCCTCGTGCACCAGACACATCGGGCGGATGACCGTCATGTCAAACTTACGCATCACCAGCCGCGGCGGCATCGTACTGAAAGCTCCCTGAAACGTCATATTCATAAGCAAGGTCTCCAGAATGTCGTCCATGTGGTGTCCCAATGCGATCTTGTTGCATCCGTGAGCCTTGGCCAACGTGAAAAGCGCTTTCCGCCGATTCCACGAGCATAGGAAGCAAGGAGATTTCCGTGTATCCGTCGACGGGTCGAACGAAGTCTCCTCCCAGACAAACGGCACTCCCCTCTCCTCCGCGAACGCCCTCAGATAATCCATATCCGACTCATACGCGATATTTTTCATCACCACATGCGCCGCCACCACCGAAAAGCGCGGTTTATAGATACGTGAACGCTCCGCCAGCAGCTCCAGCAAGGCCAGTGAGTCCTTGCCGCCCGAAAGTCCTATGAGAATCCTGTCACCATCGTCTATCAAGCCATATTGGCGGATTCCCTTGATGAACCGTGTCTGTATTCGGCGCCACAATTTCGCTTCGTCTGTCTGTTTCCCTTCCATAATCGTCACACTCAACAGTCTCATTCCCAAAGCTCCCGATATACCCCAAAAACGTCAGGACGTTTCAGGAAAAACGTAAGGACGTTTCAGGAAAAACGTAAGGACGTTTTGGACAAAACGCCTTGACGTTTTATTCAAAACGCTTAGGCGTTTTTCCGGGAGACGGTTTTCACGAATGAACGTCTGATAAAAACCGGCGCAAAATTACATCAAAAGAATCATTTCATGAAAATTTTTTCAGAAAATAGAACGTGGAAAAGCAGCCGTTTCAAAGAAAGGTTGTATATTTGAATCTGATTAACGGAAAATGACTGGATATGACGACAAGATACAAACTGACACTGCTCGCCCTCTGCTGTTGCGGAGGGACTTTCTCGCAGACACTCAATCAGGCCAAACAATGGTTTAACGCCGGAGAGTTCGAAAAAGCGAAGCCAGTGTTCGAACGGTTGGTAAGACAGGCGCCGTCGAACGCAAGCTACAACTACTGGTATGGCGCCTGCTGCTACGAGACCGGCGAGCTGCAAAAGTCCGTACCCTATCTTGAGAAGAGTACCGAGCGCAAATACATCGACGGCTACCTCTATCTGAGCAGAGCCTATTATGACCTTTACCGTTTTGACGAGGCGATTGAGAATCTGGAGGAGCACATCTATTGGCTGGAACGCAAGAAACGCGACACCTCGTCCACCGACAGGCTGATGACCAAATACCGTATGGGCGCACGCATGATCCGTGGCGTGGAGAACGTGACGGTGGTGGACAGTTTTGTGGTGGACAAAGCCTCTTTTCTCAAAGCCTACAGACTAAGCAAGGACGCCGGACAGGTAACCATGACAGGAGAAGCTGACTGCACGGAATTTACAAACGGAATGGACGACCGTAAATTCATGGCAAGACTGGATACTGACAGCGTAAGAAGTCTCTACTCAAGCTTCCGCCTCACCGACAGATGGGAGAACCCGACTCCATTGAAGGGACTGGAAGATGTGGGCGGAAACCAGAACTATCCGTTCATGAACTCTGACGGAGTGACGCTCTACTTCGCCTCGGAAGGAGGTGAGAATCTGGGAGGATACGACATCTTCATCACTCGGTATGACGCAGAGGACGGCAGCTATCTGAAGCCTGACAATGTGGGCTTCCCTTTCAACTCGCCCTACAACGACTACCTCTATGTGATTGACGACCTCAACCAACTGGGATGGTTCGCGTCCGACCGTTATCAGCCGGAAGGAAAGGTCTGCGTATATGTGTTCGTCCCCAACTCCACCCAGGTGGTATTTGACTATGACACCACCGACCCTGACAAGCTGAGAAGCCTGGCCCGGCTCTCGTCCATCAAGGACACATGGGGAGACGCCGGCAAACTCCGCTCCGGGAAACAGCGTCTCGCACAGGTTCTGTACGACAAAGAGCAAAAGCAGGACGAAGGGGACTTTGAGTTTGTCGTCAACGACAATTCCGTCTACCACCGCCTGACGGATTTCCGTTCCACTGAGGCCCGTAAACTGTTCAGCATCCTGCTGCAGAAACAGAAGGACCTGAAAACGCTGGAAGAATCGCTCGAAAGCATCCGTGCCAACTATGCCGCTTCCGGCAACCGCGCCGTAAAGGAACGTCTGGCACCGGGCATACTCGACAAGGAAAAACGGGTGAAGCAACTTCATTCGGAAATCGACGGACTGACTCTTCAGGTCCGGAACACGGAAATTAAAGCTTTGAAACATTTGTAATACTCCCAAACATGTCGACTCTCATCATCATCGCGTTCATTCTGGGCGGACTGATATTGTTCGCCGTAGAAGTATTTCTGGTTCCCGGCATCAGTCTGGCAGGAATCGGAGCCACGCTCTGCATCCTTTATGCCATTTTCTACGCTTTCGTCTACGTAGGCACGACCGCCGGATGGATCTCCGTGGCATGCTCCGCGCTGGGCATCGCGCTGGTGACAGTCTGGTTCATGCGCTCCAAGACAGTGGACCGCCTGGCACTGAAAAAGACCCTCGACTATAAGCCAGACCCTCTGAAAGGCCTTGACCTGAAAGCAGGCGACACCGGAACCACAGTCACGCGGCTGACCCTCATCGGGAATGCCGATTTCAACGGAAACATCGTGGAGGTGCAGTCGACTGACGGATTCATCGATGAGAAGACCCTTGTGGAGATTGTCCGCATCAACAACGGAACGGTCTACGTGAGACCGACAGGCGGCATCCAGAACCGATAATAACCTTTTAAAACGACAACATTATGACAGCCGGTATTCTACCACTCGTATTCATGGCCATTGGAGCCCTGATCATCCTGGCCATCTTTTTCCATTATGTGCCGTTCTTCCTCTGGCTCTCGGCCAAGGTTTCGGGCGTGCATGTGTCATTGATCCAGCTATTCCTGATGCGTATCCGTAACGTGCCGCCACACGTCATCGTGCCGGCCATGATCGAAGCCCACAAGGCCGGACTGCGCAGCATTACCCGCGACGAACTGGAAGCACACTACATGGCAGGAGGGCATGTGGAGAAGGTGGTGCACGCCCTCGTATCGGCATCGAAAGCCAACATCGAACTTTCTTTTCAGATGGCCACGGGTATTGACCTGGCAGGACGGGATGTGTTCGAAGCCGTACAAATGTCCGTCAATCCGAAAGTGATTGATACGCCTCCGGTGACCGCCGTAGCGAAAGACGGCATCCAGCTCATCGCCAAAGCCCGTGTCACAGTCCGCGCCAATATCCGCCAACTGGTGGGAGGAGCAGGCGAGGATACAGTTCTGGCCCGTGTAGGCGAAGGCATCGTCTCCTCCATCGGCTCATCGGAAAACCACAAGTCAGTGCTCGAAAACCCGGACTCCATCTCCAAGCTCGTGCTCCGCAAGGGACTCGATGCCGGAACCGCTTTCGAGATTCTCTCCATTGACATCGCCGACATCGACATAGGCCGCAACATCGGAGCCTCCCTGCAAATTGACCAGGCGAATGCCGACAAGAACATCGCCCAGGCGAAAGCGGAGGAACGCCGTGCCATGGCCGTGGCACTGGAACAGGAAATGAAGGCCAAAGCGGAAGAAGCCCGTGCCAACGTGATCCAAGCGGAAGCGGAAGTACCGAAAGCAATGGCAGACGCTTTCCGCAGCGGAAACCTCGGCATCATGGACTATTACCGGATGAAGAATATCCAGGCCGACACAGAGATGCGCAACAGCATCGCACGTCCTGACGAACATCCGGCCGGCCACAACCCGATAGGCAAATAATCAATCCCCAGTAAAAAAACGAAACGACATGCAAACGAAACACTATTTCCCACCTTCCGAACTGATCATCAATGAGGACGGTTCCATATTCCATCTTCATGTCCGCCCTGAGCAACTGGCGGACAAGGTGATTCTGGTCGGTGATCCGGGCCGTGTGGATCTGGTCGCGTCTTACTTTGACTCAAAGGAGTGTGACGTACAAAGCCGCGAGTTCCATACCGCTACGGGAACCTATAAAGGCAAACGGATTACTGTAGTCTCTACGGGAATCGGATGCGACAACATCGACATCGTGATGAACGAACTGGACGCATTGGCCAACATTGACTTTCAATCCCGTAAGGAAAAAGACACTCTCCGCCAACTGGAACTGGTGCGCATAGGCACCTGCGGAGGATTGCAGCACGACACCCCGGCAGGCACCTTTATCTGCTCGGAAATCTCCATAGGCATGGACGGTTTGCTCAACTTCTATGAAGGACGTAACGCCGTTTGCGACCTTCCGCTGGAACGTGCACTGCTGAACCATCTGGGATGGAGCGGCAATCTCTGCTCACCGGCCCTCTATGCCGTACATGCCGACCATGAGCTGGTGGAACGGATCGCAAAAACCGACATGGTGCGAGGTATGACCGTGGCCTGCGGCGGCTTCTTCGGCCCACAAGGCAGACGTCTGCGCATCCCACTCGCCGACCCTCATCAGAATGAGAAAATCGAAAGCTTTGAATTCCAAGGCAAACGGATAACCAACTACGAGATGGAAAGTTCCGCACTGGCCGGCCTTTCACTCCTGCTCGGTCACAAAGCGACCACCGTATGCATGGTCATCGCCAACCGCGTAAAACAGGAAGCCGACACAAGTTATAAAGCCCAAATCGGCGATCTCATCCAATTGGTACTCGACCGAATCTGATTTTTTTAACACAGGCCCCACAGATTTCCTCAAAGTGAATAAGAAAGACTGCGAAAGGAAATCCGTGGGAACTTGTGTACCGATAAAACAATAAAATGGAAGCAAGTTTCATACAAACCCACACTACAGACAAGACAACACGCTACCAAACATTTCTCAAGCAGTTTGTCCCACTCATCGAAGGCGAGAAACACGAAGTAAGTGTACTGGCCAATACTTGTGCTGCACTGAAAGAAGCGTTCGGTTTTTTCTGGGTCGGATTTTATCTGGTGGAGAATGACAACCTTATTCTAGGACCTTTTCAAGGAAGCGTGGCCTGCTACAGCATTCGGAAAGGATGCGGCGTATGCGGTACGGCATGGGCAGAAGCCCGCACTATGGTGGTGCCTGATGTCGACCAATTTCCCGGACATATTGCCTGCAGCTCCCTTTCCCGTTCTGAGATTGTGGTCCCCCTCATCGCCCACGGTAAAGTGAAAGGCGTACTCGACATCGACTCCGACCAGCTGGATACATTCGACGATACAGACAAAGAATATCTGGAAGAGATTGTCCGGATTCTGATTGACGAACTATACAATTAAAACATCAAAAAGACACAAAATGAACATCAAACAAGATACTATCTGTGCCATCGCCACCGCTCAAGGAGGTGCCATCGGAACTATCCGTGTATCAGGACCGGATGCAATCGCTATTACCGACCACATCTTCACCCCTGCAGGCGACTCCTCCACTCCACTGGCCGGACGCAATCCCTATACCCTTACCTTCGGTTACATAAAGAACGACGAAGGGGAAATTATTGACGAAGTACTGGTCAGTCTTTTCCGCGCACCTCACTCCTATACGGGCGAAGACTCCACCGAAATTTCCTGCCACGGTTCTGCATATGTTCTCCAACAGGTGATGCAACTCCTTATCCATCATGGATGTCGTGCTGCCGGACCGGGAGAATACACACAGCGTGCTTTCCTGAATGGGAAAATGGATCTGAGCCAGGCAGAAGCCGTGGCCGACCTTATCGCATCGACCTCAGCAGCTACCCATCGTCTGGCCATGAACCAGATGCGGGGTGGATTCAGTCGGGAACTGGGCAAACTGCGCGACCAGCTCCTTCATCTCACCTCGCTCATGGAACTGGAACTGGACTTCAGCGACCATGAGGAACTGGAATTTGCCGACCGCTCAGAGTTGCAGACTATTGCCTCACAAATTGAAGGCCTCATCACACGTCTGGTTAATTCATTCAGTACCGGGAATGCCATCAAGAACGGCATTCCTGTAGCCATCATCGGCGAGACTAACGCAGGTAAATCTACCCTGCTCAACGCACTTGTAGGTGAGGACAAGGCCATAGTAAGCAACATCCACGGCACCACGCGCGACGTGATTGAAGACACGATGAACATCCGCGGAATCATTTTCCGTTTTATCGACACAGCCGGAATCCGTGAAACGCATGACACCATCGAGGCTATGGGTATCGAGCGAAGCTTCAAAGCATTGGAGCAGGCGCAAATTGTCATCCTGATGTATGATCTTGAACGTTCCGCCGACGATTTCCGTCTTTTTTACGAGAAAATCCGTTCCCGTCTCACGCATAAGCAGATTATCCTGGCCATGAACAAATGTGACACAGTCGCATACGTTCCCCAAACCCTGCCTGATTTTATCAAGAAAACCCCAGATACAGACTGGCATACAATAGCCATATCGGCCAAGCAACAGCTTCACGTCAACCGACTCCAGTCACTCCTAGCCGACCTTTCCCACTTACCGGACATTCAGCAAGGTGATGTAATCGTGACGAATATCCGTCACTACGAAGCCCTCACCCACGCCCTCGATTCCATCCGCCGCGTCCAGGACGGGTTGGCAACCAACCTATCCGGTGATTTCATTTCCCAAGATCTCCGTGAATGCATCTTCTACTTGTCAGATATAGTAGGAGAAGTTACCACAGATGAAGTACTCGGAAATATATTCAAGCGTTTCTGCATCGGAAAGTGATATAAAGAAAAGAAAATCATAAAAAGAGAAAATATATATCTGTAAAATGCGTATTATCAGGCACTTTTCATGATATATGTATTTTCTCTTTTTCTTCATGTTTTCTGCGTAAT
>DWVR01000029.1 GCA_019120125.1 Candidatus Phocaeicola excrementigallinarum | reverse complement strand
TCAGGATTGAGGAAACGATGGCATTGGGCGATGGAGGCAACGACATTCCCATTGTTGAACGGGCTGGCATCGGTGTGGCTATGGGGAATGCAAACGATTCACTGAAAGCCATTGCAGACTATGTGACGGATTCGGTGGATGAGGACGGGGTTTATCATGCTTTGAAGCGTTGGATATCCATATGAATCCTCCCCTGCCGTCCAATGAAAGCAAGGTAATAGAAACAGAAAGGGACTACATCCGCTCTTTCGCAGGCCTACATCACTTCTAAAATTGTCCCCTACCGAAAATTTGCCGTTCCCGAAAAAGATAGGTATCTTTGGACTCGTTTTACAAACCTATCACAAGCCATGCAAGATTTTGTTCATTTGCACGTTCATACGCAATATTCTATCCTCGACGGACAGGCCTCCATCCCCAGACTGGTCGACAAGGCCATCGCCAACAGAATGAGGGGAATCGCCGTGACCGACCATGGAGACATGTTCGGCATCAAGGAGTTCTTCAACTATGTCAACAAGAAGAACGGAGGGACCAACGGAGAAATCAAGGACTTGAAAAAACGGATTGCCGCACTAGAAAGCGGAAAGGAAACGGCAGATGACCCACAAGCTGAAATCGCGGCCTGCAAGGAACAGCTGGAAGCGGCGAAAAAGAAGCTGTTCAAGCCTATCTTCGGCTGCGAGATGTATGTGGCCAGACGGAGCATGGAGGACCGCGACGGGAAACAGGACCAGAGCGGATACCATCTGGTGGTGCTCGCCAAAAACCTGAAAGGCTACCACAACCTCATCAAGCTGGTATCGAAAGCATGGACCAAAGGATTCTACATGCGTCCGCGTACCGACCGCACGGAACTGGAGAAATACCACGAGGGACTGATTGTCTGCTCCGCCTGTCTGGGAGGGGAAGTGCCCAAGCGGATTACGGCAGGCCAGTTCGAGGAAGCGGAAGAAGCTGTCAGATGGTACAAGAACCTGTTCGGTGACGACTATTATCTGGAACTCCAACGCCACAAGGCCACCGTCCCAAGGGCCAACCATGAAACTTATCACCTGCAGCAGACAGTCAACGAGAAGCTGATTGAATATTCCAAGAAATACGGAATCAAACTGGTGTGCACCAACGACGTGCATTTTGTGGACGAGGAAAACGCCGAAGCCCACGACCGGCTGATCTGCCTGAGTACCGGCAAGGACCTTGACGACCCGAACCGTATGCTCTACACCAAGCAGGAATGGATGAAGACCCGCGAGGAAATGAACGAAATCTTTTCCGATGTGCCCGAAGCGTTGGCCAACACGATAGAGGTGTGCGACAAGGTGGAATTCTATTCCATCGACCATGCGCCCATCATGCCTACCTTCTCCATCCCCGAGGAGTTCGGCACAGAAGAAGAATACCGGAAAAAATATACGGAGAAAGACCTGTTTGACGAGTTCACACAGGACGAAAACGGGAATGTGGTCATGGACGAAGCATCCGCCAAAGCCAAGATAGAGCGTCTGGGAGGCTACGACAAGCTCTACCGTATCAAGCTGGAAGCTGACTATCTGGCCAAGCTGGCCTACGACGGTGCCATACGCCGCTATGGTGCGGACATGAACGAGGAAATCAAGGAGCGGCTGAAATTCGAGCTGTATATCATGAAGACCATGGGTTTCCCCGGCTACTTCCTTATCGTACAGGACTTCATCAACGCCGCCCGCAACCAACTCGACGTATCGGTAGGTCCGGGACGTGGTTCAGCCGCAGGATCGGCCGTGGCCTACTGCCTGGGAATCACGCAGATTGACCCCATCAAATATGACCTGCTGTTCGAGCGTTTCCTGAACCCCGACCGTATCTCCCTGCCTGATATCGACGTGGACTTCGACGATGACGGACGGGGAAGGGTGCTGAACTGGGTGACGGAAAAATACGGACAGGAAAAAGTAGCGCACATCATCACCTACGGCACGATGGCCACCAAGCTTGCCATCAAGGATGTGGCGCGCGTGCAGAAGCTCCCCCTCTCCGAGTCGGACCGCCTGTGCAAACTCGTCCCGGACAAGATACCCGACAAGAAACTGAACCTGACGAATGCCATCGCCTACGTACCCGAACTGCAGGAGGCGGAAATGTCGTCCGATCCTGTACTGCGCGATACCATCAAATATGCCAAAATGCTCGAAGGAAACGTGCGCAACACGGGTGTGCATGCCTGCGGCACCATCATCTGCCGTGACGACATCACCGACTGGGTGCCGGTAAGCACCGCCGACGACAAGGAGACCGGCGAGAAGATGCTTGTCACCCAATACGAAGGTTCCGTAATCGAAGATACCGGCCTCATCAAGATGGACTTTCTGGGACTGAAGACCCTCTCCATCATCAAGGAGGCCATCGAAAATATCCGACAGAGCAAGGGAATCGAGCTGGACATCGACGAGATACCTATCGACGATCCTGCCACATACAAGCTGTACAGTGAGGGACGGACCATCGGCACGTTCCAGTTCGAGTCGGCCGGCATGCAGAAGTATCTGCGCGAACTCCAGCCCACAACTTTCGAGGATCTGATCGCCATGAACGCCTTGTACCGCCCGGGACCGATGGACTACATTCCCGACTTCATCGACCGCAAACACGGACGGAAGCCTATCGAATATGATATTCCCATCATGGAGAAATATCTGAAAGACACCTACGGAATCACGGTCTATCAGGAACAGGTGATGCTCCTTTCCCGTCTGTTGGCCGACTTTACCCGAGGCGAATCGGATGCCTTGCGTAAGGCAATGGGCAAGAAGCTGCGTGACAAACTGGACCACATGAAGCCGAAGTTCATCGAGGGCGGGAAAAAGAACGGACACGACCCGCAGGTCCTGGAAAAGATATGGGCCGACTGGGAGAAATTCGCCTCCTACGCATTCAACAAGTCACATGCCACCTGCTATTCGTGGGTTGCCTATCAGACCGCTTACCTGAAAGCGAACTATCCGTCGGAATACATGGCCGCCACGATGAGCCGGAACATCTCAAACATCACTGAAATCACCAAGCTGATGGACGAATGCAAAGCCACCGGCATCAAGGTACTCGGTCCCGACGTGAACGAAAGTAACCTGAAGTTCTCTGTCAACGACCAAGGCAATATCCGCTTCGGACTGGGAGCCATCAAGGGCGTGGGCGAGTCGGCCGTACAAAGCATTCTGAACGAGCGGAAAAAGAACGGACCGTTCAAAGGGATTTTCGACTTTGTGCAGAGGGTAAACCTTTCCGCATGCAACCGGAAAAACATCGAAAATCTGGCACTGGCAGGAAGTTTCGACAGCTTCCCTGAAATAAAGCGCGAGGACTTCTTCCAGAAAAACGCCAAGGAAGAGACATTCGTGGAAACACTGGTGCGCTACGGAGCCAAATTCCAGGCCGACAAAATGGCGGCCACCAACTCGCTGTTCGGAGACACGATGGAAATCGAAGTCGCCACTCCGGAGATACTCCACGCTCCGGTCTGGAGCGATCTGGAACGGTTGAACAAGGAGCGTGAACTGGTGGGCATCTACCTGTCGGCACACCCGTTGGACGAATTCGCGGTGATCCTTGAGAATGTATGCAACGCCCACATGACCCAGCTTGCGGACCTTACCCCCCTGCACAACAGAGACCTGATTCTGGGAGGCATCGTCACTGGTGTGCGTGAAGGATATACCAAGACCGGAAAGCCATACGGCATTGCGAAGATGGAAGACTATTCCGGCTCAGCCGAGTTTGCCTTTTTCGGCAACGAATGGGTGGAAAAGAAAAACTATTTCGCGGAAGGAATGTTTCTATACATGCACGGGAAATGCCAGCCCAAGCAATGGCGGCAGGAAGAATGGGAAGTGAAGATCAACACCATCGAACTGTTGTCGGACGTGAAGGAACGTGTCATCGAGAAGATTACGGTAAGCGTTCCCCTGTCCGTCATTGATGACCAGCTGATCATGGAAATCTCCTCATTGGTTAAAGCGAATCCGGGCAACGCCGAGCTTTGCTTCCTTATCCGGGACGACGAGGGACAGATGCGCGTCAACCTCAGTTCCCGTTCGGTAAAAGTGGCCGTAAAAAAGGAACTGATAAGCTATTTAAAAAACCAGCCGATGTTGGAGTATAAAATAAATTAGTATATATTTGTGCAGAAAATCTTTTTTAAAAACATACGATTATGGCATTGAACATTAAAGATGACAATTTTGAGGCTATTGTAGCTGAAGGAAAACCCGTTGTACTTGATTTCTGGGCTACCTGGTGCGGTCCGTGCCGGCAAATCGCTCCTTACATCGAAGAACTGGCCGAGACCTATAAGGACAAGGTGAATGTAGGAAAATGCGATGTAGACGAGAATAGCGACCTTCCCGCACGCTTCGGAGTGAGAAACATCCCGACCGTATTGTTCCTCAAGAACGGAGAAGTTGTCGACAAACAGGTAGGCGCCACCACCAAATCGGCTCTGCAGGCAAAGATAGAAGCCCTGCTTTGACAAAGAACATTATCAACCAAAAAACAATAACGCTATGGGAATGGACGACGATTTTTTGTTGGAAGATGAGGACGATGAGAAGACCATCGAGTTCATAAAGAACTATCTGCCTCAAGAGATGAAAGACACTTTCTCAGACGATGACCTATATTACATTCTGGATGTAATCGTTGACTACTACACGACCAGCGGATGTCTGGACGCGCAACCCGATGAAGAGGGCTATATCAATATCGACCAGGATGCGATTGTAGACTACATCATGAAAGAATCCACGAAAGACGGTATGGGTCCATTTGATCCGGAAGCTGTCTATTTTGTGGTACAGGGAGAGATGGAATACGGAAACCAGCTTGGAGAAGTTGAATGACTTTGGAAAAAGACCGGAAGGAGGCTGTATTCAAATGAGAACCAATTTCATTTTGAATACAGCCTCCTTCCTTTTCATCAGTTCTTTTTTATCCTGCCCACAACCGGATTGACGGAAGAAGTGATGTTCAACGCTTCCGGATGCTCCTTGATATAAGATTCGATATGACGTTTCCGCTTCTCCTCCAGAATCTCATCCACCGCAATCAGGATACCAGTCTCCTCCACATCTCCAAAACCATAATTGATGGCCGTACCGAACATACGCATTGTAGGCGACAGACCCATATAAGCATTCACCAACGGAGGAATGTTGTAACCCAACTTACGGATTTCCGCATTGAGAACCTTATAATCCTCCTTAAAAGTATCATGACAGAAAAGCTTCTCAAGAACCGCCGGATCCGTCTCTAACTTCAATGGTTTTTCAGGAATGATCAGTCTATCCTTGTCATCGAAATGCTTTCTCAGGAAATACAGGATCATGTCACGTCCGAAACGGTTATAGCTCGGATACATGGTCATCTTTCCAAACAAGTATTTCACCTGAGGCATCACTACGGTAAGCGCGCCCAGGCCGTCCCACAGATTGTCCAGGGCAAACAGACCTTTTGAACCGGCACGAGTGGACTGATACTCCAGCGTCACGAACGAGCGTCCCAGCTCGATTGTCGCCGGCAGATATTCTTTCAGGAACTTGTCCGAGAACTTGAACATATGGGCAGTGGCCAATATAGGATCCCCCTTCTCGTCAAACTCCACCTCATCACCCAAGAAATAACGGTATCCCCCCAGAATCTCCTCAGATTCCGGATTCCACACGATCAACTGATGGTAAGGATGCTCCATCAGGTCATACTCGTCAAGATCCAATGATTTTCCGGTTCCCCCTCCGGCCGCACGAAACGCGATCTCACGCAAACGCCCTATCTCTTTCAACACATTCGGCGCATCTTTCCACGTAACAATATAAATCTCATTGTTACTCTTGTTCGTAGACCTTAACCGCTTGTCCTCGGTAAGTTCCGATTTCAAAAGCCCCTTGTCAATCGGCGCAATAATCTCTTCCATATAATCTATCAAATGTCGTACTTTACTATAATTTATAAACCACCTCGCGCACATAATCGGCCCACTCGGCAGGCGATTTCGACTTGTTGAAGGTCTGCCATGGGATAGGCTTCCCGATCGTCACGCGAAAGGTCTTATGGCGGTTCTTATACATCTCGTCCGCAAGATAAAGCATGGCTATGTTGAACTTTATGCCCAGAAACTTGCAGACATTCGCCAGATTGTAGAAGAAATCCGAGTTTCTCCCCTCAAAATGAATAGGCACCACATCCCGGCACGTCTCCACACTCTTCGTAACGAATGTCTTCTTCCACGGCAAGTCCTTGATGACTCCATGCTGCCTGCGCGAGCAGATTCCTGCCGGAAACATGATGATATGGTTGTCCGAACGGAACCCGGCTTCCACCATCTGTGGAAAATCGCGTGACTGCGAACCCGTCTTGTTGATCGGAATGCAGAGCGGCGCCAGGCCATGCAGATTCATCAGCAAGTCGTTTACCAGATATTTGATCCGCCCGCCATAATGTTTTCCAAGAATATACCCCAAAGCAATGCCATCCTGTCCCCCCAACGGATGATTCGAGACAAATGTACACAGACCTTCAGAAGGCAGGTTCTCCATACCTTCCACTTCCAGCCTGATATCCAGATAGTCCACACACGCCTCCAGAAAACCGACCCCCGTCTTATCGGATACACTCTTCAAGAAGGCGTTGATCTCATCCTGATGAACGATACGTTTCAAATACGATATGACAAACTGCGGTATCCGGTTGGCTTTCTTTCCGGCCTTATCCTTTACCACCTTATCAATATCAATCAAAAACATTGATTTTTCCGCCATTTTTCTCTTTTTACTCTGCAAATGTAACTCATCTTTTGAAAAATCATTCAATTTATGACAAGAAATGCAGGCCAAAAGTGTAAAAAAAGCGGATTTCCCTCCAACTTCTTCCGTTTGTAAGACATTTTCCTTACAGATGACAGGCACAATAAGAAGAAATGAACGGCCTGTTGATAACTTCCATGAATTTTCTTTGCAAAACATAGCGCACGATTCTACAGAAATATCTAATTTTACAGCTCGATTTATATAATAAGGTGAAACATAAAAATCAGCCCACAAAATGAACGGACTAGAACTGACTTATCATATACCTGTCCTGCTCCATGAAAGCATACAAGGAATGTGCCTGCATCCGAATGGTGTCTACGTGGACGTAACATTCGGCGGAGGAGGACACTCCAAGGAAATCTTACGGAACATGGGCGAAGGAAGCCGATTGTTCAGTTTTGACCAGGATGCTGATGCTGAAAAGAATATTATAGACGATCCTCGGTTTACTTTCGTCAGAAGCAATTTCCGATACCTCCATAATTTTCTACGCTACTATGGTATAACGGAAGTGGACGCGATATTGGCAGACTTGGGTGTGTCATCACATCATTTCGATGATTCGGAAAGAGGATTCTCTTTCCGGTTCGACGGAAAACTGGACATGAGAATGAACAAGCGCGCGGGAATAACTGCGGCAGAAATAGTAAACACATACGATGAAGAACGGCTGGCAAACATATTTTACCTTTATGGAGAGCTGAAGAACAGCAGAAAACTGGCCTCGGCCCTCGCAAAAGAAAGGACAAGGAAAACAATTGAAACCATCAATGATTTTCTGGAAATCGTCAAACCGTACTTCGGACGGGAACGCGAGAAGAAAGAGCTCGCCAAGGTATTTCAGGCTCTGCGCATTGAAGTAAACCAGGAGATGGAAGCCCTCAAGGATATGCTGTATGCGGCGACAGACGCATTGAAACCCGGCGGACGCCTGGCAGTCATCACATACCATTCGTTGGAGGACCGGATGGTGAAAAACATCATGAGGACCGGCAATACGGAAGGTAAAACGGAAGAGGATCTGTTCGGCAACAGAAAGTCCCCTCTCAAGCCCGTCAACACAAAAGTCATCGTACCCTCGGAAGAAGAGATGGCCAGAAATCCGCGTTCAAGAAGCGCAAAACTCAGAATCGCAGAAAAAATATAATCATGGAACCACAAGAGAAAGCACAGGATAAGGAAACATCCAGACTTACATGGAAATACATACTGGGAGGTGAGGTGCTGGTACACATCATGCGGCAACAGGCAAACATGGTCATCCTGATCATGCTTTTCGTCATCCTCTACATCGACAACCGCTATTCAAGCCAGCAGGAAATGATCGAGATTGACCGGCTGAAGAAAGAGCTGGTCGACATCAAATATGACGCGCTGACCATCTCGTCCGAACTGACAGAAAGAAGCAGACAGTCACGCATAGAAGAATATATCTCAGCAGAAGGCACTCCACTGGAAACAGCGGCAACCCCTCCGTTTTTAATAAATGACACAGACAAATGATACCCGGACAGAAATATATCATACGACGTTATACCTTCATACTGCTGGTCGTGACGTTACTCATCATCGCGGTCATCGGCAAGGCGGCCGTGATCATGTTCGCCGAGCGGCAGTACTGGAAAGATGTGGCCGACCGTTTCGTGAGAGAGAATGTAACCATCCCGGCAACCCGTGGAAATATCATATCATCAGACGGGAAACTGATGGCAAGCAGTCTGCCGGAATATAAGATATTCATGGACTTCGTAGCCGTAAAGAACGCCAATAACGACACGACACTCATGAACCATCTGACAGAAATATGCGAAGGTCTTCATCAGATATTCCCAGATAAAAGCGCGAGGGAGTTCCGCAGACATATCCTGAACGGAAGAAAAAAGAAAAGCCGGAACTATCAGCTTTATCCGAAAAGAATATCATACATCGAATATAAAGAAGTGAAAAAACTTCCGGTATTCAATCTGAACAAATTCAAGGGAGGATTTCATGAACTGGCCTACAACCAGCGCAAAAAGCCCTTCGGCTCGCTGGCCGCCCGCACTTTGGGAGACATGTATCCAGACATGTCGCTTGGCGCGAAAAACGGGATCGAGCTTACATACGACTCTATATTGAAAGGGAAGAACGGAATCACACACAGGCAGAAGGTCATGAACAAATACCTCGACATCGTGGACATCCCACCTGTAGACGGATGTGACATCATCACGACCATTGATGTGGACATGCAGGACATCGCGGAAAAGGCCCTGGTAGACCAACTGAAAAACCTGAACGCACAGTCCGGAGTCGCCATCGTGATGGAAGTGGCATCCGGAGAAGTGAAGGCAAACGTCAACATGACCCGCGCAGGTGACGGAAACTATTATGAGATGCGGAACAACGCGGTCAGCAATCTGATGGAACCAGGCTCCACTTTCAAGACGGCTTCAATCATGGTGGCCCTTGAAGACGGATACATCACTCCGGATTACGTGGTGGACACAGGAAACGGCATTGTAAACATGCATGGAAGCAATATGAAAGACTGGAACTGGCATCATGGAGGATATGGAAAAATCAGCGTAACCCAAATACTGGGATACTCTTCAAACGTGGGAGTGTCGACCATCATCGACAAGTTCTATGGCAGCAACCCTCAAAAATTCATTGACGGACTCCGCAGAATGAGCATCGACACACCGCTCCATCTGGGCTTTGCCGGCGAAGCAAGTCCGCGCATCCTGGGTCCTAAGGAGCGCAGCTATTTCGCCAAAACAACCTTGCCATGGATGAGCATCGGCTACGAGACCATGTTCCCACCCATCTATTTGCTGAATTTCTACAATGCCATCGCAAACAACGGAGTGATGGTAAAGCCGAAGTTCGTGAAAGCGATCGCCAAGAACGGAGACATTCTGAAAGAGTTCCCGACCGAGACGGTCAATCCGAAAATCTGCTCTGACACGACCCTGCAACAAATCCAATACATGCTGCAAAAAGTGGTTTCCGACGGACTGGCCAAACAGGCCGGGAGCAAGCAGTTTCATGTGTCAGGCAAGACCGGTACAGCTCAGATTTCACAAGGGAAGCAAGGATACAAAAGTGGGAAGACAAAATACCTGGTCAGCTTCTGCGGGTATTTCCCATCAGAAAAGCCCCAATACAGCTGCATTGTCTCAATTGAAGACCCAAGCGGATACCCTTCGGGAGGTGTGCAGGCAGGAAGTGTGTTCAGCCGTATCGCAGAACGCATTTATGCCAAGCATCTGTATAAAGACCTTGCTCAGGCAAAAGACTCTACCGCCATCATGATACCCGATGTAAAAAACGGGGATATCCGGGAAGCCGCAATGGTATTGAACACGCTTGACATCCATAGCAACAGTACCTCAATACCGGCCGGACACAATCCTGTCTGGGGAAGAGTGACCCGTACGGCCAACTATGCGGACCTGAAGAAGACAAACAGCAACGAACGGCTTGTCCCGAACGTGAAAGGTATGGGCGCGAAAGACGCCGTATTCCTGCTGGAAAGTCAAGGGCTTCACGTCAGACTTTCCGGAATGGGAAAAGTGACGCAACAAAGCATCCCCCCCGGCTCCTACTTACATAAAGGACAAACCATTATATTGACTCTTAAGCATTGAAGAAATGAAACTGAATGAAATTATCAAAGCTGTCTATATCCGGGACACTCAGGGAAACATTGACCTGGAGATCAATGACATTCAAACAGACTCCCGACTGATCAAACCCGGTAACCTGTTTGTAGCTGTGAAGGGTACGCAGACAGACGGACATGCCTATATCGCAAAAGCCATCGAAAACGGAGCATCCGCTGTGATATGCGAGACCCTTCCGGAAACACTGCATGAAGGAGTGACTTACATACAGGTAGCCGACACGGAAGACGCAGTGGGTAAACTGGCCACGACCTTCTATGGTGACCCGACCTCCAAACTGGACCTTATCGGCGTAACCGGCACAAACGGAAAGACCACCATCGCTACCTTATTATATAATATGTTCCGCAAATTCGGTTACAAGACAGGATTAATCTCCACCGTATGCAATTATATTGACGGAGAAGCGATTCCTACCGACCATACCACACCGGATCCGATTACGCTGAACCGGCTGTTAGGGCGCATGGCTGACGAAGGATGCAAATATGCGTTCATGGAAGTAAGCTCACACTCGATAGCCCAGAAAAGGATAGGAGGCCTTAAGTTTGCAGGGGGAATCTTTACCAACATTACCCGAGATCATCTGGACTATCACAAGACTTTTGAGAACTACCTGAAGGCAAAAAAGGCTTTCTTCGACGGATTACCGAAAACAGCTTTTGCCTTGACCAATGCTGACGACAGAAACGGGATGGTTATGGTGCAGAACACCAAGGCAAAAGTCGCCACTTATTCGCTTCGAACGCTATGCGACTTTAAAGGAAAAGTGCTGGAAGACGGATTCGACGGAATGTTGATGGACATTGACAACCGGGAAGTGAACGTACAGTTCATCGGACGGTTCAATGCCTCCAATCTGTTGGCCGTTTACGGAGCCGCTTGCCTGCTAGGGAAGTCGCCCGAAAACATCCTGTTGATTCTTAGTGTCCTGCGCCCTGTATCAGGAAGATTCGAGGCCTTACGCTCACCCAAAGGGTATACAGCGATTGTAGACTATGCGCATACACCTGATGCCTTGATAAATGTGCTCGACACCATCCATGAAGTATTGAGAGGAAGAGGACAGATAATCACCGTAGTCGGCGCAGGTGGAAACCGCGACAAAGGCAAACGCCCGCTGATGGCCAAAGAATCGGCTGCCCGCTGTGACAAAGTAATCATCACATCCGACAATCCACGGTTTGAGGAGCCACAGGACATTATCAATGACATGCTGGCAGGAGTGGAAAAAGAGGAAGCCAACAAAGTTATCAGCATTGTCGACCGTAAAGAGGCGATCCGTACGGCATGTATACTGGCACAACCGGGTGATGTGATTCTGGTAGCCGGGAAAGGGCACGAGAACTATCAGGAAATCAAAGGTGTGAAACACCATTTTGATGACAAGGAGATACTGAGAGAAATATTCGAGACTGAACACAAATAACCGTAGAGGAAAAGATCATGCTATATTATCTGTTTCAATACCTGGAGCAATTCAACTTCCCGGGGGCACGTATGTTCGGCTATGTGTCCTTCCGCTCACTGATGGCCATCATCTTCGCCTTGCTGATTTCCGCCATTTTCGGTGAATACTTCATCAAGTTGTTGAAAAAAAGACAAATTACGGAAACACAACGTGACGCTTCCATCGACCCGTTCAACGTAAAGAAAGTAGGAGTCCCCACCATAGGAGGCATCATCATTATCATAGCGATATTGATACCCTGTCTGCTGTTGGGAAAACTTCACAACATCTATATGATATTAATGCTGATCACTACTTTATGGCTAGGGACTTTGGGATTTCTGGACGATTACATAAAAGTGTTCCGGAAAGACAAGGAAGGACTCCACGGCAAGTTCAAGATTATCGGACAAGTGGGATTGGGCCTGATTGTAGGCCTTACGCTATACCTCAGTCCGGATGTGGTGATCCGGGAGAATATAGAAATCCAGCAAGACGGTCGTGTGGTAGACGTCGTCCACAAGAACATGAACGAGAAATCCACAAAGACCACCATCCCGTTCTTCAAGAACAACAACCTGGATTATGCGGACTTTGTCGGATTCATGGGCAAACACGCACAAGCATGCGGATGGGTCGTATTCGTACTGATCACCATTTTTGTAGTTACCGCTGTCTCCAACGGAGCCAACCTGAACGACGGAATGGACGGAATGGCGGCAGGGAACTCCGCCATAATAGGCGTGACGCTCGGAATATTGGCGTACGTATCAAGCCATATCGAATACGCACAATATCTGAATATCATGTACATACCGGGAAGCGAGGAACTGGTAATCTTTATCTGTGCCTTTATCGGAGCACTGATAGGATTCCTGTGGTATAATGCCTTTCCGGCACAGGTGTTCATGGGAGACACAGGAAGTCTCACCATCGGCGGAATCATCGCGGTCTTTGCCATCATCATCCACAAAGAACTGTTGATTCCTATTCTATGTGGAATCTTCCTGATAGAGAACCTCTCCGTAATCTTGCAAGTGAGATATTACAAAAGTGGAAAGAAAAAGGGAATCAAGCGGCGAATCTTCAAACGTACACCGATTCATGACCATTTCCGTACGACAATGGCACAGCTTGACCCGAACTGCACATATCTGATCACACGCCCCAACAGCGTATTCCATGAATCAAAGATTACCGTCCGCTTTTGGATTGTAACCATCGTATTAGCCGCAATAACTATTATAACTCTAAAGATAAGGTAAAAAGTCATGGCAAAAAGAATTGTCATTTTAGGAGCAGGAGAAAGCGGTACAGGAGCTGCTGTCCTGGCTCAGAAAAAAGGATTCGAGACATTTGTATCAGACATGTCCGCCATCAAGGACAAATACAAGCAGATGCTTGACGAACGGAACATCAGATGGGAAGAAGGACAACATTCAGAATCATTGATACTGAATGCCGATGAAGTGATAAAAAGCCCCGGCATTCCCAATGATGCGCCCATCATCCTGAAACTGAAAGCACAAGGCACTCCTGTCATTTCTGAAATAGAATTCGCAGGACGATATACCCATGCCAAGATGATTTGCATCACCGGAAGCAATGGAAAGACAACCACAACCTCATTGATTTATCACATTTTCAAGAAAGCGGGGCTCAACGTCGGACTGGCCGGGAATATCGGAAGGAGTCTGGCCTATCAGGTGGCTGAGTGTAACTTCGACTACTATGTGATCGAGCTGAGCAGTTTCCAGCTCGACAACATGTATAAGTTCCATGCCAACATAGCTGTGTTGATGAACATTACCCCCGACCATCTGGACCGATACAACTATGAGATGCAGAACTATGTGGATGCAAAATTCCGTATCATCCAGAACCAGACTGACGATGATGCATTCGTATTTTGGAACGATGACCCCATCATCCAGCGGGAGCTTCACAAATACGGAATCCACGGACGTTATTTCCCGTTCGCCGAAAAGAAAGAAGAAGGACTGGCCGCTTTTACGGAGCAAGATAAAGTCTGCTTCACGCGCCCCATCGCTTTCAACATGGAGCAGGAAGAATTGGCCCTGACAGGAACCCATAATCTGTTTAACTCAATGGCTGCAGGTATCTCAGCCAACATTGCGGGAATCCACAAGGAATGTATCCGTGAAGCCTTGAAAGATTTCAAAGGTGTGGAACACCGCTTGGAAAAGGTCGCCCGCGTCAGAGGCGTCGACTACATCAACGACTCTAAAGCGACCAATGTCAACTCGTGCTGGTATGCCTTGCAAAGCATGAAGACCAAGACCATACTGATTCTTGGAGGAAAAGACAAAGGAAACGACTACAATGAAATAGCCAGCCTCGTGAAAGAAAAATGTACCGGGTTGATATTCATGGGGCTCCACAATGAAAAGCTTCATGCTTTTTTCGACGGATTCGGGATTCCGACAGTAGACGTCCAAAGTATGAAAGATGCTGTCAACGCTGCCTATAAGATGGCAAGACAAGGAGAGACCGTTCTCCTCAGCCCCTGTTGCGCAAGTTTCGACCTGTTCAAAAGCTATGAGGACCGGGGCGATCAATTTAAAGAATGTGTGAAGAATCTGTAAACAAACCCAGAAAATGGATCTGCTAAAGAATTTTTTCAAAGGCGACAAAGCGATATGGATAATCTTCCTGTTTTTGTGCCTCATATCCATTGTAGAAGTATTCAGTGCTTCAAGTACTCTTACTTATAAGAGTGGTGACCACTGGGGACCAATCACCAACCATCTGACAATGATGCTGGTGGGAGGCATCATCGTATGGGTTGTCCATAACATCCCTTGCCGGTGGTTCAAGACCTTTGTTGCATTACTGCCCATTTCATGGATCCTGCTGATAACAGTCTTTATCATCGGAACCATTACAAACGGGGCAAGAAGATGGATTGATCTCGGTTTCATACAGTTCCAGCCATCCGAGATAGCCAAAATGGCCACTATCATTTCCGTAGCGTTCATTTTGTCGAAACTACAAGAGGAAAACGGAGCCAACAAAAAAGCCTTCAAATACATATTGTGGGTCACTGCCATCACTTGCGGGCTGATTTTCACCGAAAACCTGTCGACATCTGTGCTGTTAGCGGTCAGTGTATTTCTGATGATGTACATCGGGCGAATACCGATAAAGCAACTAAGTCTGCTTATGGTAGCCTGCATAGGGTTCGCACTGGTAGCCGGACTGTCCATCAAACTTGTTCCGGCTACCGCCTGGGAGAAGATCGGACTCGATCGAATGATTACATGGCAAAATCGTCTGGACAACCATTTCAATGAAGAAAAAGTGCCTGCCGCAAAGTTCAATATCAACGAGGATGCACAGATAGCCCACGCCAACATCGCCATCGCAACAAGCAACATACTGGGAAAAGGACCCGGCAACAGTGTGCAGCGTGACTTTCTGTCGCAGGCTTTTTCCGACTTCATCTATGCTATCATCATTGAAGAACTCGGACTTGTAGGAGGTGCATTCGTTGCCATCCTTTACCTCCTGCTCCTGATGAGGATAGGAAGGATAGCCAGAAACTGCGACAAGCCTTTCTATGTCTTTCTCATCATGGGAATCGGAATACTGATAGCCACACAGGCCCTTTTCAACATGCTGGTGGCCGTGGGCATCATGCCTGTCACCGGCCAACCGTTGCCATTGATAAGTAAGGGAGGAACTTCCACGCTGGTAAACTGCATATATATCGGCATGATATTGAGTATCAGCAGATATGTAAATGACAAGAAACAACAAGAAGAACAGGAAAAAGCAGGGCAACCCTCCTTATCTCAAGAAGTCCCGACTACAACTGGAGAAGAGCATGCTCCGACTGTCCAAGCAAACACAGACAGATAAAAAACACGGCAGAAGAAGCCGGTATCAAAAGTTCTTTTTAAATTTGTAATTTAAAAATCTCATTTTATGGAAAGTGACAGTTTGCGAATCATAGTCAGCGGTGGAGGTACGGGAGGACATATCTTCCCGGCTATTTCCATTGCCAATGCAATCAAAGAGCAATACCCTAACGCCCGGATTCTGTTTGTCGGAGCATTAGGACGGATGGAAATGCAACGTGTTCCCGCCGCAGGATATAAGATTATCGGACTTCCGGTCGCAGGATTCGACCGCAAGCATCTGCTAAAAAACATAAGTGTGCTTATCAAGCTCTTCCGCAGCCAACGTATGGCAAGAAAAATCATTAAAGATTTCAAGCCCCATGCAGCCGTGGGAGTCGGCGGATATGCCAGCGGTCCGACATTGAAGATGGCCGCAAGAATGGGCATTCCGACATTGATACAAGAACAGAACTCATACGCAGGAGTCACAAACAAGCTGTTGGCAAAAAGCGCAAAAAAAATCTGTGTAGCCTACGAAGGAATGGAACGCTTCTTCGATAAGAATAAGATTATCCTTACAGGAAATCCTGTACGACAGAATCTGTTCAACGGAAAGACCAGCCGCGAGAAAGCCATAGGTACATTCGGATTAAGCCCTGACAAAAAGACAATACTGATTATTGGCGGAAGCCTGGGCGCACGGACCATCAACAACTGTGTCATGCAAGCCCTCGACAAGATCAGACAATCGGGGGTACAGTTTATCTGGCAAACAGGAAAAATGTATTTCGAAGAAGCCAGACAAGCCGTGAGAAAAGCCGGGAATCTCCCCATGCTCTACACTACCGACTTTATCTCTGATATGGCAATGGCTTATAGCGCGGCCGACATTGTCATCAGCCGCGCAGGAGCCGGCTCCATTTCCGAGTTCTGTCTGCTGGAAAAACCAGTCATTCTGGTCCCTTCTCCAAATGTCGCCGAAGACCATCAGACAAAAAACGCCTTGGCTCTAGTCAATAAAAATGCCGCCTTGTACATCAAGGACAGTGAGGCTCCGGAAAGACTGATAGAGACAGCCATACAGGCCGTGAATGATACTGAGAAATTAAATTCACTCAGACAGAACATTTCAAAACTGGCATTCAAAGACTCGGCAAATGTCATTGCGAATGAAGTCTGCAAACTTGCCATCAAATACAAGAATGAACATGGATATTAATACAATAAAAGCCGTCTATTTCATTGGAGCGGGCGGAATCGGAATGAGTGCTCTTGTCCGCTACTTCCTGTCAAAAGGAAAACATGTGGCCGGATACGACAAAACCCCGAGCGAACTGACCCATAAGCTGGAAGAAGAAGGAGCCAACATCCATTATGAAGAAAATGTGTCGCTCATCCCGGATACCTGTAAGGATCCAGACTCTACATTAGTCGTCTATACACCTGCCATTCCAGCCGACCATGAAGAACTATGCCATTTCCGGGAAAACAACTTCGAGATACACAAGCGGGCACAAGTCCTAGGAATGATCACACGTACGGAAAAAGGTATCTGCGTGGCCGGTACGCATGGAAAGACCACCACTTCGACCATGGCCGCCTACCTGATAGATCATTCTCACGTCGGATGCAACGCCTTTCTAGGAGGGATATCCAAAAATTATGGCACGAATCTTCTTCTCTCGGAGAAAAGCGAGTTTGTAGTCATTGAAGCCGATGAGTTTGACCGCTCATTCCATTGGCTGACTCCCTATGCCACTGTCGTGACAGCGACCGACTCAGACCATCTTGACATCTACGGAACCCATGAAGCCTATCTGGAAAGTTTCCGCAAATATACATCCCTGATACGTCCGGATGGCTTTCTGGTCATTAAGAAAGGACTGGACCTGATTCCTGACGTACAGCCAGGGGTAACGGTTTACACTTATTCAGCCACTGACGGTGATTTTCACGCCGAAAACATCCGGATCGGAAACGGAGAAATATTCTTTGACTATATATCCCCATTAGGAAATATCAAAGACATACAACTGGGGGTACCCGTATACGTCAACATCGAAAATGGGGTGGCGGCCATGGCGCTCGCACAGCTCTGCGGAGTGACCGGAGAGGAAATAAAAGCGGCTATGCCAGGATTTGCCGGCGTCGACCGCAGATTCGACTTCAAGATCAAGAACGACCATATTGTGTTCCTCAGTGACTACGCCCATCATCCCGCTGAAATCAGGCAAAGCGTAAGCTCCATCCGGACATTATATCCGGAACGGAAAATCACAGCCATATTCCAACCGCATCTTTATACGCGCACACGGGATTTCTACAAGGATTTCGCCGACAGCCTGTCCCTGCTTGATGAAGTTATCCTACTCGACATCTATCCCGCCCGCGAGAAACCCATACCGGGAGTGACCAGTCAACTCATTTATGACAACCTCCGCCCAGAAATAGAAAAAACCATGTGCAGCAAAGAAGAACTGTTGGACGTATTGAAAACAAGAAAAACCGAAGTGCTCATCACTTTGGGGGCCGGAGATATAGATAACTATGTTCCACAAATCTACGAAATGCTTAAAGACAAATGATAAAACGGATTCTCATATCCTGTGTGCTGGTCCTGCTTTCCTGCTATCTGGTTGTGGCAGTCACCGCATTCAACCACAAGCCCGACAACGAGGTCTGCAAAGGATTGAACCTTAGTGTGAAAGACAGTGTGGATTACAACTTTGTATCACAAAAAGAAATAGAGTCCCTATTGAAATCCAAACACCTCTCCCCCATCGGAAAACCTTTGGGGACAATCAATGTGCGCAAGCTGGAGAATGAGATAGCCCGACATCCTTTCGTCAGTGAGGCGGAGTGCTATCTCACCTCAGGTGGGAAAGTGAATATAGAGATACAACAACGGATTCCGATACTGCGGGTGATGAGTGGCAATGGCGACAATTATTATATCGACAATAAAGGAAACATCATGTCCGCAAAAGGCCGGAGTGTGCACGTGGCTGTCGCAACCGGATTCATCGACCGAAAATTCGCGCAAAAAGAACTTTACGCGCTTGGAGAATACCTCCAGTCAGATCCATTCTGGAACGCACAAGTAGAACAGATTCACGTCACTCCGCAAAAAGAACTTGAAATCGTCCCCCGGGTTGGCAACCATGTTCTTTTTTTAGGAAAAGCAGAAGATTATGACGAAAAATTCAGTAAATTGCAAACGTTTTACAAAAAAGCACTGAATCGTGTCGGATGGAACAAATACCAACGGATCAGCATAGAATTCAAGAACCAGATTATCGGAACAAAAAAAGAATAAAGATATATGCCAGCAACAGATTTTATAGTAGCTATTGAATTGGGCTCAACGGAGATTACCGGCGCGGCAGGCAGAAAAAACGCCGACGGCAGCATCCAGATTCTCGCCTATGCCAGCGAGCATTCCTCAGACTGCATCAAAAAAGGAGTCATCTACAATTCCGACAAGACCGCACAATGTATTCTCTTGATCATCCAGAATCTGGAAGGTCAACTGGGAGCCTCAATCAAGAAAGTATATATAGGCATTGGAGGACAATCGATGCGCAGTCTGGAGAACAGAGTCTCGAGACAGTTCAACGAAGAGACTAAAATCTCACAGGCCCTGATTGACTCACTGATGAAGTCCAACAGAGAAATGGCTTTGGGTGACCAGGAAATCCTTGCAGTGGAGCCACAAGAATATAAAGTGGGAAAGGACCTTCGTATCGACCCCGTGGGCATATCCGCAAACAACATAGAAGGCCATTTCCTGAATATAATCGCACGCCGTACGCTGAAAGAAAAAATCAGACAATGTTTCAAGCAAGCCAAACGTGATGTGGCTGATTATTTTCTTTCTCCCTTGGTAACGGCCAATGCCGTACTGACCAACAATGAGAAACGCTCAGGATGCGCGCTTGTGGATTTAGGGGCAGAAACGACCACTGTCTCCATCTTCAAAAACAACATCCTGCGTCACCTTGCTGTAATTCCGCTTGGAGGCAACAATATAACGAAAGACATCTGCAGTGAGCGGATGGAAGAAGAAGATGCGGAACAAATGAAACTCAGTTTTGCCAGTGCCTATACGGAACCGTCAGAAGATGAGGATGATTCCCAGAA
The DNA here is from genome assembly GCA_019120125.1 of Candidatus Phocaeicola excrementigallinarum. Classification (GTDB taxonomy): domain Bacteria; phylum Bacteroidota; class Bacteroidia; order Bacteroidales; family Bacteroidaceae; genus Phocaeicola; species Phocaeicola excrementigallinarum. The sequence goes on along the minus strand of DWVR01000029.1, from coordinate 36,095 downwards.
AGAATATTCTCTTGACGGGAGAATAACCATCAAAGCAAAAACCCTGGAAAATATTGTAGAGGCACGCATAAACGAAATCATTGCAAACGTACAAAACCAGATCATGGTATCCCACTACGGCGGCGGCAAGTTGCTTGCGGGAATCATCATAACAGGAGGCTCCGCCAACATGCCCAATATGGACGAGGCATTCCGCCGGATCACAAAAGTCGAAAAGATACGCCTGGCCAAAGGATGTGAGATTCCATTGAGCGGCATCACACTCCCGAAAAACGGTACCTGCAACACTTTGGTCGGACTGCTTGCGGAAGGAAAAGACAACTGCTGCCGGGTTGACCCACGAAAAGGTCCGCAACTTGACTTCATCGAAGACCTGAAGACCAAGGAAGAGGAAAAAGCACAAGAAGAAGCTGACAAGGAGAAACAGGAAAAAGAAGCAGCCGAAGCGTTGCGCATTCAGAAAATACTGGAAGAGAAAGATCGTCAGGAAAAAGAACGGGCACAAAAAAGGTTGGATGAATGCAATGAATATCTCGCTGAAGCTGAAAGATTTCTGGACAGAAAAAGCTATAAGTCCGCTTTGAAGGAAATAGAGAAAGCAAGACAGATGAATATTCTTGAGAAGAAAGAGGAAATCGACAATCTGGAAGAAAAAGTCAACCAACAGAAAAAAGAGAACAGCTGGCTAGGACTTTTCGGAAAGAAAATCGATGACTTCATGAAAGAATAAAAGCTAATGAACATTCATTTAAAACATTAAATTATGTCAGACGAAACAATAGTTCCTTTCGACTTTGAGAAAGACTTTCCACATATAATTAAGGTAATCGGTGTAGGCGGAGGAGGCGGAAACGCTGTCAACCACATGTACAGGGAAGGTATCCATGACGTGACGTTCGTTGTATGCAACACCGATAAACAGATTCTTGGAAAATCACCGGTACTCCACAAGCTCCAGCTTGGCAGCGAAGGTCTGGGCGCGGGCAATAAGCCTGACAAAGGACGCGCCGCCGCCGAAGAAAGCCTTGACGAAATCAAAGAAATGTTGAAAGACGGATGCCGGATGGCTTTCATCACCGCCGGAATGGGTGGTGGTACAGGGACCGGCGCAGCTCCCATCATTGCGAAAACCGCAAAAGAAATGGGAATCCTGACCGTAGGCATCGTCACCATACCATTCGTATTCGAGGGTTACAAGAAAATCGACCAGGCTCTCGACGGTGTGGAGGAAATGAGCAAGAATGTGGACGCTCTGCTGGTAATCAACAATGAACGCCTGAGAGAGGTGTATTCTGACCTGAGTGTAATGAACGCATTCGGAAAGGCAGACGACACCTTGTCCATCGCGGCCAAAAGTATTGCGGAAATCATCACACTCGAAGGAGTCATCAACCTCGACTTCAACGATGTGAGAACCGTACTGAAAGATGGCGGAGTGGCTATCATGAGTACAGGCTACGGACAAGGAGAAAACCGTGTCAGCCAAGCCATCAACGATGCGCTCAACTCACCTCTGCTGAACAACAATGACATATTCAATTCAAAGAAAGTTCTGTTCGTCATCACCTATAACCCCCAAAACGAGATCATGATGAACGAGATGGATGAGATCCACGAGTTCATGAGCCGGTTCGGGAAAGACGTGGAGACAAAATGGGGTCTGTATACCGATGACACACTGGAAAACAAGATCAAGTTCACAATTCTGGCCACAGGATTCGGCATCAAAGACGTGCCGGGCATGGAAGCGGTAGCGATAAAGCACAGCATTGAGGAACAGAAACGGCTGGAAGAACTGGAAGAGGAGGAGCAACGGAAAGACGACCGCCGCAATGACTACTACAAAAACATGCTGAAAGGAAGCAACAAGAAAAAACACTATAACACGTACATTTTCACTCAGGAGGACCTGAGCAATGACGATATCATCAGTGCGGTGGAAACGATTCCGACCTATAAGCGTACACGCAAAGAACTGGAGAGCATCCAATCAAAAGCGAATATAGAGGAAAAGCCTGCAGTTGAGCCTACTCCCAACGATGACTCTTCCGATTCACAGATAATCAGATTCTTTTAATATTTCAGACATATGGATTTATTTGAACAGATCAGCAATGATATCAAAGAGGCCATGAAGGCCAAAGACAAAGTAAGACTGGAAACCTTACGCAATGTGAAAAAAGTATTTCTGGAAGCGAAGACCGCTCCGGGCGCCAACGACACACTCAGCGACGAGACTGCCTTGAAACTGATGCAGAAACTGGTGAAACAAGGCAAGGACTCCGCTGAAGGCTATAAGCAGGCCGGACGTCCAGAACTGGCGGAAGAAGAGATGGCACAAGTACGTGTCATTGAAACTTACCTTCCGAAACAGCTTTCCGCCGAAGAACTGGAAGCCAAACTGAAAGAGATCATCACCCGTGTAGGAGCCACCAGCGCCAAAGACATGGGAAAAGTGATGGGAACCGCCACCAAAGAACTTGCGGGACTGGCGGAAGGACGCACCATCTCAGCCAAAGTGAAAGAACTGCTCGGATAAGATAAGTCATCCCGACAGAACGGCCACATAAAAGGTCACAGAGACTCTAAATCCCTCAAACGGGCAAGCCTCTGTGGCCTTTGTTCATCTAAACAGTTCTTTCAATACATCCAAGGACTTTAATTCGGGAAAAGCCGGCAGATGAAGCCGATAATATTCAATGACAACCTCCAGACAGCGGTTACGCTCTGCCCGGCTCATTCCGAATAAACGCATCGTATCATAATTCATACGCATCAGACTGATGATTCTTGAGGATTCCACCGGAGACAGGAAAAGCCCGTGCGAGGGTTTCCCGGGCACAAAACAGGCATTCAGCATATCAAAACGACAACCTTGAGTATAGTGCTCCAGATTGGGATAGAAACCAAGAAAACGGGACAAACGGATCAGGAACACCAAATGAAAATTGGAAAAGTCCCCACCACATGTGTCCAGCCAACGGATGGAATTAACCAGATAAGCGAACAAGGGGGGATTTTCCCCTTCACCTTGCAACACCCTGTAAAGGAACTCGGACAAGAACATGGAGATACCTATCTTATAAGGATGATACGGAAGGCTGTCAAGAATATGCCAGGTTCTGGCTTCACTCACAGAAGGCAGGACAGACTTCGGACGGACATCCGCCTCGAACTCCAGCAACGAGAAGGGACGGAACAACACAGGATTGACCGCCGCCTTCCGGGAACGTCGTACCGCCGGTATCAGAAAAGACATCTGCCCGCTCAAGTCCGTATAGACATGCACAATATTTGACTTGTCGTTGTATTTCACCACATACAATACGACACCATGAAACTTCTGCAACATAACAGAACAAAATTACACAAATCATGCAAATTCCACACATCTTCAGGCAAAAAACCAGAAAACCTTCCGGGAAAACAGGAAACGGCAGAAAAAAACGCCACGCCCACAAAAAATCACCCAAATATTTTGAGGGGAAAAAAAATCTTCCTACCTTTGCATCCGCAAACGGGAGATTTACCCTCCCGTCACTTCGGCAAATCAAGCGGAAGCAGCAGGCCGGCCCGTTCGTCTATCGGTTAGGACGCAAGATTTTCATTCTTGAAAGGGGAGTTCGATTCTCCCACGGGCTACAAAATAAACAAAATCACGAACATATTTAAAGATTAGTCGAGATGGCAAATCACAAATCATCTATCAAAAGAATCAGACAAACTGAAAAAAGAAGACTTCACAACAGATATTATGCAAAAACCATGCGTAACGCAGTGAAGAAACTCCGTGGGACTACAGACAAAGCTGAAGCAGTGGCAATGTACCCGAGCGTACAGAAATTGTTGGATAAACTGGCTAGCCGTCACATTATCCACAAGAACAAGGCTGCAAACCTGAAGTCAAAACTTGCCGCACACATCAGCAAGCTGGCTTGACGCTTCGCCAAGAGTACAGAAAAGATATTGAGGCCGGATTTATCAATCCGGCCTTTTGTCGTTTATAGAATTCCTCTCCAAGAACCTTCAGGCATTGTTTTTCTTGTATTTTAAAAGTCTGTAAAAGAGGTTTTCTCGAAGATTTTACGTAACTTTGAACGCTAAAAAACTTAGACCTAATTAACATGAGTGAAGAAGAGAAAAACAAGAGCGGGAACAGCTATTCGGCCAGCAGCATCCAGGTGCTGGAAGGATTGGAGGCCGTACGCAAACGTCCCGCCATGTATATCGGCGACATCAGCGAAAAAGGACTTCACCACCTTGTATATGAGGTAGTGGACAACTCTATAGACGAAGCGCTCGCCGGCTATTGCACCCACATAGAAGTAATAATCAACGAAGACAACTCCATCACCGTACAAGACAACGGGCGCGGAATCCCGGTGGACTTCCACCAAAAAGAAAAGAAATCAGCCCTTGAAGTCGTCATGACAGTACTCCACGCAGGCGGCAAGTTCGACAAAGGATCATATAAGGTGTCCGGAGGTCTGCATGGAGTAGGTGTCTCGTGCGTGAATGCGCTCTCCACCCACATGATCACCAATGTATTCCGAAACGGGAAAGTCTACCAGCAGGAATACGCGTGCGGAAAACCGCTCTATCCGGTAAAGGAAACGGGAACGACTACAATCACCGGTACACGCCAGACATTCTGGCCTGACGGGAGCATCTTTACCACTACCGAATACAAGTATAACATCCTTGAGGCACGTATGCGCGAGCTGGCATACCTCAACAAAGGCATTACCATCACACTGACGGACAAACGCGTAAAGGAAGAGGACGGCTCATACAAGCAGGACATATTCCATTCGGACGAGGGAGTGAAGGAGTTCGTGCGCTATCTGAACTCAAACAACACACCGCTTATTGACGATGTCATCTACCTGAACACGGAAAAACAGGGAGTACCCATCGAATGCGCCATCATGTACAACACAGGATTTCGTGAGAACCTGCATTCATACGTGAACAATATCAATACCATTGAAGGCGGTACACACGAGGCGGGATTCCGCATGGCACTGACCCGTGTACTGAAGAAATATGCCGAAGAAAGCAAGGCACTGGAAAAGGCCAAAGTGGAAATCTCCGGTGAGGACTTCCGTGAAGGCCTGATTGCCGTCATCTCGGTGAAAGTGGCCGAGCCTCAGTTTGAAGGACAGACAAAGACCAAACTGGGAAACAACGAAGTGAGCGGCGCGGTCAACCAAGCGGTGGGCGAAGCGCTGACAAACTATCTGGAAGAACATCCCAAAGAAGCCAAAACCATTGTCGACAAAGTAATTCTGGCCGCAACCGCACGTATAGCCGCACGCAAGGCACGTGAATCAGTCCAACGGAAAAGTCCGATGGGCGGAGGCGGACTGCCTGGAAAACTTGCCGACTGCTCCAGTCGCAATCCGGAAGAATGTGAACTGTTCCTCGTCGAGGGTGACTCCGCCGGCGGTTCCGCAAAACAGGGACGCAGCCGCCAGTTCCAGGCCATCCTGCCATTGAGAGGAAAAATCCTCAACGTGGAGAAAGCCATGTGGCATAAGGCATTCGAAAGCGATGAGGTGAACAACATCATACAGGCACTCGGTGTCCGTTTTGGAGTGGACGGCGAGGATGACAGTAAGAAAGCGAATATCGACAAGCTGCGCTACAACAAAGTAATCATCATGACAGACGCCGATGTCGATGGCTCACACATCGACACACTGATCATGACACTGTTCTACCGGTACATGCCGGAAATTATTCAGGAAGGGCACTTGTACATCGCCACCCCTCCTTTATACAAATGCACGAAGGGAAAAGTCAGCGAATACTGCTATACGGACGAAGCCCGTCAGACCTTCATCCAGAAATACGGTGACGGCAGTGAGCAAGGCATCCACACCCAACGGTATAAAGGTTTGGGCGAGATGAATCCGGAACAACTGTGGGAGACCACCATGAATCCGGAAACCCGTATACTGAAGCAGGTACACATCGAGAACGCGGCCGATGCCGACTATATCTTCTCAATGCTGATGGGCGATGACGTTGCCCCCCGCCGTGAGTTCATCGAAAAGAACGCCACTTATGCGAACATTGACGCATAAGGCCGTTCCATACCCCCCTAAAACATCAATTTACTCCTTCATATCTTGTTGAGAAGGAAAAATCCGGAAGCCTGCTTCCGGATTTTCTGTTTACAGCCTACTTGTTTTTTCATCCCAGAAAATACCCTGCACGATATCGTAGGCATGATTTTAATGTAAAATGCTTTTATATTTTCAGCCGCAGGAAAAAATTATCAGTGAAATTCATTACTTTTGGCAATAAGATTTTTGAACCAACATTTCAATACGAAGAAAACATGAAACTGACTTTCCATATTCAGTATCGTACAACATGGGGCGAAAGTATCCGCGTCATACTGGATGAAGACAATCTGAATCCGATAGAACTGACGACACGCGACGGAGTGGAATGGCGGGGAGAATGCTATTATGCGGCCCCGGCAGAAAAACGACTTATCACGTACCGCTACTGCGTGGTCCGCGAGGGAGAGATTATCCGTAAGGAATTCGGCAAGATTCCCCACTCATTCTGTCTGGGGAACGCTCAACAGACACATTATGTAATCAACGACTGCTGGAGGGATCTTCCTGGAGACGCCTTCCGTTACAGTTCCGCGTTCAACAATGCGGAGACTCTTGTCTGCCAGCCCAACAGACTGCCTGACAAAGTAGGCAACTGCATCACTTTCCGTGCGCTTTGTCCCGAACTGACTTCAAAGAAACAGGCCTTGGGAGTGATCGGCAACTGTAGTGCCTTGGGCAACTGGGAATATTGCCGCCCGATCCGTATGCAGGAAACACAGCCGAATGTCTGGCAAATCACACTGGACGCGTCCACACTCAACACACCCTTTGAATATAAGTTTGTAGCCGTCAGCGTAGAGACAGGCGCTGTCGTAGAATGGGAATCATGCCCCAACCGCATATTCCACACCCAACCTCTCCAACGTGGAGAAACATACGTGACAACGGAAGCCGAAATATTCTTTGCCTTGCCCGCACCGCGAATCGCGGGATGTGCCATACCGGTATTCTCTCTCCGCTCCGAAGGAAGCTGTGGTGTAGGAGACTTCGGTGATCTGGCCACCATCATCACATGGGCAGAAAGTACCGGACAGAAAGCCGTACAGATACTCCCCATCAACGACACTACAATGACCGGTACATGGATGGATTCCTATCCATACAAAAGCATCTCCATCTATGCCTTCCATCCGATGTACACTGACTTACGCCAACTGAATCCCATCAAGGACGCTGAGACAGCAAGACGCTTTGAGGAAGAACGGCTCCGTGTGAACGCATTGCCGCAAGTGGACTATGAGAAAGTGAACAGGCTGAAACGGGAGTATATGAAAACCGTATACAGTCAAGAATATAAAGAAACATTCGCCTCGGAGGAATACAAGGAATTCTTCAAGCACAACAGCGAATGGCTGGTTCCATACGCCGCATTTTGCTACCTGCGTGACAAGAATGGTACCGCAGATTTCAACCAGTGGCCAGAGTATTCGGTGTACGACAAGGAAGAAATATCCAGACTCTGCGCGCCAGAGAACGAAACTTATCCGGAAATCGCTTTCCACTACTACGTCCAATACCATCTTCACAGACAATTGTCGGCCGCCGCCGAACATGCGCGAAAAAAAGGAGTGATTCTGAAAGGAGACATCCCCATTGGTGTCAGCCGTACAAGTGTGGAAACCTGGACAGAACCATATTACTTCAATCTGAACGGACAGGCGGGAGCCCCCCCCGACGCTTTTTCCGTAAACGGACAGAACTGGGGATTCCCGACATACAACTGGGATGCCATGGAAAAAGACGACTATCTCTGGTGGAAGAAACGCTTCTCGAAAATGGCAGAATATTTCACGGCATACCGCATCGACCATATTCTGGGATTCTTCCGCATTTGGGAAATACCGGTTCATTCCGTCCACGGACTCCTCGGACAGTTTGTCCCTGCCCTGCCAATGAGTCTGGACGAGATAAAAAGTTTCGGACTGAGCCTCAATAAAGAGTTCATGACCCGTCCCTTCATCAACGACTACATTCTGAACACCGTTTTCGGAGAAGAGAGCGACATGATACGCGAAACATTCGTACGCCCCCTTTACGCAGACCTCTACACCATGAGGCCGGAGTTTGACACACAACGTAAGGTGGAAGCATATTTCAAGGACAAGAACGACGCGGACAACAACCGGCTGAAAGAAAAACTCTACTCACTCATCAGTGACGTGCTTTTCGTACACGACCGGAAAAACCCGGAACTTTATCATCCGAGAATCGCCGTACAGAACGATTTCGTATTCAAGCAACTGAATGAAAAGGAACAGGAAGCGTTCAATCATCTCTATAACCATTACTACTACCAGCGTCACAACGAGTTCTGGTATAAAGAAGCCATGAAGAAGCTTCCCACCCTCACCCAATCGACTCCAATGCTGACTTGCGGAGAAGATTTAGGCATGGTACCCGATTGTGTGCCTTGGGTCATGAAACAGCTTCAGATTCTTTCTTTGGAAATCCAACGCATGCCGAAAAATCCACAACACGAATTCGGACATGTGGACGAATATCCTTACAGTTCAGTATGCACCATCGGTACACACGACATGTCCACACTTCGCGGCTGGTGGGAGGAATCGCCCGAGATCACGGAACGTTATTACCATCATGTGATGCACAGATGGGGAGATGCACCGGAACATGCTTCAGCGTCGCTTTGCAAGGATATCATTTACGAGCATCTTTATAGTCCTTCTATGCTGTGCATACTTACTTGGCAAGACTGGACAAGCATGGATGAAAGACTCCGTAACCCAAACGTGGACGCAGAACGTATCAATGTCCCTGCCAACCCACGGCATTACTGGAGATGGCGCATGCATATCACGCTGGAAGAACTGATGAGACAGGATTTGTTTAATGAGGAAATAAAGGAAATGATTCTTGAAAGCCACCGCAGACAATTGACCAGCTTCTGAAAATCATTTTCCGAAACATTTGTCTGCTTTCTTTAATGAACGCTGGGATACGAAGATCATAGATCTCCGTATCCCAGCGTTTGATTTATAGACTTCAGGACATCATTCCGCTTCCTTGATGATCCCCACGCAACAGGCTCCCGCCACCAGCAACACCCCGGAAAGCACCAGCATGTTCACTTCAGGAGGGACACTTCCTTCGGCGGTAAACAACCGTAGCACCCTGCCTCCAACCACAGCCGCCACAATCTGAGGAACGCAGATCGTACCATTGAACAATCCAAGATAAGTTCCCATATGACCTCCGGTCAACGCGTTGGTCAGAATGGTGAAAGGCAAAGCCAGCATCGCCGCCCATGCACAACCGATCAGCAGGAAAGAGAGAAACAATACATACTGGTTATGGATGAAGCAAATGGAAATGAAACCGATTCCTCCCAACGCCAGACTCAGGGAATAGGCGAATTTACGGTTCCTGATGGAAGGAATCACCGCAGCCCATATTACTGAACCGACAGCTTGTACGGCAAACAGAATACCCACCCAGTCGCCCGCCGTCTGATACTGCAAGGACTGTGTGTCGAGCACCAGATGAGTCACTCCGTCTCTCACCTGCTCCACAACCGGAGTATCGAACACATTCGCGGCAACTGTTCCGTTGGTGTAAGTCCACATGAACATGAAAGCCGCCCAACAGAAAAACTGCACCAGCCCGACAGTCCAGAACGCTTTCGGCGCATGGGCCAACAGTCTGAACACATTGGCATTCTCCTTTTTCTCCTCGTCCTTAATGCCATGATAGGCCGCATAAAGTTCAGGAGGATATTCCTTCACCTTTACCGTGGTATAAATGACACACAGAATCAGAATCACGGCACCTATATAAAACGAAAAGATAACCGAATCGGGAATGATGCCTTTCGGAGCCACATTACTGATACCGATTGCCGCAAAAAGGAAAGGGAACAGATAACCCGCCAGACTTCCGGCATTGCACAGGAAACTTTGGATGGAATAGGCCAGACCTTTCTGTTTCTCGTTTACCATGTCGCCCACCATCATCTTGAAAGGTTGCATCGCTATGTTGATAGAGGTATCGAGAAACATCAGAGAGAAAAGCCCGAACGCCATGGCCGCCGAAACCGACATGCCGAAACTTCCGGCATTTGGTAACAGGCACATCACCAGTACGGCAATCAGTGCTCCGACAAAAAGATAAGGAATCCGTCGCCCGAAACGACACCATGTCCGGTCGCTCAACGTACCGATAATGGGTTGCACCACAATACCGGCCAACGGCGGAAGGATCCAGAAATAACTCAGGCTGTGGGGGTCAGCCCCTAAAGTAGAAAAAATGCGGCTAATGTTAGCACTCTGCAAGGCGTAAGCAATCTGCACACCAAAAAATCCGAAGCTGATATTCCATAGCTTCCAGAAACCTAAATCAGGAATTTTCATTATTTTATTGAATCGTATGTTTGCCTACGCCTACAGATTCATGACCAACTGCTCGAAATTTTCCTTATCGCTTTTCGCCCGGTTACGGATCTTACTGCGATAATTATACACGGTGGCCAACGAGTAACCCAGAAAATGTGCGATTCGGGCCGAATCGGTTACCCCCAAACGAATCAGCGCAAAAATACGAAGTTCTGTGTTTAAAATCTCACCTGATTTAGGAAAAATTTTTCCATCCTCCACCAGCAAACCATTAAAGTCATCCACAAAGTTCGGGAACAAATCCAGGAACGAACGGTCAAACTCATTATAGAAACTTTTACGCTCATCTTTCAGAAACTGTTCGGAGCGGATGGCCTTGAACAGCTCCTCCAGTTTCGATGCCATAGCCAGTTTTTCCAACGAACGGCGATACTGCTCCAGCTTCTCCAGATAACCCACACAACGGTCCAGATAACGTGCGATATACACCTCCTTGATCTTCCCGGTCTGCACCAGTCGCGCATTCATTTCACGCAACTCACGGTTGGCAGCGAACAGATGCCGCCGCATAAGGGAAAGCTTCTTCATGCCATAATACAGATACAATGCAAATGCCACCAGCGACAATGCCAGTCCACAGATACTCCAGAACAGAATCTTGCTCACCCTCCGTTCCTGAACCTCCTTTTCCCTATATGCCTTGTCGATAATAGGATACACCTCAGTTACCTCCATGAAACGCAGACGGGCGTTGCAATCCACCGCATCCTCCATGGAGCACCTCAGATAACGGTAAGCACGCTCCAGGTCACCGGCCTCATAAACCAGACGCGCCAGTTTGGGCAACGCGGCATATTCCCGCACTGCCATCGAAAGATCGACAATGGCCGTCTGTGCCAGACAACGGATTTCCTCTTCCCGGTGGTTGCCTGCCTGTTCCCAAGCCAACGACTGCGTAAAATTCACATAAGCCCGGAATTTGTCATTCGGATTCTCATGTTGCAAACTGTCGAGTGCACGAAGTGCAGCTTCCGACTGATTTTTACGTAACATCACCTCCACTCTCAACAGATGCCGTTCCGGACCCTCCTGCATGACGGCAATAGCAGAGTCACGATATACGTCAGCCTGCCGGAAATACTTCTGCTTCTCCCTTTCGTTGACCGTATAATCCGCTACCCAGCCGTAACAGGCACGATAAGTACAATAATAATAGGAGCACTGCTCCAGATTCATTTCTTGTGGGTTCACCCGCTGCAAGGTTTCCAGCGCCTCGTTGTACATACCCATCACCCCCATCACTTCCGCACGGTTCACCAACACTTCATTCTCCAATGAAGCGTCATTCAAGGATTGCAAACATTCCGATTTCTTACGAATATAGTGGACCGCGGAATCGGCCTGATAATGAAGGTAAAGATTAAACAAGCTGTCACTCAGCGCATATTTCTCCCGCATGTCCGAAGCGCGAGACAACCGCAGCTTCAACGCACGGAGCGTATCCTCTTTCCGCTCATGGAAAAGATACTTGTCGGCTATCAGATCATCCAATATCCCAAACAGATTCTGGACCGGCTTTCCGACTGATTCCGCCCGAGCATTCACGACCGTTCCGCCCAATGCTAATAATACGATAATGCAATATATAATCCTCATCCCAGTGTCAAGATTTTAAGGCATGTCTTTCAGCTATGGCCAATGCTCTTTAAAAAACGTCAGGGCGTTTTTCCACAAAGCTTTTCCACCACGCATCTTATTATATTCTCCAAAGATAGAAAACTTTTCATAAACCCAAAAGATATGGCCGGAAGAAGTAAGCGAAAGACGTATTTTTCTTCTAAAACACTTATAATTATCAGCCATACCTCAGCATTCAATACATTGTTTTACAATTGATTAAAACAAAACAACACTTATATTTTCATCATTATCCGATTATCCGCCTCCACAAAGCCATAATTTTGTCTGCAGAAAAACATTAACGAACTAATACCACAAACTATGAACTACAAAAAATTATTCTCAGTAGCCGTGCTGCTATGCGGATGCATATTCGCCAGCGCACAGAAACTCACATCGCCCGACGGCAATCTGGTGATGAACTTCAGCCTCAACGAAAAAGGTTGTCCCACTTATGACCTTACATTCAAAGACAAGACAGTCATCAAGCCAAGCAAGCTCGGACTGGAACTGAAAAGAGAGGATGCCAACAAGCAGACCGACTTTGAAGCAACCGGACACAAGGACCAGAATGTCCTCGACAAGAAATCGAACCTGATGAGCGGATTCACCGTACGCGACACGCGTACCTCTACTACAGACGAGACCTGGCGTCCTGTCTGGGGAGAAGAAAGCGTCATCCGTAACCACTACAATGAGCTGGAAGTCACACTCAACCAACCCGAAAACGACCGTTACATCATCATCCGCTTCCGCCTGTTCAACGACGGCCTGGGATTCCGCTATGAATTTCCCCAACAGAAGAACCTGAACTATTTCGTCATCAAGGAAGAGCACTCACAGTTTGCCATGGCAGGCGACCATACGGCTTTCTGGATTCCGGGCGACTACGATACACAGGAATATGACTACACGACTTCACGCCTTTCTGAAATCAGGGAGAAGATGAAGACTGCCGTTACGGGCAACTCATCACAATACGTGTTCTCGCCCACGGGCGTGCAGACCGCACTGATGATGAAAACCGATGACGGACTCTACATCAACCTGCATGAGGCGGCATTGGTGGACTACTCCTGCATGAGCCTCAACCTGGATGACAAGAACATGATTTTCGAGTCATGGCTTACTCCCGACGCAAAAGGTGACAAAGGCTACATGCAGACTCCTTGCCGCTCGCCATGGCGCACCATCATCGTGAGCGATGATGCCCGCGACATCCTGGCCTCACGCATCACGCTGAACCTGAACGAGCCGTGCAAGATTGAAGATCCGTCATGGATTCATCCGGTGAAATACGTCGGTGTATGGTGGGACATGATTACCGGAAAAGGCACATGGGCCTACACGGATGATGTGTACAGCGTCAAACTGGGTCAGACAGACTACTCACAGACCAAACCGAACGGAAAGCACTCTGCCAACACCACCAACGTGAAGCGTTACATTGACTTCGCCGCCGACCACGGATTCGATGCCGTACTGGTGGAAGGATGGAATCAGGGATGGGAAGACTGGTTTGGAAAGAGCAAGGACTATGTGTTCGACTTCGTGACTCCTTATCCTGATTTCGATGTACAGGAAATCCACCGCTACGCCGCAGGCAAAGGCATCGAGATGATGATGCACCATGAAACCTCCTCTTCCGTACGCAACTATGAACGCCACATGGACAAAGCCTATCAGTTTATGGTAGACAACGGATATGGTTCCGTAAAGAGCGGCTATGTGGGCGACATCATTCCGCGCGGAGAACATCACTACGGACAATGGATGGTGAACCACTACTTGTATGCAGTGAAGAAAGCAGCCGACTACAAGATCATGGTCAACGCACACGAAGCGGTACGCCCCACCGGACTCTGCCGCACTTATCCGAACCTGATCGGCAACGAATCTGCCCGCGGAACCGAGTATGAATCGTTCGGCGGAAATAACGTGAACCATACCACCATCCTGCCGTTCACCCGTCTTATCGGCGGTCCGATGGACTACACGCCGGGCATTTTCGAGATGGACTGCAGCAAGATGAACCCGAGCAATACGTCACACGTACGTTCCACCATCGCACGTCAGCTTGCTCTCTACGTCACCATGTACAGCCCGCTGCAGATGGCTGCCGACATCCCCGAAAACTACGAACGCTTCATGGATGCCTTCCAGTTCATCAAGGATGTAGCTGTCGACTGGTCTGAAAGCAAATATCTGGAAGCTGAACCGGGAGAATATATCACTATCGCACGTCATGCGAAAGGTACAGACGACTGGTACGTAGGCTGCACAGCCGGATACAACGGACACGAGTCGAAACTCACCCTCGACTTCCTCAATCCGGACAAGAAATATGAGGCTACCATCTACGCCGACGCCAAAGACGCAAGCTGGGACAAGAACCCGCAGGCATATACCATCACCAAGAAGAAAGTGACCAGCAAGACCAAACTGACACTGAAAGCGGCGGTAGGAGGCGGTTACGCCATCTCAATCAAGGAAATCAAATGACATACATATAACAAGACTGGTTTTTAAGGTTAAAGATTGTGCTCAGGGAACAGCTCTTCACTTCCGGTTGGAAGCGGCAGCCTTCAACCGGAAGCCGGAGGCTTTTCCCCCTGACGCACAGAAGTTTCTCAATAGGACATCCATACACCATTCATGAAAGCAAGAACTTAAACTTTAATAACATGAAAACAAAGACAATCAAACATTCGTGCAGATTTTTCCTGCTATGGCTGGTGGGAATGCTGCTTACGGTACAAGCTTTCGCGCAAGAGATTACCGTGAACGGTATCGTGAAAGACAATCTCGGCGAACCGGTCATCGGAGCCAGTGTGCTGATCAAAGGCACCACCAACGGAACCATCACAGACTTTGACGGAAACTTCATTCTGAAAGCCAATCAGGGAGACATCATCGTCATCTCATTCATCGGATACAAGACCCAGGAACTTCCCGCCGCAACCAATATGAACGTAGTACTGCAGGACGACAGCCAGCTGCTGGACGACGTAGTGGTAATCGGATACGGACAGGTGAAAAAGGAAGATGCCACCGGTTCTGTCACCGCCATGAAGCCGGACAAGATCAGCAAAGGTATCACCACCTCTCCCCAAGACATGATTACCGGCAAGATTGCCGGCGTGAATGTGGTGTCTACCGGCGGTGCCCCGGGCGCGGGCGCAACGGTACGTATCCGTGGAGGTTCCTCGCTGAACGCCAGCAACGACCCGTTGATCGTGATTGACGGACTGGCTATGGACAACGACGGCATCAAAGGTATGTCGAACCCTCTTTCACTGGTCAACCCGAACGATATCGAGACCTTCACCGTATTGAAGGATGCTTCGGCTACGGCCATCTACGGATCACGTGCGTCAAACGGTGTCATCATCATCACCACCAAGAAAGGCAGTGCCGGATCCGCCCCCAAAGTAAGCTACGACGGAAATGTGTCGTTCGGCAAGCTCCGCAAGAAACTGGACGTGATGACCGGCGATGAATACCGCGACTACGTGACCGACCTTTATGGAGGAGAAGCCAATCTTCCTTATGCGCTGGGAACCGCGAATACCGACTGGCAGGATGAAATCTATCGTACTGCCGTAAGCCACGACCATAATGTGACCATCTCCGGAGGGTTGAAACACATGCCTTACCGTGTGTCACTGAGCTATACCAACCAGAACGGTATTGTCAAGACTTCCAACTTCGAGCGTTTCACCGCCTCCGTCAATCTGGCTCCCGCCTTCTTCGACAACTATCTGAAGTTCAACATCAACGCCAAAAGCATGGTGGCATGGAACCAGTATGCCGACGGTGCTGTAGTGGGATCTGCCATCACCATGGACCCGACCCGTCCGGTATATGACAACAGCACGAACGTATTCGGCGGCTACTACCAATGGAGCGTGCCGGCAGAATTCGGCAATCCCGACTGGACTTTGACCAAGAACTCACTGGCACCGCAGAATCCTGTGGCCCTGCTTGACCTGAAAAACGACCAGGCAAAATCAAAGAGCTTCATCGGCAACATCGAAGTAGACTACAAGTTCCATTTCCTGCCCGACCTGCGTATCCACGCCAATCTGGGTGCCGACTACTCGGAAGGACATCAGACCACCATCATCTCCCCGTACTCTTATTCAAACAACTACTACGGATGGAACGGCACCCAATATGAATACAAATACAACCTGTCAGGAAGCGCATACCTGCAATACATTAAAGATTTCAACGACGGAGACCACGTACTTGACGTGATGGTCGGTACTGAAGAGCAACATTTCCACCGCACCGGCTACCAGATCGGACAAGGCACAGATCCGCTGTCCGGCGAGGCACACGATGAACAGGTAAGAGCCAACACCGCTTACGGTTACCACAGCACATTGGTCTCTTACTTCGGACGCATCAACTATACGCTTCTGAACCGCTACCTGCTTACCGTTACACTGCGTGAGGATGGAACGTCCCGTTTCGACAGCGACCAACGCTGGGGTACTTTCCCGTCGTTCGCCCTCGGATGGAAACTGAAGGAAGAAAGTTTCCTCCGCGACGTGAACTTCCTGTCCGACCTGAAACTCCGTCTAGGATGGGGCGTTACCGGCCAGCAGAATCTGAGCAACACGATGGACTTCCCTTATCTGCCGGTCTACACCGTGAACCGTGAGTTCGCATACGTGCCGATGGGCGACCGATACCTCATCACTTCACGTCCCGGAGCCTACAACCCCAGTCTGAAATGGGAAGAGACAACCACTTGGAATGCCGGCATCGACTTCGGTTTCCTGAACGGACGCATCACCGGTACGCTGGACTACTATTACCGTGAGACCAATGACCTGATCAACACGGTCTATATTCCCGTCGGAACAAACTTCAGCAACATGCTGACCAGCAACATCGGATCACTGCGCAACCAAGGCGTAGAATTCTCGATCAATGCCAAACCGATTGTCACCAACGACTTCCTGTGGGATCTGGGATTCAACGTGACATGGAACAACAACAAGATCACCAAGCTGACCGGTGGCGACGACAGCGATTATTATGTAGCTACCGGAGGTATCTCCACCAGTACCGGTTCCACCATCCAGGCTCACAAAGTCGGTTATGCGGCCTCATCATTCTACGTCTATCAACAAGTGTATGACGAAAACGGGATGCCGGTAGAGAATACATTCGTTGACCGCAACGGCGATGGAATGATCAACGACAGCGACCGGTATATCTACAAAAAGCCGAGCGCTGACGTACTGATGGGACTGACCTCGAAAATGACCTACAAGAACTGGGACTTCAGCTTCGCGCTCCGTGCAAGCATCGGAAACTATGTGTATAATGACGTGCTGGCCAACCGTGCCAATGTAAGTGCCACAGGTATATGGTCCACTTCCGGATTCTACTCGAACCGTCCGGTCAACGCACTGGACCTAGGATTCACCGGAGTAGGGAACTACTATATGTCTGACTACTTCGTACAGAACGCCTCATTCCTGCGTTGTGACAACATCACGCTGGGATACTCGTTCCAGAACCTTTTCAAGACCTCGGCTTATGAAGGAATAGGAGGACGTGTGTATGCCACAGTACAGAACCCGTTCGTCATTACCGGCTATGAAGGACTTGATCCGGAAGTACAGACCGCGTTTGACACTCCGGGTATTGACAACAACGTATATCCGCGTCCGGTAACCTTCCTGATTGGCTTGAGCCTCCAATTCTAACCTTATCCAACAACCTAAAGAACATACCATTATGACATTCCATAGATTAAAATCCCTGATGCCGATAGCAGCGCTTGCCGTAGCCTGCGGCTTAGGCTCCTGTGTCAACGATCTGGACATCAGCCCGATCAATCCACAGACCAACACCATATTCTCACAAGACGAGGTGTACAATAAAGTATATGCCACTCTCAGTCTTACCGGCCAGCAAGGTGCGGCAGGAAGCGGCGATGTGGCAGGAGTGGACGAAGGCAGCAACTCTCCCTTCTACCGCATGATCCTGACATTCTACGAATACCCGACCGATGAAGTGATCTGCAGCTGGACAGACGCGGGTATCCCCGATCTTTTCCAGATGAACTGGGGATCGTCAAATGTCCCTATGACCGGATTCTACAGCCGTCTGATGTATGACGTGACTCTATGCAACCATTTCCTGGAGCAGACAGCAGACCAGACTGACGAAAAGACCGTACGCCAGCGTGCGGAAATACGCTTCATCCGTGCCCTGAACTATTATTACATGATGGACGCTTTCGGGAATCCTCCATTCACAGAAACTGTATTGCTGGACGAGAACCCGCCCCAGATACAGCGTGCGGACTTGTTCAAGTACCTTGAAAGTGAATTGACTGCCATTGAGTCTGACCTGGCGGCTCCCCGTACGGGAGAATTCGGACAAGTAGATCAGGCCAGTGTATGGATGCTTCTGTCGCGCATGTATCTGAACGCGGAAGTCTATACCGGCACAGCACGATGGAGTGACGCGGCCGCATACGCACAAAAAGTCATCGGTTCCGGATACGGACTGGCTGACAATTATGCCTCACTCTTCATGGCCGACAACGACGAGAACGCGGATGCCATGCAGGAAATCATCCTTCCGCTCCGACTCGACGGACAGAACGCACGCTCCTACGGAGCCGCCCAGTTTGCCATCGCCGCCACCCACACGGCAGGCATGACTTCCTGGGGCACTTCAGAAGGATGGGGCGGTGTGCGTGCCCGTCAGGCTCTCGTGGAAAAGTTTTTCCCGAACGGCAATGCCCCTCTGAATGCGGACGAGACACAGATGACCGCAGCGGCAGGCGATGACCGGGCCTTGTTCTTCTCCGGCACAAGCGATGACGGGCGCACGCTGGAAATAGCCGATCCGTACACATTCAAGCAAGGTTTCTCCATCGCCAAATGGACCAATGTACGCTCTGACGGCCAACCGGCTTCCGACGCGACCTGGGTAGACACCGACTGTCCGTTCTTCCGCACAGCCGAGGCTTACCTGACCTTGGCCGAGGCGATCCTTCGGAATGGAGGTCCGCAGACCGACGCACTGGAAGCTGTCAATACCCTGCGCCGCCGTGCCCATGCCGATGAACTCCCGTCTATAACACTCGACCAGATTCTGGACGAAAAAGCACGTGAGTTCTACTTTGAAGGCCAGCGCCGTACCGATTTGATCCGCTACGGATATTTCACCGGAGGAGAATATACCTGGGACTGGAAAGGAGGAGTACAGAACGGCACATCCGTAAACTCCACCTACAACCTCTTCCCCATCCCATCGTCTGACCTGAACGTGAACAGTAACCTGAAACAGAACGACGGATATCAATCCGAAAAAACGGAACGATTATGAAAAAACTGAATATACTAGCCTATTGCCTGACAGGCATGCTGACCATCACATCCTGCCAAGATGACCGGGATGACAATCCCACCATACAACATCCGGACTCATTTCTGATGAATGTATCTTCTGACACATACAATCTGAAAAGTCTACAGACCCTTGACTGGAGCTGCGCCACACCCGACTACGGATATACTGCGGCCCTGACATACTCCGTACAAATCAGCATGGATAATACGTGGACGGACGCGACCGACGGACAGGCCGCCTCGTATGCTGCATTGGAAACCACTTACACGACACCCACCTTGCCGGTAAGCGCCTCTGAACTGAACAGGGCGCTCATCATTCTGAACGGATGGTATGATGAAGACAATTTTCCTACCACCGCACAGACTGTCTACGTACGGACCATGTCAACCATCAGTACCGCAGCCGGATACGAGGCTTATTCCGAACCGGCAGAAATCCATATCCTGCCCTATTATGAAAAAGTATCAGCAGAGCCGGTTGTCTTGTATGTAGTAGGCGACCATCAGGGATGGGCCAACAACGAAAGCGCGCCCAAACTGACAGCCACCGATGATGCCGGGACCATTTTCCGCGGCTATGTATGGCTGAACAAAGAATTCAAGTTCATGACCACCACTTCATGGGACGACACGAACTATGGCGGCGGAAGCGGCAAACTGGAGGCCGGCGGCGGAAACATTACCGTAAGCACTCCGGGATTCTATCAGATAGACGTAAACACCAACAGTCTGACCTACACAGCCAAGACATGTACCTGGGGAATCGTTGGAGACGCCACAGGCAGCTGGGACATAGATGTTCCGCTCACATACAATCAGGAAAGCGGAACTTTGGAAACCGAAGTGGAACTTAAAGGAGGAGAATTCAAGTTCCGTCAGGACGGAGCTTGGGACATCTCTCTGGGAGGAACCCTTGAGGCACTGGAACTGAACGGAGGCAACCTGACCGCAGAGGCAGGCAACTACATCGTCCGCCTCTACCTTTCTGACTCCACTTACCATGCTACACTCACTCCTGTGGAATAGCCGGTATAAAAGCTCAATGTATTAAAACACAGAGACACAAAGACACAGAGAATATAAAAGCTCTGTACCTTTGTGTCTCTGTGTCCGGTTTTAAGGACTGCTCATTCAGATTTCCGTCCCAACAACACCTCATTGATGGCACGCTTCAGTTCAGCCTTGGGCATAGCCCCCTGAGCCATCTGCGGAGTCCCCTCCATTGGAATAAACAACAGGGAAGGAATGCTCCGTATTCCGAAAGCCGCTGAGAGTTCCCGCTCCTTGTCCGTGTTGATCTTATAGACCACAATCTGTCCTGCATATTCCTTAGCCAACTCCTCAAGGACAGGAGCCACCATCTTGCAAGGACCGCACCAGTCCGCATAGAAATCCACAATAGCCGGCTTGTCGCCTTCATACTTCCATGCGTCAGGATTTTTCTCAAAATTATAGACTTTCTCCAAAAATTCCGCCTTGGTCAGATGCACCACCTGGCCGTTCTGGGTTGTCTCCATACTGTTCGCTTTTTCCATTTTGTCACTATTCTTGCCACTATCCGCACATGCCGTATTGACCGCCAATACGCATAATGAAACCATCAGAAATTTCTTCATAAAAATACCCGTTAAAATTCAATGTATTCTCCTTTTCAAAGGCAAAGATAGTGCCTGTTTCCCTTAAAAACAAATTTCCAAAGGAAAACACCCTTATGAACGGGGTGATTAGGACAAAATGACAGCCCACCATAAATCACTGGGAACAAGATATTTACAATAAAACCGTACACTTGGTTACAAGCAAGAAAAAGCAAAAAGAAAAACGTCAGGACATTTGAAACAAAACGCCAAGACATTTTAATCAAAACGTCAAGATGTTTTGATTAAAACTCCTAGACGTTTTTCCCAGACAATTTGTCATGTTTATATATGACTGCACACCCCAATACGATAGGAACAAAAAGAAAAACCATACTTATCAATGATACTCACACACCTCCGTACCAATTATGAGTCTTGCACAAACAAACCGGACCTTAAAAGACCATAAAACACCAGCGCGACAAACAAATTTTCTTTGTTCATCGCGCTGACATTCAATCATTCAACCTATCTGAAGGCTATCAATATTCATCTTCGTTGAAAAAGAAATCTTCCTTGCTCGGGTAATCGGGCCAGATATCTTCGATGCTTTCATAGATTTCACCTTCATCCTCCATTTCCTGCAAGTTCTCAATCACTTCCAGCGGAGCACCCGAACGCATGGCATAGTCTATCAGTTCGTCTTTTGTTGCCGGCCAAGGAGCATCTTCTAGCTTAGAGGCCAATTCCAATGTCCAATACATGCTGTTTCAGTTTTTAAAGTTTTACATTTTGCCTTGTTGAAGCACAAAAGTATAACAAATTCCCTCATTCGCAACTTTTATCCCAATAAATTTCTTCCGATTTTGTTAAATAGTTTAACTTCCTTGCCAAAACGAACAGATAATCAGACAATCGGTTGATAAAACGTTTCACATTCATGTCAAGCTCGCACGATCCGGCCTCTTCCAAAGCCAGCATTCTCCGCTCCGCACGCCGGCAAACGCTCCGGCATACCTGACACAATGCAGAAGCATGGCTCCCTCCCGGCAGAATGAATCCCCCTAACGGAGGAAGTCCCGCATCCATCTTGTCGATGTCCTCTTCCAGAGATGAGACGCTCTCATCAGACAACAGACTTGCCTGACTCAATTCCGTCTGCGAACGGTCAGTGGCCAGATAGGCTCCCAACGCAAACAGTTTATGCTGGACATACAACAGCCGTACCCTCACAGCTTCGTCGTCCACCTCTGCCACAAGCAGACCCAGAAAAGAGTTCAACTCATCCACCGAACCATAAGCCTCCAGACGCAAATGACTTTTCGGCACTCTTACCCCACCTACCAATGAAGTCATCCCTCCATCGCCGGTCTTTGTATAAATCTTGCTTTTTTCCATAGAAATTCTTTTTATAGAAGAAACATACCACCCCTACAGGAAGTTCACCACACGATGTTCTTTTATCCGGTTCTTGTCAAAAAACACAATACCTACATCATAAAGGTCAAAAGTGACTCCGGTACGTGAATCCGCAACCACCTTCTTCCACCACAACTTCTTCTCTTCATTCAGATAAGGCTTCCCGATTACGAAACAAGTGCTTCCTTTTGCAAAAGGCACCAAGGTCTCAAAAATCCTCTCGTAATCAGAGGTATGGGCAATATGCACGAAATCCGGGACAATACCGCGGCCAACAAGCTTCCGGATTTCCTCCACGGCGTCACCTTCCGCACAGACCACAGACTCTTTCGACATAAGAATACGCTTCACCGCATCATGCAAACTGTCGGAAAAAGTATACACTGACATTTCGGCACGTGCCTCCATCATGTAACGGACACTGATGCCACTACCGGTGCCCACATCAAACAAAACAGAAGGGCGCAGGTAATTGACCAGACGGAACAGAAACTTGTCCACTTTCTCACGATAATGGGGCAAAAACGCCACCACTCTCCGCAAATGATGCAGAGAGCTGTACGCATAAAAAGGATGTTGCTCATACACAACATTCGTGATGAAAAAGAAATCGGACGGAGAATGCACTCCATACCCCCGGCGATGACGGAAACGTTTACACCAGTTCCATCCCCGCAAAATCATGTCCCCCATTCTGTGTAAGATGTTTAAAGTTATAACTTGGAGCAAAGTTACGACATTATGACAAAAAGCATGAGCTTTTGACAAAAAAAATCATCCTGCGGCACCAGCCACAGGATGATCCATATCCTCCACGCAATCAACTACCCATTTATTCACGGGAACCCAGTTTATCGTCAAGATAAAGAATACCGGCACCATCACCGCACTTTCTCAGTTTCTCCACAATATCCTGAGCCGTGGCCTCTTCTTCCACCTGTTCACGGACATACCCCCACAGGAAATCTTGAGAAGCCTTGTCCTTCTCAGCCGAAGCCACATTGACCAACTCGTCAATCAGTTCCGAGACATGACACTCGTGTGAATAGACATGCTCAAACACTTCCAACACACTGCCCCAACCTTGAGGGACAACATCAATCTTGTCCACTTTTGCCGCACCCCCACGTTTTGCGACATAGTCAGCCAAATCATAAGCGTGCTGCAACTCCTCCTGCGACTGCTTTCTCATCCATGATGCAAAACCGTTGAAACCTTCTTTCTGCAAGTAGAAAGACATTGACAAATACAGGTTAGATGACCACATTTCAGCTGTAATCTGGTCATTGATCGCGTTCTGTAATTTCTCTGAAATCATAATTGTATGTTTTTAATTGTTTTATCGAAATACACCTGATCAGCTACAAACGGAGTGCCAACAGGAACAGAGCTGACAATATGTCGCGACATCTGTCAACAGAAAGGCTGAAGCATCCGCGCCTTCCCCCAAAAGAAAGTGGAAAGACGAAGTTTGTCCATCACCCAAGCGATACCAAGACTACCTGCCACTGTTATGAATAAAGCCACGCACAAAAAGACCATCCCTGTGGGATCGAACGAAAGGACAGGCACAAGCGGTTTGACCGACATTGTGAAAACAGGAGAGAATACCAATAGGATAAACGTATTGGAGCCGATATAGCTACAAAAGCGCACCGCCTTGTCCGGCAACCGGCGAAACACTGCAAGCAACAGACTGACAGACAGATAAGTCAGCGCCACGCCTGAGAGATGCGCCATCACAAGATTGGACGTGTCGGCAGCAATCCATACGAATGGGACTACCGCCAAAAAAGACGGGCGGAAAAACGAAAGAAAATCTGTTGAGGTTCGCTTCAAAGCCACACCGGCAAGAAAATACAAAGCATTCGGCAAGACAACCAAACCGACAATCTCCGACTCAACGGCAAAAAGCACCCCCACGACAATCAAGAACGACAATACCCCACCCCGTCCAGCAAACGCGCGCGAAACGGCATAATAAGTCAACCCACAAACCATCAGTGTATGCAGGTACCAGTAAGGACCGACAGGATGCAGAAAAAGTTTCTCAATCCAGACTCCCAGACTGAGCTCCTCCACCCCACCCCGCACCGGCAATACAGACGACATCACCACATATCCGCTCTCCATTACGGCATACGGAACGAATATCCAGAAAACCATACGGAGAAAAGAGCGTATGTCCTTCCCAACATTCATCAGATAACCGGAAATTATCAGGAAGGCCGGCATGTGGAATGTATACACCAACGCCTTGGCATACGGGTATTTATCTCCGATATACACCAAGTGAAAGATTATCATCAACAAGATGAACACACATTTCAAAAAGTCCAATTCCGCAATCCGCTTCCTCATAACTTACTATATTCTTTATCAGACAAGGGAAAAAACAAGAAATCAACCAGGAATATCCATAAACAAAAAAGCCAAGTGATTGACAACTCAACACTTAGCTTTTATCCTGTACCCAGACCCGGTACAGCCCATAGAAATCATAGGAAAATAAAAGAATTTATCTTCCTTATTATCAACAACTTGCGCATTTCTTATTTTCTCCATTTTTGCCATATTTTGCCCATTTTCTGTTATTCAGTACACTTTTAGTACGCTTTGAAATTCCGATTTCTTTTGTACCTTTGCAACATCGGAAAACAAAAGGAAATCAATTATTTAGTGCAATCTCCCGGTTATGGTATCAGAATCGGGATAAAACCTCTAAGCGATGGCAAAATTAGAAAATAAAACGAAAGAGAACCCCAAGTTGGAGCAAAATAAGCTTTCGGATGGCAGAATCAGCCTGTATCTGGAGTATTATTTGGGCAGGGAGGAAAAGCCTGTGCTGGACGAAAACGGTAATCAGGTGTACTACGATAGCGGAAAGATGCAAGGGAAACCCAAGTTTTCCGTCAAGCATCACAGGCGAAAAGAGAACCTCAGCCTGTATCTGATAGACAAGCCACGTACCCCTGCGGAACGCCAGCAGAACAAGGAAACTTTGGAACTTGCCATAAGAATACGTGCGGAACGTGAACAGGAGTTCAAGGAAAGCATGTTGGGGTATCGCCTGAAAAAAGACCGGAACGTGAATTTCTTGGATTATTTTCAAGCCTATATCAATGACTACACCAAGAAGGACATTCGGATGGTGCAAATCGCCCTAAGCCGATTCAAGGATTTTTTGCATGAGCATTATCCGATGTATGAGTTCAGCATCAAGCCCGAACTTATCACAAAGGACATGATGGAGCAGTTTGTAGCTTATCTGCAATCGCGAAGTATGGGCGAAGGAGCCAAAAGCATCTTCCAGCGTTTCAAGAAGGTAATCCATTATGCGATTGACCATGATGTGATGTTGAAAGACCCGTGCAAGGGCGTTACCTGCAAGGTGGACAGCCAGATATTGCGCAAAGACGTGCTTTCGCCGGAGGAAATCCAACGGTTGATAGCGTGTCATTATGAGAACGAGAACCCCAACGTAAGACGCGCGTTTATTTTCTGTCTGTATTGCGGTTTGCGCTTCTGTGATGTGAAAGACCTTACTTACCGGAATATCGACTATTCCAACAAGAAGTTGAAGTTCGAGCAGACCAAAACCAAAGGACATTCAGCCAACAGCGGGGTGGTCATTCCGCTCAATGACGGGATTCTTTCGCTTGTGGGGACACCGCCAGATGGCAATAAAGATGTTCTCATCTTCAACTTGCCTTCTTATGAAAGTTGTTGTAAATCAGTTAAGCGTTGGGTGAAAAGAGCCGGGATAGACAAGCACATCAGTTGGCATTGCGCCCGCCACTCGTTTGCCGTGAACATCCTCAACAATGGGGCGAACATCAAGACGGTTGCCAGCCTTTTAGGGCATAGCGGACTGAAACATACGGAGAAATACACCCGTGCGGTGGACAAACTGAAGGAGGAAGCGATAAACAGCCTGCCGGAATTAAAGTTTTAAGAATAAAAGGATTATCTTTGCAACTATGGACTTTGAAGCATTAGTAAAACATATCAGCACGATACAAAGCACGTTGCAGGCGCAAGCCGCACACGCTGTAAATCTTGCCCTGACCGCCCGCAACTGGCTCATGGGCTGCTACATCGTAGAGTTTGAACAGAACGGTGAAGACCGTGCCGCATACGGCGAACAACTGTTGAAGAAGCTGGAACAGCGGCTGAACGTCAAGGGGCTGAACGAGCGCAGGTTTCGTGAGTTTCGACGATTGTACCTTGTTTACCCGCAACTGAAAGAGCCTATCGCACAATACATTGTTTCGCAAAGTCAAATTCGGCACACACTGAGTGCCGAATTCATTGAACCAATTCGGCGGTTACCGTCCGCCGAATCTGCGACAAACATTCGGCGGATGCCGTCCGCCGAATTGGATGATGCAAAAAGATGGATAATTCCGGCTGACAAACTCTTTAACAAGCTCACATATTCTAATCTGATGCTTATATCCACGATTGACAACCCGGTAAAAAGAGCCTTTTATGAAATGGAAACCATTCGTGGATGCTGGTCGTATAAGGAATTGGAGCGGCAAATCAACTCCCTCTATTACGAGCGCAGCGGATTGTCAAGGAACAAGGAAGCCCTATCCGCCTTGGTGCAACAGCAAGCCGCGCCGTTGCAGCCCAAAGACGTTATCAACACGCCTGTCACACTGGAGTTCTTGGGATTGAACGACCGTGCCTTGGTCACCGAAAGCGACTTGGAACAATCCATTCTTGACAACCTGCAACGTTTCCTCTTGGAAATGGGACACGGCTTCTGCTTCGAAGCCCGCCAAAAGCGAATCCTGATAGACGGGGATTATTTCTTTGCCGACCTCGTGTTCTACCACCGCATCCTGAAATGCCACGTCATTGTGGAACTGAAGATAGACAAGTTCCGCCACGAGTATGCCTCGCAACTAAACCTGTACCTCAACTACTTCAAGGCGGAAGTGATGCAGCCCGATGACAATCCGCCCGTCGGCATCCTGCTCTGCACCGAAAAGGGCGATACGATGGTAAAATACGCCACTGCCGGATTAGACCCGAATATATTCGTACAGAAGTATATGATAGAACTGCCTTCGGAAGAAGACATCAAGAAATTTATTTTAAATGTCAAGTAGTAATGCCATGCAATATCCTTTAATATCCGAATACATAGAAGCTATCCATTCTGCAGAAGATAATTTCGATAGACTTAAAAATCTTCGTCCTGTTTTGGATGATGCAGGTTCTCCTATAATGAGCAGCGGCAACTTTGCCGTGGTATTCAAAATGACGGACGGGAACAACTATTATGCACTTAAATGTTTTCTTCGAGAACAAAAGGGGCGTGAAGAATCATATAGATCGATAACAGAATATTTAAACACTTATAAAAAGCCATCTTATTTAATATCTGTTACTTATTACAAAAAAGAATTGTTTGTGGATTCTACACAAACAAAAGAAACTGAATTTCCGGTTCTTCTTATGGATTGGGTAGAAGGATTATGCTTGGAAGAATATATACAAAGTATAATTAACAATAAAATGAAATTGAGAAAGTTAGCTGACGATTTTCAGAAATTTATTTGTTGGTTATTACCACAGCATATTGCGCATGGCGATTTAAAGCCCGATAATATTATCATCAAATCGGACGGAAGCATCGTTTTAATAGATTATGATGGTATGTTTGTTCCAGTTATGTTCGGACAAAAAGCACGTGAACAAGGAACTCCTATGTTTCAATATAGAGGTCGAAGTATGGATGACTTTGACGAGTATATTGATGATTATCCAGCGGTACTAATATTATTATTATTAAAAGTAATATCAATCCATCCATCAACTATTGATAAATATTTAACACCAAACAATATTGATTTTATTCGACAGTTTGACAATTATTTAGAAGATAAGCGAATTGCACCATTAATATCTGCATATATAATGGTATCCTCTTTTGGCAGGCTTGATAGACAAATTATAAGCAGCTTACTATCTGATAACTCTGCATTTGATACTCGTAAGGAATCACAATTAATACATGCAGCACATAAAGGTGATACTAAAGCAATGATAAAATTAGGAGATTTATATTATTATGGAATTTATGTCCCTAAAAGTTATTCGAAGGCTATACAATGGTATGAACTTGCTATTTCATTAGGAGATATAAAAGCTTCTTGTGGATTATGCAAATGCTATTTTTATGGAGATGATTTTAATAATGAGAAAAACCTATTTATAGACAAATTAGAGAAAAATAAAATTGGCTTTGCTATTTGTCGTAAAGGAGAAGAATTATTAAATATGGATAATGTAAAAGCCAAACAATATTTTTCTTTAGGACATGAAATAAATTTTTCACATGCAACATCATGGCTAGCTTATATTTACGATCAGAATGGAGACGAATGTACAGCGGCAAATCTCTATCAAGAATCAGCATTACAAGGAGATCCCCTTTCCCAATCTAAATTAGGATGGAAATATTACTTTGGAAGAGGCTTAGAAATAAACTATAAAAATGCCGTTAAGTGGTGGACGAAAGCAGCAGAACAAGATGACACCTATGCACAATTAATGTTAGGAGTTTGTTATGAACGTGGAAACGGAGTTCAAAAAGATATATCAAAATCTTTTGAATATTATTCTAAAGCGGCATATAACGGCGATTCATATGCTGAATATAAACTAGAACAATATAACAGACTATACCAAATGATTGATGTAGTCAATATACAACATCATGAATTGCCTTCATCAGTCGGTGAAAGTAATACAGGTATATATAGTATTGATGAAAAAAGATTCTTACGCTACTGGGGTACTTATGGGAAAGAATTTGCAGTAAGAGAAGGTACAGAAATATTATGCAATGAATGTTTCAATGATTTGTATAATGAAATAGATGGACATTATTTAGAAACTCTATATTTGCCAAGTTCATTAAAACGAATTGGCAGTAATGTATTTTGTGCGAGTATTTTAAATATTATATGTAAATCCAAGAGTTTTATAGTTGAAAATGACTGTCTTTTTTCAGCTGATAAAAAAACACTTATTCGATATTTTGGGAGAAAAGATACCGTAAACATTCCCGATGGAGTAAAATATATCAAGGGGGGAGCTTTTAGTGAAATGAACATAATAGAAATAACTATTCCTAAATCAGTTATTGGTATAGGAGATAATCCTTTCGCTGGAATCAGTGAATTAAAAATAATATCTCTTTCTGACGGAATTAAAATATTAAACGACACACTATATGATATAAAAGAAAAAAGACTTATTTCTTATTTGGGACATGATGAAAATATTTGTATCCCTAATGGGGTAAAACTTTTAGGCGCAAATTCTTTTTTTGGGAAAACTGTGAGACAAATAAAGTTACCACAATCTTTAGAATATATAGATGAAACGGCTTTTTATTGGTGCTTTAACTTGGAACAGATAATAGTATCTAAAGGAATGAAGAATATATCAGAACTCATTCCTGCTTATCTCAAAAATTTAATAGAAGAAATCTAAGAAAACTAATGATTATGAAATTGGATGACTATGCAATACAGCAATTAGCGCCATATATGACTGGCCATACAAAACATGGTGCAAACTTTACAGGAAGAGAACTTATCAGTATTTTTAATAAATATGGCAGTTTTCGAGATGTATATGCCAATGGGCTTCCACCAATTAAGGAAGGACAAACCACAGCAAAAAAAACATACGCTGAGGACAGATTAAAAAAGATGAATGGAAATGAAGGTCTTTCCTCGTTAATAGAAGAAGTAATTTCAAAAGCTACTTTGAAAGAAAAATGTGCAGAAGAAATAAATGATATTATTTCCGCTTGTGGATATAATATAGAAAACAATGATGGGTCTTTTAAAATTACCGGTTTGAGAATTTGTAAAACACCTATTATAAAAAATACTGCCGTTTTTCAAAAAATACAAAATGATATACTCCAAACTTTAGACAAGGCACAAATATCTATAGTTGTTGCCGTTGCTTGGTTTACAAATGATGTCCTGTATAAAAAGTTAATAGAAAAGAAAAATCAAGGAGTTGATGTTCGTGTTGTTATAAATAACGATGGCATAAATAAGAAACATGGTATAGACATTTCTGGTTTGAATGCGGTAAAAGTTAGGAGCGAACAAGGTGGCATAATGCATGAAAAGTTTTGCGTTATTGATAACCAGATAGTTATTAGTGGAAGTTATAATTGGACAGACAATGCGGAGTTAAGAAATGCCGAGCATATTAATATAACTGAGAATGACAACCAGTTAGCTACTAGATTTTCTTTAGAGTTCAACAAATTATATGCTTTAGGAAACAAGAAAAAATAATTAATAATAAAATGATTATCATAGCCTCCAAACGAAAGAAGTCTGAAAGTATTTTGGAGAAATATCCAGATGCAATCATCGCCGATGTTACTTCACAGGCAAAAGATGGACTAGTGAAATTAAGTCCATTTTATCCTCACCATGACATTCCTGTACCTTTTAGCGAAGGTTGGACAGCCTCTTGTGTGGAAGCCATTTGGCAAGGTTTAAAAGTGTTTGAAACCGTTGATGTGGATACAAACCTATTTTTCAACGATACAATGAAGAATATTAAACGGACAGTCAGAAAATACGGCATCCCCTTGGGACATCGCAAGGGAGTTGAGGGGACAGAACTTTTGGGGTATATTGAAGCACGTAAGCTGATATATATCCCCACTTACCGTTGGGTGTTGGAGCATAAAGTTGAAAATATCATTAAGCGTTTAAGTGAAGCAAGTTATACAAAGACAATTGTACTACTCGATTATGAAACGAATAGTGATGTGGAAGATGCAAGTAAACCTCTTTCGCATGCTTTTTTGATTAAGGCATACGTGGAAGGTTTGTATCCATATAATGATATGGCAAACAGAATTTGCACCCCAACTGATAACACCACGATACAACTTTCATTGTTTGACTAATAAAAATAAATATGGAAAAGAAAACAAACTGGCAAGAATATAAGGCTATACTCGAACAACATGGTATAAAGAAATTATACCACTTTACAGATCGTGATAATTTAGAATCCATAATCAGAAATGGTGGACTATACTCATGGGCAGATTGTGATTCGAAAGGTATCAAAATAGAAAAAACAGGTGGAAGTCAAATATCCAAAACTCTGGATTTACGAGATGGGCTGCAGAATTTTGTACGTGTGAGTTTCGTCACACAGCATCCTATGATGTATGCTGCTATGAACGATGGACGTATTTCAAATCCTGTCATTCTTGAAATAGACCCGGAGGTGATTTATTGGCAAGAAACATTATATGCAGACCGCAATGCTACCAAAAACAGAGCTAAAATAGGAGGCAAAATAGACAATTTTAAGGATATAAATTTTAATGCCGTAAAAGCGAAGAAACATTTTGATTTACCTGAAGAAGAACAAATGTACTACCAAGCAGAGGTACTTATTAAGAACCATATTCCTTTGCAATACATTAAGAACATCGGAAATTTCGGCATTCCTGTTTCCAATAAGACTAATCAACTTCAAAGCAAAGCAGCTTATACTGCACAAATTACTCGCAATACGCCTACTGCATTCATTTTCCTTGTAGACCATTCTGTTAGCATGCAAAAAAAAACAATATTGTTTGGAGAAGAAATGACAATGGCAGAAGCAACTTCTCGTATCGTAAACAGACAAATCAATGAATTGGTGTTACGTTGTATTAAATCCAACGAAGTACGCTATTATTATGACATTGCTGTCATCGGATATGGAACAGAGGCATACAGCGGATGGAACGGAAGTTTGAAAGGTCGTGATTTCGTTTCGCCAGAAGAGTTACGTGACAATCCGTATAAAAAAATCACTATACGAGAAGAAAAGAGGACTCGAAAAGGAACTGTAGAGAAAGAAGTAGAAAAAGTTCAGTGGGTAGAAGCACGTCACGATGGTAATTGGACGCATCTACATAAAGCTTTCGAGCGCGCAAAAATACTACTTGACCAATGGATGGAACAACATAAAGAAAAAGATTGCTATCCTCCTACTATCATTAATATCACAGACGGAGAGTTTAATGGTGCAAGTAAAGACACTATTCTACAGAATGCCAATGAGCTGAAATCCATGTTCACCAATGACGGTAATGTAATCTTGTTCAATATCCATTTCACCGCAAGCAAGTCCTCCGAAGAAATAATTTGCCCAATAGATAAACGAGAACTCAATGGTAATAGTTATGCAGAAACTCTTTTTGAAATATCGAGTCTGTTACCCTTACGCTACAATGCTGATATTGAGAAGTATTTAAACGATAATCGTCAGGGACGGCATGTGGCAATGGGCGTGAATGCGGATGCCACCACATTAATCAAACTTATGGATATAGGAACACCAACCAACATTAACCAAAATCAATGAAAAACAAGTGTATATCCATTAGAAAATTTGAACAGAATTGTATTAACGAAGATGCAGTTTTAGCAAAAGAAAAACGAATTGCCATTTCAGATGGAGCTGGAGGAGGAGGTTTATTTGCTGAGCGTTGGTCACAGTACCTACTTGCACATCTGCCGGATATTCCAATAGAAAATGTAGAAAAGTTTGATATATGGATTGAACAAATTTGGGAACCTTTTTATAATGAATGCGAAACAGATGCCAAACAATTAGGAGGACTTTTGCTAGACAAGTTTTACAATGAGGGTTCGTTTGCCACTATAGTTGCCGTATGGAAGACATCGGAAAATGAGTGCCAATGGATGAGTTTTGGTGATAGCGTAGCTTTCCATTACAACTATATCACACATAAATTACAACATTCATTCACTTCATTGGCTGACTTTAACAAACCACCTTATTTAATTAATTGCAAGGATGAACCTCTTAAAGATGGTTTTAAGAGTGGCGTATTTAATATTGGCAAACAGTCTGTTGTATTTGTTGCGAGTGATGCATTGGCACATTATATTTTAATGATGTATGAAATAGCCCATTATGAAGAGTTCGCCCAAGAATTGAATATTGCAGAATCTTATTGTACAAAAAATAGTAATTATATCAGAGCGGCAAAAAACATCCATTCCATCCATTTTGAACGTGATATACTTGGGAAATTATTAAATTGCGTTGGGCATTCAACAAATTTTCATCGCCACTTAAATGCTTTAATTCGTAAAGGATTAATTGCTCATGACGATTACTCATTGGCGGTCTTAGAGAATACTTAGAAAAACAATTATAGGAAAGGCAAGATGCTAAACCAAGATTACTGAGATTGCAAACTCAAATTTAGCCTATATGAACTCTTGATTTGAAACTTGAACATTCTTAAAGACAAAAAAAGAGTCGTATCATCTCTCAAAACATAGTTTGATACGACTCTTTTAGGTCCTATAGTTATAATCTGTAACTTTTCCAGCGAGGGGGCACGAATTTATTCAATTTACATGTTATACGTACTCCCTCCATATATAGAATCAGTTACAATTCGGCACTATAATTTAATGACTTTATCATTATGTTACTAATATACAGTCGAATATGTTATATCGAACTCACGTTATAATATATTTCTAAGAAATTATGGCTTTAACTCTTCCGCTTCCTGCTGCAACAGTCTTGCTCTTTCCAACTTTTCAGCCCTTACTCGTGTGCGGTACTCAAAATCCTCCACTTCATTACGGATGTTTCTAATGACGGTTTTATCCCTGTCACGATAGAATACCACTTCCAGCGTATCCAATTGATTGCCAGAAACACCACCGTACATTTTTATAAGACGGTACTTCAAGTCATTGTCAGACAAATCCATGTTCCGCTTGAACTGATAGACATTGCCGACCAAAAGAAGCAAAATTATCATAGCCATGACAACCTGCCATAGAAACGGTCGGGAAGTTTTGAAGTCAATAACGTGTGTATGGTCATTCTGAATCTTCAGACTTTGAATCCGTTGCAATTCCTTGCTGATTTGTTCCTGCCCGGCAAAGATTCTTTCGTTAGTTGTACTCAATGCCGAATACACTTCATTGATTTCTTTCAACCGCAAATTTATGGCAGCGCGAAGTTTATCCCGTCCATCCTTGTCGGAAGACAGTCCGGCTTTCATTTCCGCTATTTCAGATTGAAGCCGTTGCAGATTATCGGAAAGCAGGATAATTCCATCGTTGCTTTCTTCTTCATCAGTTATTTCAACCGAAACTATCCGTTCCTTAATTTCGGAACAGAGATTATATACCGCATCCAGCGTGTGGATGAAATCGTTGTTCTCCATTTCTTTCATTTTCGTGTCTGTTTTTGAGTGATTACCAGTTGATTCTTCTCTTTTTCTTCTTTTTCAACTTCCGTTGAAAAGCTGCTTCCGCATTCTCGTCACCATAGTTGGGTGCAGGATTGAACAGTCCGCCAAACGCTCCGGCAATGCTTTCCACTACATCATTACCTGAATTATAGGTATTTTCATGTTGCATTGCAGGTTGGTGGCTGCCGTTGGTTGCCATTCTGATACTCCGTTGGGAGTGGCTGTTGGTTTCTTTCAGCTGTCTGTCTAATTTTGAATAGCTGAAACTCCTGTCAATATCCGAAGCCTTGAATGTAATGCCGTCTTTGATAAAGGACAAGCCTTGTATGACATTGCTCCTGCCCCTATACTTGAACTCCGTTTTTATTCCCTGCTTGGATAATTCGGAAATGAATTGTTTCCAGCTATTGGATTTGCCTAACGAGTTCTTGACGGCATGGTAAATCTCGTACTTCGTCTTATCGCTTCCTTTCAGACGATGTGTTCTTACCCTGTCCTTGCCTTTACCAAAATAAAGTCCGTACTTTTCTTTCAGTTCCTTGCAAACCTTGATATTCCGATAACAGTCGTTCCTGTCGCTGATAGTACGTCCGTTGTTATCCACACGGTTGAAAACGATGTGAACGTGTGGATGCTTCTGGTCGTTGTGCCGGGCAATGATATACTGGGTATCTCTGATTCCCATTTTCTTCATATACTCCTTTGCCAGACTTACCAGCGTCTCATCCGTCATTCTTGGAGTATCCTCGGGCGCATAGCTGAGTGAGATATGTCCCACAGGCTGACGAATATTCGGCTTCATCATCCGCTGGGTTTGAAAACAGTCCGTAATGGTTTGAATACTGTCCGTCAATACTCCTTCCGCTGTCAGCAGTCTTGCATCGGGCTTGCCCAATACATAATTAACACAGCCTTTGAATCCAGTTCCCTTACTTATTTTTCCAATCATCGGACAACTGTTTTATGATTTGGACTATCTTTTTCTTCAACATCATCAGTTCGGCTGCTACTCCTGCGAATCCTCCGGCATTGGCTTTATGGGCAAGCTGGTTGATGTTGTTGGCTTCCCCTGCCAATTTACGGAGTACGTCTGCATCCGCCTTGCTGATACGCTGTACAACTTTCCCCGTAAGCAATACGGAATGTACAAACCTACTGAGGGAAACGCCTGCATCTTTCCTGCGTTTCTCTACCGCTTGGTATTCAATATCTGTAAATCTTGCGCTGACCACACG
>DWVR01000028.1 GCA_019120125.1 Candidatus Phocaeicola excrementigallinarum | reverse complement strand
GACATGGTGACTATAGTTCAGTTGGTTAGAGCGTCAGATTGTGGTTCTGAATGTCGTGGGTTCGAGTCCCACTAGTCACCCCGAAAGAGAGGATCCGGTTGCGGTTCCTCTTTTTTTATGAGCAAAAAAATGCGCTATCGTGACCTTCACAGGCAGATAGCGCAAGCTACAATACAAAATACAAATACAACTAAACGAGATTATTTTCATTAAAAAGGTGTGTAAATATAGGAAATAAAATTTCCATTCCCACTCCTTCGGTCACTTTTTTTCCACTTTTATGTTGTTAAACAATTCCTTGGGCCATCATGGCATGGGCCACTTTCATGAATCCGGCAATGTTCGCGCCTTTCACGTAATTGATGTAGCCGTCTGGTTCCGTGCCGTATCTCACGCATTGCTCATGGATGTTGTGCATGATGTGATGCAGCTTTTCGTCCACTTCCTGCGCCGTCCAGCTTATATGCATGGCATTCTGGCTCATCTCAAGTCCTGATGTGGCCACGCCTCCCGCATTTACCGCCTTGCCTGGAGCGTACATGACTTTGTGTCCGATAAAAGCGTCAATCGCTTCCGGCGTGCAGCCCATGTTCGAGATCTCACCCACGCAGGTCACATGGTTCCTGATCAGGTTGGCCGCGTCCTCGCCGTTCAGCTCATTCTGTGTGGCACATGGCAGTGCGATGTCTGCTTTCACTTCCCAAGGCCGTCTGTCCGGAATGAAGGTCGCGCTTGGGAACCTTTCGGCAAACGGAGCCACAATGTCGTTGCCGGAGGCTCTCAGTTCCAGCATGTAGTCAATCTTTTCCCCGCTGATGCCTTCCGGGTCGTACACATATCCGTCAGGTCCCGACAGGGTGACTACCTTCGCTCCCAGTTGGGTAGCCTTGGTGGCGGCTCCCCATGCCACATTGCCGAATCCGGAAATGGCCACTGTCTTGCCTTTGATGTCAATACCCTTCTTGTCGAGCATGTGTTTCACGAAGTAAAGCCCCCCGAAACCGGTCGCTTCCGGACGTATCAATGAGCCTCCGAACTCCAGTCCTTTTCCTGTAAACGTACCTGTAAACTCGCGTGTCAGTTTCTTGTACATGCCGAACATGTAGCCGACTTCGCGTCCGCCCACCCCGATGTCGCCGGCAGGCACATCCATGTCAGGTCCCAGGTGACGCCACAATTCCAGGATGAATGCCTGGCAGAAGCGCATGATCTCGCCGTCGCTTTTGCCGCGCGGAGAGAAATCCGACCCTCCTTTTCCTCCACCCATGGGCAAGGTGGTCAGCGCATTCTTGAAAGTCTGTTCAAATCCCAGGAATTTCAGGATGGAAAGATTCACCGAGGCGTGGAAACGGATGCCGCCCTTATATGGGCCGATGGCGTTGTTGAACTGTACCCGGTATCCCAGGTTGGTCTGCACTTCACCTTTGTCGTCCACCCAAGTGACACGGAAGGTGAATATCCGGTCAGGCTCCACCAGTCTTTCAATGATTTTCGCCTTCTCGAACTCAGGATGTTGGTTGTAGATATCTTCAATGGAAAGCAATACTTCCCTTACCGCCTGCAGATACTCCGATTCACCCGGATGCTTTGCCTCCAGGGATGACATGATTTTGCTGATGTTCATACTTCAGATAGTTTTAAGGTGTGACAAATTGAAATCGTTCTCTTTGCAAAGATAAAAGATTTTTCTTCTCCGGCAAGTATTCGACCGGGCATTTGCCTTAATTTATGATAAAATGAAAGGCGATGTCTTCCGGCGAGGAGCAGCGTTCCCATGCCCCGCTGTTTGGTCTTGTATGCTCTATCCGATGAAAAATTTGCAAATGTCAATGAAAATCCCGATTTTTGCTGACAATTAACCGATTAAAATATGAAAAGCCATGCTTAATGCTTTGCGAATAAAACTCAACCAACTTTATTTCAAGGATACGCAGTTCGCCAATCTGATGACCAAGCGGATCTTCAACGTGTTGCTGGTGGCCAATCCCTACGACGCTTTCATGCTGGAGGACGACGGACGTATCGACGAGAAAATCTTCAATGAATACATGAACCTGAGCCTCCGTTATCCGCCGCGGTTCACCCAGGTGTCTACCTTGGAGGAGGCTTGGGAGCAGCTCTACAATACCATGTTCGATCTGGTGATCTGTATGCCGGGTTCCGACAACAGTGATTCGTTTGATATCGCCCGGGCCATACGCGAAAAATATCCGCATATTCCGCTGGTGGTGCTTACACCTTTCTCGCACGGCATCCGGGAACGTATGGAACATGAAGACCTGAGCATTTTCCAGTATGTGTTCTGCTGGTTGGGGAACAATGACTTGCTTGTCTCCATCATCAAGTTGATTGAGGACAAGATGAACCTGGCGCACGACATCGAGGAGGTGGGTGTACAGATGATCCTGCTTGTGGAAGATTCCGTCCGGTTCTATTCGTCCGTGTTGCCCAACCTTTACAAGTTCGTGCTTCAGCAAAGCCAGGAGTTTGCGACGGAGGCCCTGAACGCCCATCAGCGCACATTGCGGATGCGCGGCCGTCCTAAAATCGTGTTGGCCCGTTCGTATGAAGAGGCGTTGGCTCTTTATGAGAAATACAGGAACAATGTGCTTGGAGTGATTTCTGACGTGCGTTTCCCTGTCTACGGAGTGCAAGACCCGTTGGCTGGTGTGGAATTGTTGCGTGAGATCCGGAAACACGATCCTTTCGTACCCCTGATTCTGGAGTCATCAGAAGAGGAGAACCGCAGGTATGCGGAGGAATTGAACGCGCATTTCATTGACAAGAACTCCAAGAAGATGGATGTCGACCTGCGTGAGGCCGTCTCGCAGAATTTCGGTTTCGGCGATTTCATCTTCCGCGACCCGGATACCATGAAGGAGGTGGCTCGGGTGCATAATCTGAAAGAGCTTCAGAATGTGCTGTTCTCCATTCCGGCAGAGTCGTTTTTCTATCATATCAGCCATAACCATATCTCCCGCTGGCTTTATTCGCGTGCCATCTTTCCGGTGGCGGAGTTCCTGAAGCAGATCACTTGGGAGTCGCTGCAGGATATTGACGCGCACCGGCAGATTATTTTCGATGCCATTGTGAAATACAGGAAGATGAAGAACCAGGGTGTGGTGGCCGTGTTCCAGCGCGACCGTTTCGACCGCTATTCCAATTTCGCGCGGATTGGAGAAGGCTCCTTGGGAGGAAAGGGAAGAGGCCTGGCTTTCATCGACCACATGCTGAAACGTCATTCCGAGTTTGAGGAGTTCGAGAACGCTACGGTGGTTATACCCAAGACAGTCGTGCTTTGTACGGATGTGTTCGACGAGTTCATGGACTCCAACCAGCTTTACCAGGTGGCGTTGAGTGATGCGGATGACGAGACCATCCTGCATGCTTTTCTGCGTGCCAAACTTCCCGACCGTCTGGTGGAGGACTTCTTCACATTCTTCAATGCCGTGAAGTCACCCATCGCCATCCGTTCGTCAAGCCTGCTGGAGGACTCGCATTACCAGCCTTTTGCAGGCATCTATTCCACCTATATGATTCCGTATCTGGATGACAAGTACGAGATGCTCCGCATGTTGGGCGATGCCATCAAGGGAGTCTATGCCTCGGTCTATTATAAGGACAGTAAGGCATACATGCAGGCCACCAGCAATGTGATTGATCAGGAGAAGATGGCGGTCATCCTGCAGGAAGTGGTGGGCACGCAGTATGGCAACCGTTATTATCCCGCCGTGTCGGGTGTGGCAAGGTCCATCAACTATTATCCTATCAACGACGAGCAGGCGGAAGAAGGCATTGTCAGTCTGGCACTGGGACTGGGAAAATACATTGTGGACGGGGGACTGACCTTGCGTGTCTGTCCCTATCATCCCACCCAGGTGCTGCAGACCAGCGAGATGGAGATCGCCTTGCGCGAGACGCAGACCCGTTTCTATGCCCTCGACCTGAATAATCTGGGACAGGACTTCTCGCTTGACGACGGGTTCAACCTGCTGAAACTGAGTGTGAAGGATGCGGAGGCGGACGGCTCGCTCAACTATATCGCGTCGACTTTCGATCCGTATGACATGATTATCCGCGACGGGATCTATCCCGGTGGACGGAAGCTGATCACTTTCGCCAATATTCTTCAGCACGATGTTTTCCCGTTGGCGCGTATCCTGCAGCTGGTGCAGAAGTACGGACAGGGAGAGATGCGCCGGCCGGTGGAGATCGAGTTTGCGGTGAACTTTGACTACAAGACCCGGTCCGGCACATTCTACATGCTGCAGATCCGTCCGATGGTGGACGTGAAAGCCGACCTGGACGAGGACCTTACCCTGATTCCGGACGACAGGCTTCTCTTGAAAAGCGAGAACTCGTTGGGACACGGAGTGATGGATGATATTCAGGATGTGATTTATGTGAAGTCCGACGGATACACCGCGGCCAACAACCAGCTGATCGCTTACGACATCGAGAAACTGAACCGCCGTTTCCTGGACGAGGGCAAGCATTATGTACTGGTGGGCCCCGGACGTTGGGGAAGCAGCGACACCTGGTTGGGCATTCCGGTGAAATGGCCGAACATCTCGGCGGCACGTGTCATTGTGGAGGCGGGACTGACCAACTACCGTGTCGACCCGAGCCAGGGCACGCACTTCTTCCAGAATCTGACATCATTCGGTGTGGGGTATTTCACCATTAATGCTTATATCAACGAGGGAATCTATAATATGGCGATACTCGACAATATGCCGGCGGTGGAGGAAACCAGGTTTGTACGGTGGGTACATTTTGAAAAACCGCTTTCCGTGAAGATGGACGGCCGCAAGAAACTCGGTGTGGTGGTGCTTCCGGAATGATTGTTTTTCCGCCACGGACTACACGGATGCTGATTTCAGTCAGTCTAAAAGTCGGATCTGTGTAGTCCGTGGTGGAATATGGTTTGCCTGAATCCGGGTGTCAGGATTTTTTCGTATGCAGGAACCGTGCCAGCGAGCGTCTGACGGGCTCATCGTAAAGTTTCAGGCAGGCATAGGCAAGTACGATACTGCCGATGTAGACAAGTATGGCCGTAGGCCATATTTCAACGAACGTGTAGTGCTTGTCCTCTATCAGCTTGGAATAGAAAAGATACATCACGGGGTAATGTACGGCATAGAGAGGGTAGGAGATGTCACCCAGAAACTTGCAGATGCGTGTCGAGAGGCTGTCGGTTGTCTTTCCCGACGCACCGATCCATACCAGCACCGGGAAGATGAAAAGGATGCATACGGCCTCGAAGGCTCCGTTCAGACAGAACGGCTCCTTGCCTTCTATGTAAGGCACGCAGAACAGTACGCCCAGCACGACGGTACATATCCAGAATGCGCCCCGTATCTTCATGGGCTTGAAATGGCGCGACAGCAGCATCCCCAAAGAGAAGGGGAAAAGCATCCGCAGCATGCCTCCTATGAAATTCACTCCGTCAAGCGTCCAGCCCACTCCGATCATTCCGTAGCCTGCCGCGTCGGACAGGGCGAATCCTGCCAGGCCGATGCCCAGGATAACCACCATCACCGTCAGCGCCTTGTTGCTGAGACGGTGGATGAAGAGAGCGTAAAGGATGTTGCCGATATATTCAAAGAAAAGCGACCAGCTCGGACCGTTGAGCGGGAACATCTCTCCGTTGCCGCGTATGTCATAGCTTGCGCCCGGTACGGCCGGGATGAAGAACATGGCACACAGAAGGGCCAGCATGATCATGGAAACAGCCACATGGCTGCCGTCCCAGCGGACGCATCCCTGCATGCAATAAAAGATGACTCCCAACAGGGCACCCATGATGATCATGGGATGGAGGCGGATCAGACGGCGCTTGAAGAAGCTTCCCAGGCTCATTGTCTTTCCCAAACGGTCGTCATAGGCATAGCCGATGACAAAGCCGGAAAGGATGAAGAAGAAATCCACGGCAAGGTAACCGTGGTTGATGGTGGTGATGACCGTGCCTCCGGCGGCGAACGACAGTCCTTCAAAGATGTGATAGAATACCACCAGCAAGGCGGCCACTCCTCGCAGTCCGTCGAGGAGCTCGTAATGGGGTTTGGTGTCCGCAAATGCGGCTGAAGATGGTTTGTTCATGGTGTTAAATTTTTTTCGGCTGCAAAGGTAGGCATATTATCGCTCAAAATATTTGTCCTGCGACAAAAAAGCAGGCTGGCTGCACGGCGCTTTCATTTCCGTTACAACTGTGACTGATGGAAAGACCGTGAGTGGGTTATTTTTTTCTCAACCGGCTTAATGTGGGCTGTGTGATGCCCAGATAGGATGCGATGTAGCCGAGCTGCACCCGTCGGGCTATTTCGGGAAACTGCGTGGTGAAGGCCTCGTAGCGTTCGGCGGCCGGGAGCGTGAGCCTTTCCTTGTGCGAGCGGTGCAGGCGGCGGTATTCGTTCTGGTGGATCACCCGTCCCCAGTTGGCCATCTCGATGTTGGTCTCGAAGAGCCGCCGCAGGTCGTCCAGACTGATGCGGTAGGCTTCCGTCTCTTCCAGGGTCTCCACATATTCCTCGCTGATTCTATTATAGTAAAGCTCGTCCATGCTGAACACGATGCTACCCTCTCCGGCAAACGAGGTGGTGATTTCCTCGCCGTTCACCAGCCAGTAAGACCGTGTGATTCCCCGTTCGATGAAATATGCGTATCTGCAGTAACGTCCCGCCTCCACCAGCTGATGCCTCTTGGGAAAGCGGCACCGTTCCACACAGGCAAGCAATGTCCTTACCGTCTCGTCAGACAGTGGGTATGCCTCTCTCATCTTTTCAATCACATGTCTCATACATCCTCATTCCTCACTCTTCACTCTTCATTCTTCATTCTTCACTCTTCATTTAGTCCTTATCCGTTGTTCCGGTATTCCAGCGGACTCATTCCCACGTAGCGTTTGAAGTACTTTCCGAAGAACGACATGTTGGCGAAACTCAGCGAGTCGGAGATGTCCTGAATGGACAGGCCCGTGGATTTCAGCTGCGACTTGGCGTCCATGATGACCATCGACGAGATGATGTCCACGCACGTCTTGCCGGATACCTGCTTCACCGTGGTGCAGAGATGGGCGTGCGTGATGCCCAGCTGCTCCGCATACCATGCCACGTTGCGGTTGTGCATGTAGTTCTGCATCACCAGCTGGTTGAAGCTTCGGAAAATCTGCTCGCTTTTCGAGATGGATACCGTCTCTTCAGTGCTGTGACTCTTATAGATGATGGAGATGCCCTTGTGGATGTCGGCATAGAGGTTGGGCGCGATGTCCTGTTTTATCTTGTCGGGAAAGTACTCGTACATGCCGATCAGGAAACGCAGGTATTGTTCCATGAGCCTGGCGCCTTCGGGGCGCAACTGGAACACGGGGCG
The DNA here is from genome assembly GCA_019120125.1 of Candidatus Phocaeicola excrementigallinarum. GTDB lineage: Bacteria > Bacteroidota > Bacteroidia > Bacteroidales > Bacteroidaceae > Phocaeicola > Phocaeicola excrementigallinarum. The sequence goes on along the minus strand of DWVR01000028.1, from coordinate 1,968 downwards.
TCCCATCGTGAAATAGATGGCGTCGAGTATGGTGTGCGACTGGCTGCTCTGCTCGATGAATTTCGACGAGAAGCCCAGAAAATAGATATTGAGATTCCCCTCGATACTGTTTATCTGGAAGATGCTTCCCGGGGTGAGTGTCACGAAGTTGTTCTCTCTCACCGTGATGTGGTTCAGGTTGACCGACGCTTCCACCGTCCCTTCCAGGCAGAGCACGAAAATCTCGCATCTCAGCCGCACGGGATAGTTGGTGTACAGGCTCAGCAGGTCCTTGTTGATGTCCGTCCCGATGACCCAGTTTTCCGGCAGGTCGATTTTAGGCAGTTCCTTTTCCATAGAGTTCTTCTGAATTGCTTGTTGTCCTGCAAATATACAATCTTTTTGGATTCAGTCACCACAGAGGGCGTAGAGTCCCACAAAGATTTCATTCATCACTCTTCACTCTTCATTCGAGCCGCTTGAACCGCTGGCCGTACTTTATCCAGTTGCTGCACGGCATGAACATGACATGACAGGAAGCGGTGTCCACCGACAGGGCGGCGGCAAATGCGGCATCCCCGGCTTTCCGCTGCCAATATCCGGTCAGACAGGACAAGCCTACCACTATACTCGCCAATATCAAGGACACCAACCTCGGTTCCATTATAATTCGAGTGAATTGTCTTTCAGTAGGAAGTCGAAAATACTGATGGTTGTAATGCCTGCTTCATCCCGTATGACAGGACTTTCTTCTCCGATAACGATAATCTTCTTGAACGAATCGTTCACTTTCAGCAAGGAGGCACGTTCCTGTCTTATCTTCTCGTCAGACTCCATCCTGTAGGCAGACTGTATATAATACCTCCTGCTTCCCAGATTGCAGACGAAATCGACTTCGAGACTGGCACGCTGCTGCCTGCCGTTGTCATCGGTCAGCACCACCGGAACGACACCGACATCCACATTGAACCCCCGTATCCGTAATTCGTTATAAACCATGTTCTCCATCAGATGACTTCTTTCCGACTGACGGAAATTGATACGGGCGTTGCGCAATCCCAAGTCCATGAAGTAATACTTGTATGGGGAATTGATATACCGCTTCCCCTTGATGTCATAGCGCGTGGACTTTTCGACCAGGAATGAGTCGCACAGGTAGTCGATGTATTCCTTGACCGTATCGTATGATATGGAAGATTTCTTCTCACTCCGGAACGTGTTCGCCAGCTTGTTCGGATTCGTGAGTGCGCCGATCTAATCGGAAAAACTGTCATTATATGACATGTTTTTCGATTAGCACATCTTCCCGAAGCAGTTTTGACTGCTTTTCTCTTTTACCCTGTATTCCGTCCATTCAGCCGTACAACCTCCCATGGACTATTTTGCTGCAAAGGCGAAAAAATACGAAATTTTGTTGTTTTTGTAAACCGCGGCAAGTATGTTTTTATGTGTAAGCTATATTTCGCTGTAATTCCACCGCAATGTTTCCTGTTTTTCATAAAACGTGCGGTCTTACGGTTCCACTGCATCCAGAATGGATACATGGAGGTACTTCTCTCTTCATTTTCCCGCTTCTGCTCTAAAACATCAAATTTTAAATTTAGACTAAAAGTCCGGCTATAATTTTTGCATAAAACCTGCAAAATCGGCGGTTTGTGGCTGGGGAAAAATAATCATAGTAAAAAACGGAACAAAAATAATAAAAATAGACCTTGTGCGTTTTTCAGGACTGTTGTTACTTTGCACCCGTGAAAATGACTAATTTTAAAGTAATATGGTAAATATGAAAAAGTATTTGTTGGGTGGCGTGCTGCTGTGTGCGGGCGCGTTCATCGTTTCCTGCTCGTCGGACGAGGAACTGACTCCTTCCGGCGAAGGTACAATCTCTCTGGATATCCGTACGGAAACGGGTTTTCTTTCCCGTGCCGTGAATGAGGCGGATTATATGAATGTGAACAACTACACGGTTCAGCTGCTGAGCGGTGAAGA
>DWVR01000003.1 GCA_019120125.1 Candidatus Phocaeicola excrementigallinarum | reverse complement strand
CGAATGGGAACATTCATCGGGATTGGGCCTGCTCTCCGGCGATACTTCCGGAACGGAAGCGCAGGAGGAAGCCTTTGCCCGTAGTCTCAGGAGAAAGAAGAAAAAGAAAAATCAACGTAAAATCTGAAAATCGAATTTATGCAACAGGAAGATGATTTGAGAGCCTTGGCGAAAATCATGGATTTTCTGCGGGCTGTAAGTATTTTATTGGTGGTCATGCACCTTTATTGGTATTGCTACGGGGCGATACTCGCTTGGGAAGTGAACATCGGCGTGGTGGACAGGATCCTGATGAACTTTGACCGCACCGCCGGACTGTTCCGTTCCATGCTCTACACGAAACTTTTTGCGCTCGTGCTGCTGGCACTCTCCTGTCTGGGGACAAAGGGCGTGAAGAACGAGAGGATGACATGGACAAGGATTTGGACGGTGTTCGGAGCCGGGCTTGTCCTGTTCTTCTTGAACTGGTGGATATTGGAGCTGCCTTTGCCGGTTTCAGCAAACACTGCCCTCTATACGGCTGCTGTCGCCACAGGATATGTGTGCCTGCTGATGGCGGGGACTTGGATGAGCCGACTGTTGAAAACGAATCTGATGGACGATGTTTTCAACAACGAGAACGAGAGCTTCATGCAGGAGACACGTTTGATTGAGAACGAGTATTCGGTCAATCTGCCGACCCGTTTCTACTACAAGAAGAAATGGAACGACGGCTGGATAAACATTATCAATCCGTTCAGAGCCTCCATCGTTCTCGGAACACCGGGCAGCGGCAAGTCATACGCCGTGGTAAACTCCTATATCAAACAGCAGATTGAAAAGGGGTACTCAATGTATATCTACGATTTCAAGTTTGCGGACTTGTCCACCATCGCCTATAACCACCTGCTCAACCATCTGGACGGCTATAAGGTCAAGCCGAAATTCTATGTAATCAACTTCGACGACCCGCGCCGGAGCCATCGTTGTAATCCCATTCATCCGGATTTCATGGAGGACATTACGGATGCTTACGAAAGTGCCTATACCATCATGCTCAACCTCAACAAGACATGGGTGCAGAAGCAGGGCGATTTTTTCGTCGAGTCGCCGATAATCCTGTTTGCGGCAATTATCTGGTATCTCAAAATATACCAGAACGGCAAGTATTGTACCTTTCCGCACGCTGTCGAATTCCTGAACAGACGGTACGAGGACATTTTCCCCATACTGACGAGTTATCCTGAGTTGGAGAACTACTTGAGTCCGTTTATGGATGCGTGGCTGGGCGGTGCTGCGGAGCAGTTGCAGGGGCAGATAGCATCCGCCAAGATTCCGCTTTCGAGGATGATTTCACCGCAGCTGTACTGGGTGATGAGCGACAGCGAGTTCACGCTCGACATCAACAATCCGGAAGAGCCGAAACTGTTGTGTGTCGGCAATAATCCTGACCGTCAGAACATCTACGGCGCAGCGCTTGGTCTGTATAACTCCCGTATAGTGAAACTCGTGAACAAGAAAGGGATGCTAAAATCTTCGATTATCATAGATGAGTTGCCGACGATATATTTCAAGGGGCTTGACAATCTCATTGCCACTGCACGAAGCAACAAGGTTGCCGTGCTGCTGGGCTTTCAGGATTTCTCGCAGCTGGTGCGTGACTATGGGGACAAGGAAGCGAAAGTGGTGATGAACACCGTAGGCAATCTGTTTAGCGGTCAAGTGGTTGGCGAAACGGCGAAGAACCTTTCGGAGCGGTTCGGAAAGGTCTTGCAGAAACGGCAGTCCATTTCCATAAACAGACAGGATATTTCGACCTCTATCAACACGCAGATGGACAGCCTTATTCCGGCAAGCAAGATATCAGGACTGACACAGGGTATGTTTGTCGGCTCTGTGGCTGATAACTTCAGCGAACGTATTGAACAAAAGATTTTCCACTGCGAGATTGTGGTGGACTCCGAAAAGGTCAGGCGGGAGGAGAAGGCGTACAGGCCTATTCCTGTCATTACCGATTTCAGGGACGAGAACGGTAACGATTGCATGAAAGAGATGATACAGGAGAACTACAACCGCATCAAGGCGGAAGTGAAACAGATTGTCGCCGATGAGTTGCTGCGCATACAGAATGACCCGGCACTGGCGCATCTGTTGAAGCAGAAGTAAAAATAGAAAAGCGGAAGAACAGTCATTGCGATATTCTTCCGCTTTTGTATTGATCTGAGGTAATCAGTCGTTATGACATTCTTTTATGATAAACTGTTCTAATTGTTGCTTGTCGGGTAATTGTAGTTTATAGGTCGAAACAAACAGTTTGTTATCCATACTGCCAAGAGCATATTCCACCATCTTTTTTCCTTTATGGGTGCAAAGCAAAATTCCCACGGGAGGATTGTCTCCCGGTTGCATTTCGTTTTCTGCATAATAGCTGACATAGGCGTTCAGTTGCCCGATGTGCTCGTGGCGGAACTCGTCATTTTTCAATTCCACAATGACGCTACAATGAAGCAGACGGTTATAG